>NZ_JAAGMG010001268.1 GCF_010548525.1 Streptomyces sp. SID14478
CACCGCGTCGGCGTCGCGCACCGCTTCGGCGACGGCGCCCTCCTCGGTGAGGTCGGCGCGCACCACCTCGGTCGCCGCCGGGCCGCCGACGGGCGGGGCGAACGGGCCGCGGGCCACCGCGCGCAGCCGTACCGGACGGCGGGACAGCTCCCGCAGCACGGCGGAGCCGATGTACCCGGAGGCGCCCAGGACGACGACCAGGGGCCGCCGAGGACCGCGGGGGAGGGGACCGGCCATTGCTTCTGCCTCTCTCAGTGGCGTGCGTGGCGTGCGTGGCTCCGCCCGGCGCCGGCGGTGTGCGCGCGCTCCAGGGGGCCTCGCTCAAGGGGCGCTCGTCCCCGGATCCAGCGCGGACCGTTGCGCGTGGGCAGGATCCGGGTGCCGGGGCACAATCGGCGACTGTCCGTCAATTGCTCTGGCCCTTGGGGGAGTTGTTCATGCGTGTGCTCATCGCGGCCTTCGCGCACACCTCGCATTTCCACGGCTTCGTGCCTCTCGCGGGGGCCCTGCGTGCCGCGGGGCACGACGTGCGCGTGGCCAGCCAGCCCGCGTTCGCGGACGAGATAACCGCGGCGGGGCTGACCGCCGTACCCGTGGGCGAGGACCACCGTCTGCTCGAAGCGATGGTGGAGAAGGGCGCGGAGATCCAGAAGTACTCCGCGGACATCGACCTGTCCCAACCCGAAGTTATCGACTGGGACTACCTGTTCAACCTGTACGACCTGTCCGTTCCCTACTTCTACTCGGTGATCAACGACGAGTCGTTCGTCCGCGGCCTCGTCACCTACGCCCGCCAGTGGCAACCGGACCTCGTGCTGTGGGAGCCGTACACGTTCGCCGGGGCGATCGCCGCGCGGGCCTGCGGCGCCGCCCACGCCCGCGTGCTGAGCGCGAGCGACCTCAACGCCCACTTCCGCCAGGAGTTCGTGCGGCTGCTCGGCGAACGGCCCGCCGGACAGCGCCCCGACCCGCTGCGCGACTGGCTGGCCGGTGCCGCCGAGAGCCACGGGGTCGCCTACGACGAGGAGTTGGTGGTCGGCCAGTGGTCGGTCGACACGCTGCCGGCCCGCTTCCGGCTCGACCTGTCGCTGCCGACGGTGGGCGTGCGCTACCTGCCCTACAACGGCAGGGCCGTCGTCCCGGACTGGCTGCGCGAGCCCGCGACGCGGCGCCGGGTGTGCCTGACGACCGGCTCGACCGGAAGCAGCTTCACCACCGACCCCGAGGTCCTGCACCGCTATCTGCGGGTCCTCGCGGAGGTCGACGCCGAACTCGTCGTCACCGCCGACTCCGCCGCGCTGGCCGAGGTCGGCCCGCTGCCGCAGAACGTCCGGGTCGTCGACTTCGCCCCGCTGGACGTGCTCCTGGAGGACTGCGCCGCCGTCGTCCACCACGGCGGCTACGGCACCTGGTCGACGGCCCTCTACCACGGGGTGCCGCAGATCGTGGTGCCGTTCCTGTGGGACACGGTGCTGCGCGCGCAGCAGACGGCCGCCGCGGGCGCGGGTCTGCACCTGAAGGAGGGCGAGGTGAGCGCCGAGGACCTGCGCGACAGCGTGGCACGCGTGCTCGCCGACGCCTCGTTCCTCGACCGGGCCCGCGCGCTGCGCGACGAGACCCGCGCCGAGCCCAGCCCCCAGGCGGTGGTGGCCGCGCTGGAGGAGCGGGTGGCCGCCCGCTGAGCCCGCTGCGGCGCGCTCACGGCCCCGTGTCCGCGCCCAGCAGTCCCCGGTGCTCTCCCCAGCCGTCGGCGGTGTCCTGCTCCATCTGGTTCAGGCGGGCCGTCACGACCTGGTCGAAGCCGTCGAGGAAGTACTCGTCGCCGGGCCGCGGTTCGATGTGCGGGTTCCTCTCGACGAACTCCCGGACCACGTCGTGCAGGCTCTTGTCCGGCGTGACGCGTCCGGCGATGTAGCGGTGCGCGCCCGCGAGTTCGGGGAACCCCGACTCGCGGTAGAGGTAGACGTCGCCCAGGAGATCGACCTGCACCGCGACCTGCGCGTGGGCGGCGCCGCGCATCGTCTGCGGGGTGATGCGCAGGAGCTTGGTGTCCACCCCGCTGCGCAGGCTCTCCAGGGCGTACCCGAGATCGATGTGCAGCGCGGGCGTCCGCTCGCGCGCGTACGCGGTGAAGTCCCGCAGCGCGTCGCGCAGTTGGGCGCGTTCGGCAGCCGCGAGAGCGCCGTCCTCCCGGCCGCTGTAGTCCTCGCGCACCGTCACGAAGTCCAGGGGACGGTCCGGGGCGTGCTCGTTCAGGTCGGCCACGAAGTCCACGAGGTCCATGAGCCGGTCGGCGCGGCCCGGCAGGACGATGTAGTTGAGGCCGAGGCGCAGCGGCGCCTCGCGCCGCGCCCGCTGCTCCATGAACGCGCCCAGGTTGGCGCTGACCCGCCGGAAGGCGCGCGGCTTGGTCGTGGTGGCCTCGTACTCGGTGTCGTTCAGTCCGTACAGCGACGTGCGGATCGCGTGCAGCGACCACAGTCCCGGCTGGCGTTCGAGCGTCCGGTCGGTGAGGGCGAAGGCGTTGGTGTACAGCGTCATGTCGAGCCCGCGGGCGCCGCCGCGGGCCGCCAGTTCACCGAGCCCGGGGTTGGTGAGCGGTTCGAGCCCGCCGGAGAAGTAGACCGTGGAGGGCTGGGTGTCGGGCACCTCGTCGATGACGGAGGCGAACATGGCGTTGCCGGCGTCCAGTGCCGAGGCGTCGTAGCGCGCACCGGTCACGCGTACGCAGAAGTGGCAGCGGAACATGCAGGTCGGGCCCGGGTAGAGGCCGACGCTGTAGGGGAAGGCCGGGCGTCCGTGCACCACCGCGTCGAGTGCGCCGGTGCGCTCCAGCGGCAGGATGGTGTTCGTCCAGTACTTGCCCTCCGGGCCGTGCTGGACGGCGGTGCCGAGCTCGGGCACGCGGCGGAAGTGGCCGAGCAGCGTCGCGAAGGCCGCCCGGTCCACGCCCAGCAGATGACGGGCCTGCTCCAGCGTGGTGAACGGATGAGAGCCGTACCGGACGGCCAGGTCGGCGAGGTGCTCCGCCCGCTCCCCGGCCCCCTCGCCGGTGTCGCCGAGGAGTGCGAGGCGGGTGCGCAGGGCGCGGATCGCCGCGGCACGGTCCCCGCCGGGACGTGCCACGTCTTCGATCGCCTGCGCGGGCGTGACCGCTTGGGCGGTGTCCACGAGAACTGTTACCTCCGGGTCGGACGTCGGACCGATGGCGCTCATGCGGGCACTGCCTGGTCCCACATCGCCTCGATCTGCCCACCGCGCTCCGCGGCGAGCCGGATGATGCTGCACACCCGGCGGATGTCCTCGAAGGACACCGACGGTCCGGTGGGCAGCGCGAGCACCTGCTCCGACAGGCGCTCGGTGTGGGGGAGCCGGAGCGGGGGATCGGTCCGGTAGATGGGCATCTGGTGGCAGGGCGGCGAGAAGTACAGCCGGGGGAAGACCTGTTCGGCCTCCAGCAGCGCCTGCAGCCGGTCCCGGTGCAGGCCGGTGACCTCCCGGTCGGCGAGCAGGATCAGGTACTGGTGGTTGTTGCGCTCGCCCTCGTCGAAGGCCAGCACCTCGATGCCCGGGACGCCGCGCAGCTCCGAGCGGTACAGGGCGTGGTTCTCCTGGTTGCGCGCGCGGGTCTCCTCGAAGGCGTCGAGCGAGGTGAGGCCCATGGCGGCCGCGCACTCGCTCATCTTGGCGTTCATGCCGACGGCGTTCACCGACCTGTCCCGGTCGATGCCGAAGTTGCGCAGGGCCGCGAGCCGTTCGGCGAGCTCGCCGTCGTCGGTGGTGACCGCCCCGCCCTCGAAGGACATGACCGTCTTGGTGGCGTGCAGGCTGAACACCTCGGCGTTGCCGAAACCGCCGATCGGCCGGCCGCCGGAGGTGCAGCCGAAGGCGTGGGCCGCGTCGAAGAACAGTTTCAGCCCGTGCTCCGCGGCCACCTTCTCCAGCTCGATGACCGGGGCCGTCCGGCCCCACAGATGGACGCCGAGAATGGCACCGGTGTCGGGGGTGATGAGCTCCTCGACCCGTGCGGGGTCGAGGCAGCCGGTGACCGGGTCGACGTCGCAGAAGACCGGTTCGAGGCCGACCCAGGCAGCCGAGTGGGGAGTCGCCGCGAACGTCAGCGACGGCATGATGACCTGGCCGGTGACCCCCGAGGCCTTGAGCACCAGTTGGAGCGCCGCGGTGGCGTTGCACGTGGCGACGCAGTACCGCACCCCGGCGATGTCGGCGATGCGGCCCTCGAGCTCCGTGGTCAGCGGGCCGCCGTTGGTCAGCCAGTCGTTGTCCAGGGCCCATTCGAGGCGGGCGAGGAACCGCGCCCGGTCGCCGACGGTGGGCATGCCCACCAGGAGCGGGCGCAGGAACGCCGTGGGGCCGCCGAAGAGCGCGAGATCGGTGAGGGCACGCTTCACGCGGTCACCGCCAGGAGACGGGCAGTTCGAGCGGACCCCGCATGAAGACGTGACGCCACGTCAACTCCTCTGTGGGAACCGCGAGTTCCAGGGTCGGGAAGCGCTTCAGCAGTACGTCGAAGAAGACCTCCGCCTCCGCTCGCGCCAGCGCGGCACCGAGGCAGTAGTGGATGCCGTGGCCGAACGTGAGGTGGCTGCCGTCGTTGCGGTCGACGCGGAAGGACTGCGGGTCGGGGAACCGGGCCGGGTCGCGGTTGGCGGCGGCCAGGTTGATCAGGACCGTGCTCTGCGCGTCGATGGACGCCCCGCCGATCTCGACCGGCTCCAGGGTGTGCCGGGTCGTCATCTCGATCGGCGCCATGTAGCGCAGGATCTCCTCGACGGCGGAGCCCGACAGGCCGTCGTCCGCGCGGAGCCGGGCCAGCTGGTCGGCGTGGGACAGCAGCAGGAAGGACCCCGTGCCGAGCACGTTCACCGTGGTCTCGATCCCGGCGACGAGCAGCAGGAACGCCGTCGAGATCAGCTCGTCCTCGGAGAGGCGGTCACCGTCCCCGGAGTCGCGCAGAGCGACCAGGGCCGACAGCAGGTCGTCACCCGGCTCGTCGCGCCGACGGTGGATCAGCGAGCGGATGCACTCGAAGAGGCTGCGGTACGAGACGGCGTTGCGCTCCGCGAACGTCGGGTCGCTCTCGACGACGTGCGAGGACCAGATCTGGAAGTCGGTGCGGTCCTCCTCGGGCACGCCGAGCAGTTCGCACATCACGGTGAGCGGCAGCGGGCGGGCGAGCGCGGCCACCAGGTCACCGCCGCCGGTGGCGGCGAACTTCTCCACCAGGTCCTCGGCTATCTCCTGGATCCGCGGCCGCAGCGCGTTGATGCGCCGCATGGTGAACTCCCGGGAGACGAGCTTGCGCAGCCGGCCGTGGTCCGGCTCGTCGCTGCGGAACATGTTCCGCTGGAAGTACTCGACGAGGTCCGCCGGGATACCGGTGGCCGCCGAGAGGTCGATGTCCGACTGCTTCGTGGGGTCGTTGCTCAGCCGGTCGTCGCTCAGGGCGGCGCGCACGTCCTCGTAACGGTTCACGAGCCAGACGAACGAGCCGTCGTAGAAGCGGACCTTGGTGACCGGGCGCTGTTCGAGGATCTCCCGGTAGGTGGCGTACTGGTCGGTGTGGAAGAGCTCGCCGCTCAGGTCGAGGACCTCGGGCAGGTGCGGCTGGTTCATGATGTCCTTTCCCCGGCGGGGGACTCGCGGTGCCCGGCGGCCGGGTGGGGCGGGAGAGGTCCGCGTGGAGTGGCCGACGAGCGGCTCCAGCGGCGCATGGCGGGCATTTCGACGCCCGTGTGCAGCAGCCAGGCGGCGCCCCAGCAGACGAGGAACAGCACGACCGCGATGCCGGTCAGCGGGAGCAGGCCCGGTCGTACGTCGTCCGGCAGCGCGGCGAAGAAGGCCGTGATGATCATGTGGTGCACGAGGTAGAAGGCGAAGGAGAGTTCGCCGAGCCGCACCACGCGCGGGCGGCGCGCCAGGGAGGGCAGGCCCGCCCGGTCGCGGCTCGCGGCCGTGGCGATGAGCACGGCCAGCGGGATGACGGTGGCGCTCACCATCGCCCACAGGTGGGGCAGTTCGGTGACCATCGTCATGATCCCGGCCACCGCGTAGCCCGCCACGCACAGGGCGCCGGCGAGCTTGACGCTGAGCAGCGGCCACATGCCCTCGCGCACGAGGAGGGCGAGCACGATGCCGAGCGCGAACTCCAGGAGCCGTACGGGGGGCGCCGTGTAGACCAGCCAGAACTGGTTCATGCTGTAGCCCGCGAGCGGCGTGACCTCACCGGGCACCAGCCGGGCCAGCTGCGGCACGGCCATGACCAGGGCCGTCAGGATGCCCGCGGCCGGCCACAGCCACTGGCGCGACAGGCGGCGCAGCCCCCGGTACAGGAACGGGAACAGCAGGTAGAAGAAGAGCTCGCAGGCGAGCGTCCACGAGATCGGGTTGACCGTGGCGGTCGTGATCATGCCCGGCTTCCAGGCCTGAACGAGCAGCAGCGCGGCGGCGGTCGTGGACGTGGTCACCACGGCGCCGGTGACCCAGGCCAGGACGAGACCGGCCGACCAGGTCACCACGTGGCTCGGATAGATCTTCACCACCCGGCGGCGCCAGAAGCGCCGCACCGTGTCGCCCGGCCGCGCCGCGTAGGTGAGGACGAAGCCGCTGAGGAGGAAGAAGAAGGAGACGCCGACGGGTCCGGCCGGCAGCAGGAAGTAGGCCACGTCGTGCGAGACCGAGTCCACCTGCGGGTTGAACTGGCTCAGCGCATGGCACAGGAACACGAGGAACGCGGCGAAGAACCTCAACCCGGTGAGCGACGGCAGCCGCTCGGCGAGTCCTCCCCGGTCCGCGGGCGCCTCGGCAGAGGAAAGCGTGTGGGTTTTCTGCGCGGGTAGCAAGGCTCACCGGCCCTTCAATTGGATGCCGTTGTCGAGGAGTTCACGACGCCGATTACGGACCGGCCGGAACCGCTTCCACCCAGCATCTTCGCGCAGGCCGGTGGAATGCAGCTAAAGGGAAGCTCGAGGATCGATATCCCGCCGCTGGGATTCGCCTGATCGCCCCCAGGGCATGCGGCCTTGGCCTGCGGTTTCTCGATTTTGCATCGGGTTCGCCGAACGAAGATACCTTGGCGCGTCAGGTGGCCTGGTGTACGTTCAACTGGCCATTGAACAAAGGTAGTAGACCGTTTATGACACGGGGTTGATTGTCTCTTTCCGTGGTTTACGCACCCCGCCTTGCAGAGACCCACTCCCTGGTAATGCGCGGACGACTAGGAGTCAGGTGTGAACGGCAGTCCCCGTCACGGTAAGAACACTTCCGCAGCTGCCGCAGGGGCGGCCAGGCCGTGGGTCCTGTCGGGAGCCGACGACGACGCGCTGCGGGCCTGGGCGCGCCGGCTCGTCGACCACCTCCACGCACACCCGGACACCGGCGTCGACGCGTTCGGCGCCGCGCTCGCCCGCCGGGACCACCGGCTGGCGCACCGGGCGGTGATCGTCGGTGCCACCCGCGAGGAACTCCTCGACGGCCTCACCGCCCTCGCCGACGACGCCCCGCACCCGGCGCTCGCGCGCGCGACGGCGACCTCCGCGGCCCCCGTCACCTTCGTCTATCCCGGCCAGGGCTCCCAGTGGCCCGGCATGGCCACCGAACTCGTGGGCGCAGCACCGGTGTTCGCGGACGCCATCGCGCGCTGCGCCGACGTCTTCACCGCCGAGTCCGGCTGGTCGCTGACCGAGGCGCTGGACACCGCGGCCGCGCCCGGCACCACGCCCCGGGTCGAGGTCGTGCAGCCCGCCCTCTACGCGGTCAGCGCCGCCCTCACCGAACTGTGGCGCTCCTTCGGCGTCGTGCCCGACGCCGTCGTGGGACACAGCATGGGCGACCTCGCCGCCGCCCATGCCGCGGGCAGCGTGGAGATCGCCGACGGCGCCCGCGCGGTGGCGCAGTGGAGCAAGGAACTCATGCCCCTCGTCGGCAACGGGGACATGGCGTCCGTCGCCCTGTCCGCCGACGAGATAGAGCCGCGCCTCGCCTCCTGGGGCGAGGACCTGGTCCTGGCCGGCGTCAACGGGCCCCGCTCCGTGCTGCTCGCCGGGGCGACGGACCCGATCGTGCGCTGTGTCGCGGAGCTGACCGCCGAAGGGGTCCGCGCCCAGGTGATCGGCGTCGCGATGGCCGCGCACTCCCCGCAGATGGACGGTGTCGTGGGCGGGCTGCGCGCGGCGCTCGACTGGTTCACGCCGGACGCGGGCAGCGTCCCCTTCTACTCCAGCCTCACCGGCACCGCCGTCGACACCCGCGAACTGACCGCGCAGTACTGGTGCGAGAACTTCCGCAACCGCGTGCAGTTCGCGCGTTCGGTGCGGGCCTGCGCCGACGACCGGCCCGGCGTCTTCATCGAGGTGAGCCCGCACCCCGTCCTCGCGTCCGCGGTGCGCCAGACCCTCGACGCGGCGGGCGCCGCACACCCGGTGCTGCCGACGCTGCTGCGCGGCCAGGGCGGGCTCCGGCGCTTCCTGACCGCGGCGGCGGAGGCGTACACCCACGGCGTGGAGGTCGACTGGACCGCCGCCTTCCCCGGCGTCGAACAGGACCAGGACGCCGCGC
>NZ_JAAGMG010001313.1 GCF_010548525.1 Streptomyces sp. SID14478
TGATCGACGGCATCAACCGTGCCACGGATGTCCTGATCGGTGGCAAGACGGCGTTGGTGTGCGGTTACGGCGATGTCGGCAAGGGGTGTGCGGAGTCGCTGCGCGGTCAGGGTGCCCGGGTGATCGTGACGGAGATCGACCCGATCTGTGCGCTGCAGGCGGCGATGGACGGCTACCAGGTCGCGACGCTGGACGAGGTCGTGGACCAGGTCGACATCTTCGTGACGACGACGGGCAACAAGGACATCATCATGGCGTCCGACATGGCCCGGATGAAGCACCAGGCGATCGTCGGGAACATCGGTCACTTCGACAACGAGATCGACATGGCGGGCCTCGCGAAGATCGAGGGCATCGTCAAGGACGAGGTGAAGCCGCAGGTCCACACGTGGACGTTCCCGGACGGCAAGGTCATCATCGTGCTGTCCGAGGGCCGTCTGCTGAACCTGGGCAACGCCACGGGTCACCCGTCGTTCGTGATGTCCAACAGCTTCGCGGACCAGACTCTCGCGCAGATCGAGCTGTTCACGAAGCAGTCCGAGTACCCGACGGATGTGTACGTGCTGCCCAAGCACCTCGACGAGAAGGTCGCCCGGCTGCACCTGGACGCACTCGGGGTCCAGCTCACGACGCTGCGCCCGGAGCAGGCGTCGTACATCGGTGTCGAGGTCGAGGGTCCGTACAAGCCGGACCACTACCGCTACTGAGCACCGCCACGCAGACGTGTGCGGAGCACGCGTGACCGCCGGGGCACAAGGGCTACCCGGCGGTCACGTCCGTGCCACGGCGGGCCGTTACAGCACGGCCTCCAGCGCACGGCAGGTCTCGTAGTCCGGCAGGACGCCCGCCTCCAGCGCCTGGGCCAGAGTGGGGGCGGCGACGTCGCGGCCGGACAGCACCGGCTCGACGCCGTCGATCGTGACGGGCAGCCCGAGCGCCGGGTCCAGCGGGGAGACGGCGAGTTCGTCCTGCGCCACGTACGGCCCGGACATCTGGTACATCATCGTGGTCTCGTCCTCGAGCGCCACGAACACGTGGCCCACACCGACCGGCAGGTAGGTGGACCGGCAGTGCTCCTGGTCGAGCTCGATCGTGTCCCATTGGCCGAAGGTGGGCGACCCCACCCGCAGGTCGACCACGAAGTCGCGAGCCCGGCCCCGCGCGCAGTACACGTGCTTGGCCATGCCCGGCGGCGTCGCCGTGTAATGCACTCCGCGGACCACACCGCGGCGCGAGACGCTGTGGCTGGTCTGGACGAACGGGAAGGGGTGCTCGGTCGCCGCGACGAACTGCGCCTGCTGGTACGTGGTCACGAACAGGCCGCGCTCGTCGGGGTACACCGTCGGCGTGAACTCCAGGGCGCCCTCGATGGCGAGTTCCCTGACGGTCGTGGGCGTCGTCGTCGCGCCGATCTGTCGCGTCGTCATCACAGGAACCCGTGGCCCGCTCACTCGCCCCACTTCATGTAGATGACCGGCGGCTCGCGGCCGGGCAGCTGGCGCAGCGGCCCGCAGTCCAGGCCGAAGACCTCCCGCAGCGCGGTGGTCTCCCCGGGCCACTTCGGGTGGGCCAGCTCGTCGAACGCGAGGATGCTCCCCTTGGTCAGGTGCGGCCGGATCGCCTCCAGGAGCTCCTTCGTCGGCTGGTGCAGATCCAGGTCGAAGTAGGCCATGGCGATGACCGTCTCCGGGTTGTCCTCCAGGTACTGCGGAACGGTCTCGCGCACATCGCCCTGCACGACGAAGGAGCGCTGCGTGTGCCCGAACGGCTCGGACGCCTCGTGGGCCGCCAGCACCTCGCGCAGGTGGTCGACCTCGTTCTCCGGCACCGCGAACCGCCCGGCGACGGCGCTGGTGCTGACCTTGTCGACGTCCTTGATGTCGTCCGGGAAACCGGTGAACGTGTCGAAGCCGATGATGCGCCGCAGCGAGTTGTACGGCTCGTAGATGCTGCGCAGGGCCGTGAGCGTGGCCAGGTGACGGCCGTGCAGCACGCCGAACTCCATGATGACGCCCGGGACCTCGGGCAGCATGCGGTACAGCGCGTCCATGGAGAGCAGGTCGGCGAGCTGGTGGCGGCGCAGATAGACGGGCAGGTTGTCGATCAGGTACTCGGGCGGGATGGGGCTGTCGACGAGGAGCTTCGTGAGCCGCTCACGTGCGTTGCGTTCCTGGTCCGACTCGTGGGGGACGATGCGCGGATCGGTGAATCCGTCCTTGGCCATGAGAGGGCTGTTCCTTTCGCCGGTGGGTTCAGAAAAGCCGGAGCGTGTTCACGGCAACGCCGGTGTCCCCCGGGCGAGTTGGGGGTGATCGCTCCGTCGTACCGTCCCACGGGGCGGTACGACGGAACAGCCGCGTCAGTCGCGGATGGAGCCGTTCTCCAGGCGCACTGTGCGCCCGGTGAACCGCCGCTCGAGCATGCGGTCGTGGGAGACGACGACCAGTGCTCCCCGGTAGTGCGACAGGGCCTCTTCGAGGTCCTCCACCAGCGCCGGGGACAGGTGGTTCGTCGGCTCGTCGAGCACCAGCAGGTCGGCCGGATCGTGCAGCAGCCGGGCCAGGGCGAGGCGCCGGCGCTGACCGACGGAGAGCCCCGCCACCGAGGTCGCCAGGTCCGACGGCTTGAACAGGCCCAGGCCGAGGAGCGCCCCGCGGTGCGCGTCCGCGTCGCCCGGCAGACCCGCGCCGAACGCGTCCAGCAGGCTCAGCGCGGGATCGGTGACCGGTGACTCCTGCGGGAGCCAGCCGGTGCGCGCCGGGCGGGTGCCCGTGCCGCGGTCCGGTTCCAGGTCGCCGACCAGCACCCGCAACAGGGTGGACTTGCCCGCCCCGTTGGGGCCCGTGATCAGCACCCGCTCACCCGCACGGACCTCGAAGTCCGGTACGTTCAACCGCTGCGGGACCTCCACGTGGTACAGCCCCGCTGCCACCGAGGAGCCCGCGGTGTCACCGCCCTGGATCCGGGCCGCGAAGCGCATCGGCTGCGGCGGGCGGGGGACCGGGTTCTCCTCCAGCCGGCGCAGCCGTTCCTTGGCGTTGCGCACCCGGGCGGAGATCTGCTTCTCCACACTGCGCTGGTGCCGGCCGTTGGTCCGGTCGGCGTTGGCCCGCGGTCCGGCGGCCGCGTGGCTCGCCGCGGCACGCGTCAGTTCGCGCTGACGGGCCAGGTCCTCCTTCCATTCCTGGTGCTGCTGCTCCCGGCGCAGCCGCAGGGCCGCCTTGGCCTTGAGGTAGCCGGCGTAGCCGCCGCCGTGGCGGTGGATCGTGCACTGCTCGGCGTCCACGTCCCACAGCGCCGTGGCCACCCGCTCCAGGAAGACGCGGTCGTGCGAGATGACGAGGATGCTGCCGCCGTGGGAGCGCAGATGCTCTTCGAGCCACTCCAGGGCGGACCGGTCCAGGTGGTTCGTGGGCTCGTCGAGCAGCATCAGCTGCGGTGCGGCGGCGAGCACACAGGCCAGGCCCAGACGGGCCTGTTCGCCGCCGGAGAGGCTAGCCAGCCGCCGGGTGGTGTCCACGGACGCCAGCCCCAGGCCGTGCATCGCGGCCTGCACCCGGGCGTCGGCCGCGTAGCCGTCCCGCGCCTCGAACGCCTCGGTGAGATCGCCGTACTCGGCGAGCAGGGCGTCCAGCGCCTCGCCCTCCGCCTCGGCCATCGCCGTCTCGCAGCGGCGCAACGCGCGCTCCAGCGACCGCAGTTCGGCCAGCGCGTGGTCGATGGCGTCGCGCACGGTGTCGTCGGGCGACAGCTCGGGGATCTGCGGCAGATAGCCCGTACCGCCCGGCGCACGTACCAGAACACGGCCCTCGTCGGGCTTGTCCACCCCGGCGATCAGACGCATCAAGGTGGTCTTGCCCGATCCGTTCTCCCCGATGACGCCGATGCGCTCGCCGAGGGCCACGGACTGGTGCACCCCGTCCAGCAGGCGGCGGGTGCCCCGGGAGTGCTGGATGTCGTCCAGCACCACCTGGAAGCCGCCCGGCGACGAAGCGGCTCCTGCCGCGTCCGGCGTGAGCGGGTCGGTGGAGGGCGAGGCCGCGTCCGTGGCGGCAGATGAGTTCGTGAAAGAGGTGTCATGCATGGATTCGCACGCCGTTTCATCCGTAGGTCCGAAGAAGTCGACCGAGGCGGGTGCACTGCTCGAACGGGTGCCGAAGACAGGCGTGACCGCATGGCGCAGGACAAAAGGATGTCGTGAAAGGCCAGTGCGGCGCTTGAGCGGCGGAAGAGGGCCCCTGGAGAAGCGGCCGTGCCGTACCTGTGACGCCCGGAGCAGATGCCCGCGGGACGGCGTCAGATGTAGTAGTAGCCTGCGGCGGCGAAAGTGAGAATCACGCAAACAATCTTAGCAGAGCCTCTTTGCGCAGGTGAGGTGATGTGTGGTGGGGAACCGGCCAAGTACCGTTGGTTTTCGGCTCTGGTGGGCGCCGTGCGGCGGGTGTGGTTAGTGTCTGCGGCATGCAATCTCCCCAGCTCTACGGCTGACGCGGGCCGCGGCGCCCCATTTCCTTCCGTCCCACGCCGTAGCACCGAAAAGAGTCCTCATTCATGTCCCGTCGCCATATCGCGATGATCGGCAGCCCCATCGTCAGCCACGTCCTGCCCGGCATCGAAGTGATCCGTGAACTCGTCGCCCGCGGGCACCGCGTGACGTACGCCGACGACCCGGTCGTCGCCGAGCAGATCACCGCCGCCGGTGCCGAGTTCGTCCCCTGGACCACCACGCTCCCCGTCGCCGACAACAGCTGGCCGACGGACCCGATCTCCGTGATGAACCTCTTCCTCGACGACGCGATGCAGTCGCTGCCGCAGCTGCGCGCCCACTACGACGAGGACCCCGCCGACCTGTACCTGTACGACATCGGCTCCTACGCGGGCCGCGCGCTCGCCGAGGCGCAGGGCCGCCCGCTCGTCCAGCTCTCCCCGACCTACGTGGCGTGGAAGGGCTACCAGGAGGAGGTCGGCGACGTCCTGATGGGACTGCCGGGCGCCGACGCGTACCGGGAGAAGTTCGCCTCCTGGCTGGCCGCGGCCGGGGCGCGCACGCTGGACGTCGACGCGTTCAGCGGCATGCCCGACCGGTCCATCGCGCTGATCACCAAGGCCATGCAGCCCCACGCCGACCGCGTGGACACCGACGTGGTGACCTTCGTCGGCCCCTGCCTCGGGGACCGCTCCGGTCAGGGGGGCTGGAGTCGCCCCGCCGACGCCGAGAACGTGCTGCTGGTCTCCCTCGGCTCCGCCTACACCCACCAGGTGGAGTTCTACCGCCGGTGCCTGACCGCCTTCGGCGACCTGAAGGGCTGGCACGTCGTCCTCCAGATCGGCAGGCAGACCGACGCCGCCGAACTCGGGGAGATCCCGGCCAACGTCGAGGTGCACAACTGGGTGCCGCAGTTGGCGATCCTGGAGCAGGCCGACGCCTTCGTCACCCACGCCGGCATGGGCGGGAGCAGCGAGGGGCTCTACACCGGGGTACCGATGATCGCCGTACCGCAGGGCGCCGAGCAGTTCGGCAACGCCGACAAGCTGGTCGAGCTGGGTGTGGCCCGGCGCATCGACACCGACGACGCCACCGCCGAGGCGCTGCGCTCGGCGCTGCTGGAGGTCACCGGAGACCCCGAGGTACGGCGCCGCTCCGCCGAGCTGCGCGCCCAGCTGCTGGCGGAAGGCGGCACCCGGCGGGCCGCCGACCTCATCGAGAACGCCCTGGACTAGGGCGCCCTGGGCCGGGTGGGGGAGACAGCGGTGGACCGGGTGCGGATGGGCGTGCTGGGCTGCGCCGACATCGCCTGGCGGCGGATGCTGCCCGTGCTCGCCGCGCACCCCGCGGTGGAGCTGGTCGCGGTCGGCAGCCGGGACGGCGCCAAGGCGGCCGCGTTCGCCGAGCGGTTCGGCGGCGAACCGGTGGCCGGGTACGACACCGTGCTCGGCCGCCCCGACGTCGACGCGGTCTACGTCCCGCTGCCTCCCGCACTCACCGCCGACTGGACACGCCGCGCGCTGCAGGCCGACAAGCACGTCCTGTGCGAGAAGCCGCTCACCGGCAGCGCGCGGCAGGCGTCCGAACTGCGGGACCTCGCCCGCGCCCGCGGCCGCGCGCTGTTCGAGAACTACATGTTCCTGTGCCACCCCCAGCACCAGCTCGTCGACGACCTCCTCGCGGCCGGACGCATCGGCCGGCTGCGTTCCCTGAGCGCCGAGTTCACCATCCCCGCAAAACCCGCCGACGACATCCGCCACCGCCGCGACCTCGACGGCGGCGCGCTCACCGGCGTCGGCGGCTACCCCCTGCGCACCGCCCTGCGCCACCTCGGCCCCGGCCTCGAAGTGGTCGGTGCCTTCTTGAGAGCGGACCCGCACACCGGTGTCGACACCGGCGGGGCGGCGCTGCTCAGGACGCCCGACGGGGTCCCGGCCCAGCTCGGGTTCGGCGTGGAACACGCCTACAGCTGCCGCTACGAGCTGACCGGATCGCTGGGCCGCATCACCGTGCCCCGCGCCTACACGCCGCCCGCGGACCACACGGCCGTGGTCCACCTGGAACGGGGCGGGGCCCACGAGGAGCTGACCGTCCCGCCGCACGACCAGTTCCGCTCCGTGGTGACGGCCTTCGTCGCACACATCCGCTCGGGCGCCCCGTCCCCGCTCACGGGCGGGGCACTGGTGGAACAGGCCAGGCTGGTCGAGGGCGTCCGCGCCGTCGCACGGCTGCCTTGACCCCGGTCAGGACCGGCGTCGGGCCACCGCCGCCACGACGTCGTCGACGGCCCGGCGCAGCGGCACCTCGGGACGCCAGCCCGTCACGTCCCCGAAGAGCGAGGAGTCGACGTCGAGGTCGCGGAGGTCACCGGTCTCGGCGTACGCGGGAGGCTCCACCGACAGCACCGGAACGGGTGGCCGGCCCGTGTGCCGGGCCGCGCTGTCGGCGATGGTGCGAAACAGGTCGCCGAGCGGCACGACGTGCCCGCCCACCGCGCAGGCTTGGCCGTCGAGGTCCGCCGCGTGATCGAGCGCGAGGGCGAAGGCGCGGGCCGCGTCGGCCACGTCGAGGAACTCGCGCCGTACGGTGCCGTCGTGCCACATGGTGAGGGTCTCGCCGGACAGGGCCCGCCGCGCCATGGCGGGCGTCACCCCCGCCTCGCTGCCGACCGTGGTGGGCAGACGCAGCGCGACGCCGC
>NZ_JAAGMG010001349.1 GCF_010548525.1 Streptomyces sp. SID14478
GGCAGCGTCCGCACGGCCGCGTAGTGCCGGTAGCGGAAGTCCGGGCCGTAGCGCTCAAGGGCCCGCGCCGAACGCTGCACCACCTGAGGGTCGATCGTCGGCAGCGGCAGGGCCCAGGCGCCGACCTCTTTGGCGTAGCGCGGCGCACCGGTCGGGGCGTACGCGGTGCGTCCCACGAGCCGCGGCTGGTGGCGCCGCCGGTCCTGCTGCGCGGCGAGCATCTGCCGGGCCCGCCCGAACTGGTTCAGCGCGGACGCGAAGGTGCCGCCCGAGAACGTCGCGTTCGACCGGACGAAGCCGTCGACCCGCAGCGGCTCGCCCTCCGGCAGCTGCTGCACGGTGAAGTACGCGCCCAGGTCGTGCGGGACCGAGTCGAAACCGCAGGCGTGCACCAGCCGGGCGCCCGTCTCTCGCGCGCGGGCGTCGTGCCGCACATACATGAGGTCCACGAACTCGGGCTCGCCCGTGAGGTCCACGTAGTCGGTGCCCGCGTCGGCGCACGCGGCCACCAGGCCCTCGCCGTACTCCAGGTACGGGCCCACGGTCGTGGCCACCACGCGCGCGCGGGAGGCGAGTTCGCGCAGCGAGGCCGCGTCGGCGACGTCCGCGCGCTCCAGGGGCAGCACCGCGCACGCCGGGTCGATGCCGGTGAGCCGCTCGCGCAGCCGCTCCAGCTTGGCCGTGTCACGGCCGGCGATCGCCCAGCGCAGTCCCTCCGGGGCGTGCGCCGCGAGGTACTCGGCCGTGAGTACCCCCACGAAGCCCGTCGCCCCGAACAACACCACGTCGTACGCCCTGTCCGTGCTCCTAGGCCTGTTCATGACACCCCTCACCGTGCTCCCGCGCCGTTGTCGGTGGCCGAGGCTAGCGTGAACGGTGTGCGGGGCCGTCGGTGCCCCGCACTTGCGGACGGAGGACGCCGTGGCGAGGCCGGCAAGCCGGTGAAGCCGTCGCGGCGCGCGCGGCGGGCCTGAGCGCGGGTGCGCGCGTTCGCCCTGGGACTGCCGGGCGCCACCGAGGAGTTCCCCTGGGGCGAGACGGTGGCGAAGGTCGACAAGAAGGCTTTCGTCTTCCTGGGCGTGCCCGACGGGACGTTGGACACGGGCGGCACAATTCACTAAGCGCTTGCTCGTTCAGGGCTTGTGTCCGGCCCCGCCTGTTCTTAACATCACTGGTGTTACATCAGTTGTGTCACAGACTGGGGGCGTGGCGGGATGACAGAGGCAGGCACCGAGGCCCGGGAGCAGCACGGCGGCCCGCTCGCCGGGGTGCGCGTGGTCGAACTCGCCGGAATCGGCCCCGGGCCGTTCGCGGCGATGCTCCTCGCCGACCTCGGCGCCGATGTCGTACGGGTCGACCGGCCCGGCGGCGCCGGGCTCGCGATCAACCCCGAGTACGACATCACCAACCGCAACAAGCGGTCCGTCATCGTCGACCTGAAGGCAGCGGACGGCGCCGAGCGCGTCCTTCGACTGGTCGAGCGCGCCGACGTGTTGATCGAGGGCTACCGGCCGGGCGTCGCCGAGCGCCTCGGGGTCGGCCCCGCCGACTGCCACGCCCGCAACGCGCGGCTGGTCTACGGCCGGATGACCGGCTGGGGCCAGGAGGGCCCCCTGTCCCAGCGCGCCGGCCACGACATCGCGTACATCGCGCTCACCGGCACCCTCGGCATGATCGGCAAGCCCGACGAGCCGCCGACCGTCCCCGCCAACCTCGTCGGTGACTACGCGGGCGGCTCGCTCTACCTGGTCGTCGGCATCCTCGCCGCGCTCCACCACGCCCGCGACACCGGCGCCGGACAGGTCGTCGACGCCGCCATCGTCGACGGTGCCTCGCACCTGTCCGCGATGATCCACGGCATGCTCGCGGCGGGCGGCTGGCAGGACCGTCGCGGCGCCAACCTGCTCGACGGCGGCTGCCCGTTCTACGGCACCTACGAGACCGCCGACGGCCAGTACATGGCGGTCGGCGCCCTTGAGCAGCAGTTCTACGACGAGTTCGTCGAACTGCTCGGCCTGTCCGAGGTGGCACCCGCCCGCAAGGACCTCACGCGCTGGGGCGAGTTGCGCGAAGCCGTCACCGCGCGCTTCAAGCAGCACACCAGGGACGAGTGGACGGCCCGTTTCGAGGGCTCCGACGCCTGCGTGGCGCCCGTCCTGTCGCTGCGCGAGGCCCCGGCCCATCCGCACCTCGCCGCCCGCGGCACCTTCGTCGACCACGGCGGCATCACCCAGCCGGCGCCCGCGCCCCGCTTCTCCGGCACCCCCACCACCGTCCGCTCGGGCCCCGCCCGGCCGGGCGCCGACACGGCCGACGTGGCCCGCGACTGGGCCGTACCCACAGGGAACGAGCCCCCTACGAAAGGCAGTTGATCACCGGCATGGAGCGACGCCTGTTCAGCGCCGAGCACGAGGCGTTCCGCGAGACGGTCCGCACCTTCCTCGCCAAGGAAGTGACCCCGCACTACGAGCAGTGGGAGAAGGACGGCATCGTCGCGCGCGAGGCCTGGCTCGCCGCGGGCCGCCAGGGCCTGCTGGGCCTCGCCGTGCCCGAGGAGTTCGGGGGCGGCGGCACCACGGACTTCCGCTACAGCGCCGTCCTCGCCGAGGAGTTCACGCGCGCGGGCGCCGCGGGACTCGCCGTCGGCCTGCACAACGACATCATCGGCCCGTACCTCACCTCGCTGGGCACCGAGGAGCAGAAGCGGCGCTGGCTGCCCGGTTTCTGCGACGGCTCGACGATCACCGCCATCGCGATGACCGAGCCCGGCGCCGGGTCCGACCTCCAGGGCATCCGCACCACCGCCGAGGACAAGGGCGACCACTGGCTGCTCAACGGTTCCAAGACCTTCATCTCGAACGGCATCCTCGCCGACCTCGTGATCGTGGTGGCCAGGACGTCCCCGGAGGGCGGCGCGCACGGCCTGTCCCTCCTCGTAGTCGAACGCGGCACCGAGGGCTTCGAGCGTGGCCGCAACCTCGACAAGATCGGGCAGAAGGCGCAGGACACGGCCGAGTTGTTCTTCCACGACGTCCGCGTCCCCAAGGAGAATCTGCTCGGCGAGTTCAACGGCGCGTTCGTCCACCTGATGACGAACCTCGCCCAGGAGCGCATGGGCATCGCCGTCGCCGCCATCGCCGCGTCCGAGTACCTGCTGGAGATCACCACGACGTACGTCAAGGAGCGCGAGGCCTTCGGCCGGCCGCTCGCGAAGCTGCAGCACATCCGGTTCGAGATCGCCGAGATGGCCACCGAGTGCGCCGTCACCCGGACCTTCCTGGACCGCTGCATAGCCGACCACTCCGACGGCACGCTCGACGCCGTGCACGCCTCCATGGCCAAGTGGTGGGCCACCGAGCTGCAAAAGCGCGTCGCCGACCGCTGCCTCCAACTGCACGGCGGATACGGGTACATGACCGAGTACCGGGTCGCCAAGGCCTTCACCGACGGCCGTATCCAGACCATCTACGGCGGCACGACCGAGATCATGAAGGAGATCATCGGCCGTTCGCTGCTGTCCTGAACACACCCTCGCTGTCCGCACCGCATGCAATGAGAGGCACTTCCGTGAGCACAGACGCGTACGTCTACGACGCGATCCGCACCCCGCGAGGCCGGGGCAAGGCCAACGGCTCCCTGCACGGCACCAAGCCGATCGACCTGGTCGTGGGGCTCATCCACGAGATCCAGGCACGCTTCCCTGGCCTCGATCCCGCCGCCATCGACGACATCGTCCTCGGCGTCGTCGGTCCCGTCGGCGACCAGGGCTCCGACATCGCCCGCATCGCGGCGATCGCCGCGGGCCTGCCCGACACGGTCGCCGGCGTCCAGGAGAACCGCTTCTGTGCCTCGGGCCTGGAGGCCGTCAACCTGGCCGCGATGAAGGTGCGTTCGGGCTGGGAGGACCTCGTCCTCGCCGGTGGCGTCGAGTCGATGTCACGGGTGCCGATGGCCTCCGACGGCGGCGCCTGGTTCGCCGACCCGATGACCAACTTCGACACCGGCTTCGTGCCGCAGGGCATCGGCGCCGACCTCATCGCCACGATCGAGGGCTTCTCGCGGCGCGACGTCGACGAGTACGCGGCGCTCTCCCAGGAGCGGGCGGCGGCCGCCGTGAAGGACGGCCGCTTCACCCGGTCCGTCGTGCCGGTCAAGGACCGCAGCGGGCTGACCGTCCTCGACCAGGACGAGTTCCTGCGGCCGGGGACCACCGCCGACTCGCTGGCCAAGCTCAAGCCGTCCTTCAAGGACATCGGCGACCTGGGCGGCTTCGACGCGGTGGCGCTGCAGAAGTACCACTGGGTCGAGAAGATCGACCACGTCCACCACGCGGGCAACTCGTCGGGGATCGTGGACGGCGCGTCGCTCGTCGCGATCGGCTCGCGTGAGGTCGGCGAGCGCTACGACCTCACGCCGCGCGCCCGCGTCGTCTCGGTGGCCGTCTCCGGCTCCGAGCCGACGATCATGCTCACCGGCCCGGCGCCCGCGACGCGCAAGGCGCTCGCCAAGGCGGGCCTGACCATCGACGACATCGACCTCGTCGAGATCAACGAGGCCTTCGCGGCGGTGGTGCTGAGGTTCGTGAAGGACATGGGCCTGTCGCTGGACAAGGTCAACGTCAACGGCGGGGCGATCGCGCTCGGCCACCCGCTGGGCGCGACCGGGGCGATGATCCTCGGCACCCTCGTCGACGAACTGGAGCGGCGTGACCTCCGGTACGGGCTGGCCACGTTGTGCGTCGGCGGGGGAATGGGCATCGCCACGATCGTGGAACGGGTGTAGCGCCGTAGGGGTGCCCGCTCGTCGCCGGGTGCGGACCGTGGCTGGTTGCTCGCGCAGTTCCCCGCGCCCCTGAAATGCAGGCGCTGCGCGCCGCATTTCCCCGATGACCCGCACCCGGCAACACACCGCGCCTCCACCCTCGTAGCCGCCGAAAACCCCGCCGCACCGAACTTCACGGAGACACACATGACCGCCAGCACCACCATCCGCTGGGAACAGGACGACACCGGCGTCGTCACCCTCGTCCTCGACGACCCGAACCAGTCGGCGAACACCATGAACCAGGCGTTCAAGGACTCCATCGCAGCGATCGCCGACCGGGCCGAGGCCGAGCGCGACACGATCCGGGGGATCATCTACACCTCCGCCAAGAAGACCTTCTTCGCGGGCGGCGACCTCAAGGACATGATGAAGGCCGGGCCCGAGGACGCCCAGGCCGTCTTCGAGACCGGTATCGGCATCAAGAACTCGCTGCGCCGCATCGAGACCCTCGGCAAGCCCGTCGTCGCGGCGATCAACGGCGCGGCCCTGGGCGGCGGTTACGAGATCGCCCTCGCCAGCCACCACCGCGTCGCCCTCGACGCCCCCGGCTCGAAGATCGGCCTGCCCGAGGTCACGCTCGGCCTGCTCCCCGCGGGCGGCGGCGTCACCCGCACCGTCCGCCTCATGGGCATCGCCGACGCGCTCCTCAAGGTCCTGCTCCAGGGCACCCAGTACGCCCCGAAGCGCGCCCTGGAGAACGGCCTGGTCCACGAAGTGGCCGCCACCCGCGAGGAGATGCTCGACAGGGCCCGCGCCTTCATCGACGCCAACCCCGAGTCGCAGCAGCCCTGGGACGAGCCCGGCTACCGCATCCCCGGCGGCACCCCGGCCAACCCGAAGTTCGCCGCGAACCTCCCGGCCTTCCCGGCCAACCTGAAGAAGCAGCTGAACGGCGCCCCCTACCCGGCGCCGCGCAACATCCTCGCGGCCGCCGTCGAGGGCTCCCAGGTCGACTTCGAGACGGCCCTGACCATCGAGGCCCGCTACTTCACCGAGCTGGTCACGGGGCAGACGGCGAAGAACATGATCCAGGCGTTCTTCTTCGACCTCCAGGCAGTGAACTCGGGGGCCAACCGGCCGCAGGGGATCGAGCCCCGCAAGGTCCGCAAGGCAGCCGTGCTCGGCGCCGGCATGATGGGCGCGGGCATCGCCTACTCGTGCGCCCGCGCGGGCATCGAGGTGGTGTTGAAGGACGTGTCGCCGGAGGCCGCCGCCAAGGGCAAGGCCTACTCCGAGAAGCTGTGCGCCAAGGCCGTCTCGCGCGGTCGTACGACCCAGGAGAAGGCCGACGCGCTGCTCGCCCGGATCACGCCCACCGCCGACCCGCAGGCGCTGGCCGGCTGTGACGCCGTCATCGAGGCGGTCTTCGAGGACCCCTCGCTCAAGCACAAGGTGTTCCAGGAGATCCAGCACGTCGTGGACGCCGACGCCCTGCTGTGCTCCAACACCTCCACGCTCCCCATCACCGTGCTGGCCGAAGGCGTCGAGCGGCAGGCCGACTTCATCGGTCTGCACTTCTTCTCGCCGGTCGACAAGATGCCGCTGGTCGAGATCATCAAGGGCGAGGCCACCGGCGACGAGGCGCTGGCCCGCGCCTTCGACCTGGTCCGCCAGATCAACAAGACGCCGATCGTCGTCAACGACTCGCGCGGCTTCTTCACGTCCAGGGTCATCGGCCACTTCATGAACGAGGGCATCGCCATGGTCGGCGAGGGCATCGAGCCCGCGTCGGTGGAGCAGGCGGCGGGCCAGGCGGGCTACCCGGCCAAGGTGCTCTCGCTCATGGACGAGCTGACGCTGACGCTGCCCCGCAAGATCCGCAACGAGTCGAAGGCCGCGATCGTCGAGGCGGGCGGCACCTGGACGGCGCACCCGGCAGAGGGCGTCATCGACCGCATGGTCGACGAGTTCGGGCGCACCGGCCGCAGCGGCGGCGCCGGCTTCTACGAGTACGGCGAGGACGGCAAGCGCACCGGGCTGTGGCCGGGCCTGCGCGAGCACTTCACGAAGCCCGGCTCCGAGATCCCGTTCGAGGACATGCAGGAGCGCATGCTCTTCTCGGAGGCCCTCGACACGGTGCGCCTGATCGAGGAGGGCGTCCTGACGTCCGTGGCCGACGCCAACATCGGCTCCATCTTCGGCATCGGCTTCCCCGGCTGGACCGGCGGCGTGCTCCAGTACATCAACGGCTACGAGGGCGGCCTGCCCGGATTCGTCGCCCGTACAAGGGAGTTGGCCGCCCGCTACGGCGACCGTTTCCTGCCGCCCGCGCTGCTGGTGGACAAGGCGGAGAAGGGCGAGATCTTCACCGACTGACCCGCGGCCTGCGGGAGGCGTTCAGCGCTCGGCGTCGAACGCCTCCCGCAGCTCCACCTTCAGCGACCGCTGGAACGCGGTCACCAGGGCCTGCACCACCATCGGCTGCATGTGGGCCGACAGCGACTTCATCGCCGCGAGGTGTTCCGGGTCCGCCGGATCGGACCCGCGCTCCCGGTAGGGCCCCCAGACCTCGTCCCGGAACAGCCGGGACAGCTCGTGCGCCGCCTGGCGCGTGTGTTCCAGCAGGACGGTGCGCGCGGCGAGGATCGTCTCGTGCGCGATGGGCACGTCCAGCAGCTGCACGCCGAGGCGGAGCAGCCCCCCGTCCAGACGGTACGTGTCCGCGTCCTCGTCGTACCCGACGACGCCCATCGCGGACAGCCGGTCCAGATCGGTGCCGGACAGGGCGCGGCCCGCCCGTCGCTCCAGCTCCGCACGGGACACCTCCTCCGCCGTGTCCGGCGCCCAACTCGCCACCACGGCACGGTGGATGGCCAGGTCGTGCGCGCTCAGGTCCGCCGGCAACTGCTCCAGATAGCGCTCGATCGCGGCCAGGGTCATGCCCTGGTGCTGCAGCTCCTCGATCAGCGCGAGACGGGAGAGGTGGTCCTGCCCGTAGTGGCCTACCCGGCGCGGGCCGATCACCGGCGGCGGCAGCAGCCCGCGCGTGCTGTAGAAGCGGATCGTGCGCACGGTGACGCCCGCGCGCGTGGCCAGCTCGTCGACGGTGAGCGTCGGGCCGGACGCCGCCTCGGCGTCCGCGGTGTCCTCGATGTCCGTCGTCATGTCCGCCTCGCGGGTCGCTCACTCACGCATATGTGCACCGGTACGAGTACCGCGTACCGCGTACCAATCGGGTTCAACAGTATTGCTGACACACCGATGTTGTGAAAGTCTCCGGCGCAGCCCACGGCGACAGGAGACGGTCATGACCTCGATCCTGCGACTTCCCGGGGAGCCCGGCGCACTCACCCTCCCCGCACTGCTGCTGCGCAACGCCGAGGACCACGGAGAGCTCCCCGCGCTGTCCTGGCGCGCCGCGCCCGGGGCCGGCTGGACCACCCGCACCTGGCGCGAGGTCCGCCGTACCGTGGGCGTCCTCGCCGCCGGATACGCCGCACTCGGCGTCCGGCGCGGCGAGCACGTCCTCATGATGCTGGGCAACCGGCCCGAGCACTGGCTCACCGACCTCGCCCTCACCCACCTCGGCGCCGTCCCCGTCACGGTGTACGGCACGGCGGCCCCGGAGCAGGTCGCGCACATCGCCCGGCACAGCCGTGCCCGGTTCGCGCTCGTCGAGGGCGCCCGGGAGCGCGCCCTGTGGGAGCCCTTGGTGGCGGCCGCGGACGCCCCGCTGGAGCGTCTCGTGGTCGTCGAGCCCGCCGAGGCCGGAGGGCACCGCACGTACGGTTCCCTGCACGCGTCGGGCGCCCGCCTCTACGACCCCGACACCTTCGAGAAGACCTGGCGCGAGGGCTCCCCGGCCGATCCGCTCACGGTGGTCTACACGTCCGGGACCACCGGGGACCCCAAGGGTGTGCGCATCACGCACCGCAACGTCGTCCGCAACGCGCTCGCCCTCGACACCGTCGTGAACCTCCCCGAGCACGTCGCGCACGTCTGCTACCTCCCCTTCGCGCACATCGCGGAGCGCATGCTCGGCATCTACCTGCCGGTCTTCCGTGCCTCCCACGTCCATCTGTGCGCGGATCCGGCAGAGGTCTCGGCGACCGTGCGCGAGCTGCATCCGGAGCAGTTCTTCGGTGTCCCGCGCGTGTGGGAGAAGCTCGCCGCCGCCGCACGGGTCGCCCTGGCCGGGCTGCCCGAGGAGCAGCAGAAGGCCGTCGCGGACGCCGGGGACGTGGCCCGCGCGTGGGTGGCCTGCCGGGAGCGCGGCGAGGAGCCGGCGCCCGCGCTCGCGGCCGCGTACCAGGAGGCGAAGCGGCGGTTCCTCGACCCGATCCTGTCGCTCGCCGGGTTCGAGCGGCTCCTGTGGACCGCCAGCGCGTCGGCGCCGATGCCCCAGGACGTCGTGCGGTTCTGGGCCGGATTCGGCGTCGCGATCATGGACGCGTGGGGGCTCACGGAGACGACGGGGGTCGCCACCACGAACCACCCGGCGGCGTTCCGGCTCGGCTCGGTCGGGCGGCCGATCGAGGGCGTCGAGGTCCGCGTCGCCGCCGACGGCGAGATCCTCGTGCGCGGGGACACCGTCTTCGACGGCTACCTGCGGGCCGACGGGTCGCTGGAGGAGGCCCGCGACGCGGACGGCTGGTTCGCGACCGGCGACATCGGGCGGCTCGACGCCGACGGCTATCTCTGGCTCACCGACCGCAAGAAGGAAATGATCGTGACGTCGACGGGCAAGAACGTCTCGCCCTCCCTCGTCGAGAACGCCCTCAAGGAACACCCGCTCATCGGCCAGGCCTTCGCCCACGGCGACGGCCGCTCCTACCTGGTGGCCCTGCTCGTGCTGGAGCCGGACGTCGCGGCGGCGTGGGCCGAGACGCACGGCGGGGACGAGGCGGCCCTCCAGGGGGAGATAGCCCGCGCCGTCGAGGCCGCCAATTCCCGCCTCAACCGCACCGAGCAGATCAAGCGCTACCGGGTCCTGACCGGTGAATGGGGCCCGGAGACGGGGGAGTTGACCCCGTCGCTGAAACTGCGCCGCACGGTCGTCAGGGAGCGCTACGCGGCCGAGCTCGCCGCCCTATACGCCTGACCAGGCGGTATGTACAGAGCGATCCCGCCATGTGAGAAGAACCGCTATGTGATCTATGCCACCGCGTTTCCGCTGATCTTTGGGGGAAGGTGCACAGTCGGTCCGCGCACTGTCAGGGGTGTCGCGGGCCGCAGCACATCCGGACCCCGGTGACCCGCGCGTCGCCGGGCACCACAGAGTGGACACCCCCACGTGAGCAAGGACGCCGTCAACACGGCCCCGGACGCATCCCCCACGGATGCGGTCCAGGCGCCCGCCGACGCGGGCGACGCCGGTTACAGCAAGGACCTCAAGGCCCGTCACGTCAACATGATCGCGATCGGTGGCGCGATCGGCACCGGGCTCTTCCTCGGCGCGGGCGGCCGCCTGCAGTCGGCGGGCCCCGCCCTCGTCTTCGCCTATCTCGTCTGCGGAGTCTTCGCGTACCTGGTCGTGCGTGCCCTCGGCGAGATGGTCGTGTACCGCCCGTCCTCGGGCTCGTTCGTCTCGTACGCGCGCGAGTTCCTCGGCGAGAAGGGCGCCTACGTCGCCGGCTGGATGTACTTCCTCAACTGGTCGATGACGGGCATCGCGGACATCACGGCCATCGCGCTCTACACGCAGTACTGGAGCGCCTTCACCACCGTTCCGCAGTGGGTACTGGCGCTGATCGCCCTCGCGGTCGTGCTCGGCGTGAACCTCATCTCGGTGAAGTACTTCGGCGAGATGGAGTTCTGGTTCGCGATCATCAAGGTGGCCACGCTCGTCGCCTTCCTGTTCGTGGGCATCTTCCTGATCGCCACGCAGCACCCGATCGACGGCCAGACACCGGGCCTGAGCATGATCACGGACCACGGCGGCTGGATGCCGAGCGGCACGATGTCGGTGGTCCTCGTCATGCAGGGCGTCGTCTTCGCGTACGCCGCCCTGGAACTGGTCGGCGTCGCCGCCGGCGAGACCGCCGAGCCGCACAAGGTCGTCCCGCGCGCCGTGAACTCGATCATGTGGCGCGTCGGCATCTTCTACTGCGGTTCGGTGCTGCTGCTCGCGCTCCTGCTGCCGTCCTCGGTGTACTCGTCGGACGAGAGCCCGTTCGTGACGCTGTTCTCCAAGCTCGGCGTCGGCGGCATCGGCGACATCATGAACCTGGTCGTACTGACCGCGGCCATGTCGTCGCTCAACTCCGGCCTCTACTCCACGGGCCGCATCCTGCGCTCCATGGCGATGTCCGGCTCCGCGCCGAAGTTCACCGCCCGGATGAACCGCAGCCAGGTCCCCTACGGCGGCATCCTCCTCACGGCAGGCGTCGGCGTGCTCGGCGTGGGCCTGAACTACCTGCTGCCGCACGACGCCTTCGAGATCGTCATCGAGGTCTCCTCGATCGGCATCATCGGCACCTGGGTCATGATCATGGTCGCGCACCTGGCGTTCGTCCGCCGGGCGAAGGAGGGTGCCTTCCAGCGCCCCGCCTTCCGCCTCCCGGGGTCCCCGGTCACCGAGATCGTCACGATCGTCTTCCTGCTCCTCGTGCTCGGCCTCATGTGGAACGACGAGGAGACGGGCCGCAAGACGCTGATGCTGATCCCGGTCGTCGCGGTGCTCCTGGTCGTCGGCTGGTTCGGCGCACGCCGCAAGATCGCCCGCCAGGCGGACGCGGAACTGACGAAGGTCGCCAAGGGCGACTGACCCCGGCCGCCGTTGTCGGTGCCTGTCCCTGCGGTGGCGTCACGCCGGACATCACGTATGTCCGGGGTGGCGCCACCGTTGTGTGGGCTGTGCCGGCGCGAGGGCGGCCCCGACGCCCTCCGATGCGTGCGGGTCGAGCCGCTGACCGTGCTCCGGATCCCGGCCCATCGGACAGCCGTCACGGTCCACGACCACGACGGCTGAGCGGCTCCGGAGCGCCGTGCGCCGCGGACGAGTTGCGGACGGGTGCCGTACGGGTAGGACACAGGCATGGCCCTGGTTCCGTGGGACATCCACCTCAAAACGGGTCAACTGGTCGTGTTCGCGGCCGTGTTGGCGACGGCCCTCGTCACCACCGTCCGGCGGCGGCCGTCGCGGGCGGCCCCGGCCCCGCAGGCGCCGGCC
>NZ_JAAGMG010001387.1 GCF_010548525.1 Streptomyces sp. SID14478
CCCCGCAGCGCCGCGGGCACGGCCGCCGCCACCGTCTGCTCCAAGGTCCTCACGAGCACGGCGCGTTCCACGCTCAAGGCGTTCCCCGGGCCGCCGTGCCCGACGCCGACCACGCGCCCGGCCGCGTCCACGCAGCGCGCCCGCACCCGGGTGCCGCCGGCGTCGATCCCGACGGTGAGCGGAGCCACGTACTGATCGATGGATTCAGTAAGCACACCGCATGATGATTGATAGATTCATCTCGGGACAACCCCCGCGCCGCCGACAGGACCCCGCCGACGGGCCGCCACCGATCGGGAGACCGTCATGATCACAGCCCGGATCCGCTCCGAACTGCCCACGCTCAGCGGCTCGTTGCGCAAGGTCGGCGCGTACGTGCTGGCCGACCCGGCCGCGGTCGCGGGGACCTCCGCCGCCGACCTGGGGCGGCGCACCGGCACCTCGCAGGCCACCGTCACCCGCTTCTGCCAGGCCCTCGGCCTGGAGACCTACCAGCGGCTCCTCCTCGAACTCGCCAAGGAGCAGGGCGAGCAGGACCACCGGGGTGACGGGAGCGGCCAGGACCGCCCGCTGGGCCCCGACATCGGCCCGGACGACGACCTGGAGCACCTGATCTCCGTGGTCGCCCAGGCGGACCTCCAGGCGCTGCGCAGCACCCTCGACCAGTTGGACCGCAGCGCCCTGGAGTCGGCCGCCCAGGCGCTCGCGAGGGCGCGGCGCATCGACGTCTACGGGGTGGGCGGCTCGGGCATCCTGGCGCGCGAGACGGAGGCCCGCCTCTTCGGCATCGGGATGCCGGCCCGCGGCTGGACCGAGGTGCACGCCGCGGAGACCTCGGCCGCGCTGATGACGCCCGCGGACGCCGCCGTGGCCCTGTCCCATTCCGGGCGCACCCGCGAGGTCCTCGGCCCGCTGCGGCTCGCCGCGGAGCGCGGTGCCACGACCGTGGCGGTCACCGGTGACCCGCGCTCCCCCGTCGCCCAGGCCGCGGCCGTGCACCTGACGTGGACGGCGGCCGAGACGAGTTTCCGGCGCGGCAGCTTCGGCGCCCGCCACTCGGCGCTGCTGATCCTGGACTGCCTCTACGCGCGCGTGGCGCAGCTGACCTACGAGCGGGCGACGGCGTCGATCGCCCTCACGGCGCACATCTCCGAGGAGCACGCGGCCCGGCCCCGGCGCCGTTCGTGACCACTGCGCGGTGCGCGACGCAACAGCATCGGCCGGGCGCCCACTGGGGCACCCGGCCGGTCCTCAACTCCTAGATCTCGCCCCGCAGTTTCGCGAGCGCCTCGGCGAGAATCGCCTCGCCGTCCTCGTCGCTGCGCCGCTCCCGTACGTACGCGAGGTGCGTCTTGTACGGCTCGGTGCGCGGCGGGTCCGGCGGGTTGTCCCGGTCCTGCCCGGCAGGGAATCCGCAGCGCGGACAGTCCCAGGTCTCCGGCACCTGCGCGTCGGAGGCGAAGCTCGGCTGCGTCTCGTGCCCGTTCGAGCACCAGAAGGAGATGCGCAGGCGCGGCGCGGACTCGCCGCGCTCGGCCTCGCCCATCGGCCCCGCCCCGACCCGACTTCCTCGGATCGCGTTGCCACTTGCCACGGTCGTAACTCCCTGCGTGATGGTGCCGCGAAGCGTGTCGGCGTCTCGCTTCGCCGCGGAGCGCCTCAGTCTACGTAAGGCCCAACGCGCGTCCAGTGATGGGAGTTACATCCCGTCCCTAGACGCAAGCCCCATGATAGGCCGCGTGGTTGAGCGCGTACCGAACATGGGGCTTTACGTGAGCAATGTGCAGTTGTAACGAGTTGAAGCGACGGTTCGACCCGGAAGGTCAGTTGTTGATCTTCATGAGAAGGCCGAGCACGACGATGCACGCGAACCAGAGCAGACCGATCACGATCGTGATCCGGTCGAGGTTCCGCTCGGCGACCGAGGAGCCGCCGACGGAGGACTGCATGCCGCCACCGAACATGTCGGAGAGACCGCCGCCCTTTCCCTTGTGCATCAGCACAAGGAGCATCAGCAGCAGGCTGAAGACGATCAGGGCGATCGAGAACCCCATAACCACGGCTGGACCAACTTCCTCGGACTTATTCGGACGACGGGGCCGAGGCTCGGAAGAGCCGCGGCCCCGCAAGGGTACGACGTATCGCCGCTAGCGCATACTCACAGGTCGCGCCACTGGGCGATCAATGTGCCGCTCACTGCTCGTGGAAGCGCACGATCTTGACGAACTCGTCGGCGTCCAGCGAGGCGCCGCCGATCAGGGCACCGTCGATGTCCGGCTTGCCCATGATCTCCGCGACGTTGCCGGACTTCACCGAACCGCCGTACTGGATGCGGATCTTGTCGGCCACGTCCTGCGAGTACAGCTCGGCGAGCTTGCCGCGGATCGCCGCGCAGACCTCCTGGGCGTCGTCCGCGCCGCACACCTTGCCGGTGCCGATGGCCCACACGGGCTCGTACGCGATGACGACGGTCTCGGCCTGCTCGGCGGGAAGGTCCTGGAGACCGCCCTCGACCTGCGTGAGCGTGTGCGCGACGTGGTTGCCCGCCTCGCGCACGTCCAGCTCCTCGCCGACGCACAGGATCGGGGTCAGACCGTGCTTGTAGGCGGCCTTCACCTTGGCGTTGACGATCTCGTCCGTCTCGTCGTGGTACTGCCGGCGCTCGGAGTGCCCGATCGCGACGTACGTGCACTTGAGCTTGGCGAGCATCGGGCCCGAGATCTCGCCGGTGTACGCACCGGAGTCGTGCGCCGAGAGGTCCTGGGCACCGTACTTGATCTTGAGCTTGTCGCCGTCGACCAGCGTCTGTACCGAGCGCAGGTCGGTGAAGGGCGGCAGGACGGCGACCTCGACGGCCTCGTAGTCCTTGTCCGCGAGGGCGAAAGCGAGCTTCTGGACGTGGGCGATGGCCTCGAGGTGATTGAGGTTCATCTTCCAGTTGCCCGCCATCAGCGGCGTACGGGTCGTCATACGGGGTCAGTCCTCCAGTGCGGCGAGGCCGGGGAGCGTCTTGCCCTCGAGGTACTCGAGGGAGGCGCCACCGCCGGTCGAGATGTGGCCGAATGCGTTCTCGTCGAAGCCCAGGGTACGGACCGCCGCGGCGGAGTCGCCGCCGCCCACCACGGTGAAGCCCGGGGAGTCGATGAGGGCCTGGGCGACCGCTTTGGTGCCCTCGGCGTAGTCGGGGTGCTCGAAGACGCCCATCGGACCGTTCCAGAAGACGGTCTGCGCGTCGGCGAGCTTCGAGGCGTACAGCTTGCGGGTCTCCGGGCCGATGTCCAGGCCCTCCTGGTCGGCCGGGATGGCGTCCGCGGCGACGGTGGAGGGGTTGGCCGGGGCCTTGCCCTTGAGGTCGGGGAACTCGGTCGACACCAGGACGTCCACCGGCAGCACGAGTTCCACGCCGTTCTGCTCGGCGCGCTTCATGTACTCGGTGACGACCGGGACCTGGTCCTCCTGGAGGAGCGAGATACCGACCTCGTAGCCCTTGGCCTTGAGGAACGTGTACGCCATGCCGCCGCCGATGAGGAGACGGTCCGCCTTGCCGAGCAGCTGGTCGATGACGGCGAGCTTGTCGGAGACCTTGGCGCCGCCGAGTGCGACCACGTAGGGGCGCTTGACGTCGTCGGTGAGCTTCTTCAGGACGCCGACCTCGGTGGCGATGAGGTAGCCGGCGTAGTGCGGCAGGCGGGCCGGAAGGTCGTACACGGAAGCGTGCTTGCGGTGCACCGCGCCGAAACCGTCGCCTACGTAGACGTCGGCCAGGGCCGCGAGCCGGTCCGCGAACTCGCCGCGCTCGGTGTCGTCCTTGCTCGTCTCACCGGCGTTGAAGCGCAGGTTCTCGATGACGGCGACCTGACCCGGCTCGAGGCCGTCCACGGCCTCGTGCGCGGCGGGGCCGACCGTGTCCTGGGCGAACGCGACCGGCTTGCCGAGGAGTTCGGCCAGGCGCTCGGCCGCGGGCAGCAGCGAGAACTGCGGGTCCGGAGCACCCTTGGGGCGGCCCAGGTGGGAGGCGACGACCACCTTGGCGCCCGCCTCGGCCAGAGCCTTGACGGTGGGCAGGACGGCGCGGATGCGGCCGTCGTCGGTGATCAGGCCGTCGGCCAGCGGCACGTTGAGGTCGGCGCGGACGAACACCCGCTTGCCGTCGACCCCTTCGGCGAGAAGTTCCTCAATGGTCTTCATGACTGGACTCCTTGTGAGGCTGGTCCTGGAGAGGGCTGGGAGGCTGACGCGCGAAGGGCCCGGACCGACGCGCGGCATCGCGCGGGTCCGGACCCTTCGCTCACATCTGAGTGCCTTGCTGCTCTAGAACTCTAGAGCTGGCCGCCGACGAAGACCGTCAGGTCCACGAGGCGGTTGGAGTAGCCCCACTCGTTGTCGTACCAGCCGAGGATCTTCACCGTCTTGCCTTCCTGAACCATCGTCAGGGAGGAGTCGAAGGTGCAGGAGGCCGGGTCGCTCACGATGTCCGAGGACACGATCGGGTCCTCGGTGTAGAACAGGATGCCCTTGAGGGCGCCGTCGTCGGCGGCCTTCTTGAACGCGGCGTTGACCTCGTCCTTGGTGACCTCGCGCTGCAGGTCGACGACCAGGTCGGTGGCCGAGCCGGTCGGGACCGGAACGCGCATCGCGATGCCGTCGAGCTTGCCCTTGAGCTGCGGCAGGACCAGCGCGGTGGCCTTGGCGGCACCCGTCGTGGTCGGGATGATGTTCTCGGCGGCGGCACGGGCGCGACGCAGGTCCGAGTGCGGGAAGTCCAGGATCCGCTGGTCGTTCGTGTAGGCGTGGACCGTGGTCATCAGGCCCTTGACGATGCCGAAGTTCTCGTCGAGAACCTTGGCCATCGGCGCCACACAGTTGGTGGTGCAGGACGCGTTCGAGATGACGTGGTGGTTCGCCGGCTCGTACTTGTCCTGGTTGACGCCCATCACGATGGTGATGTCCTCGTCCTTGGCCGGAGCCGAGATGAGGACCTTCTTGGCGCCACCGGCGATGTGCTTCTCGGCGTCGGCCTTCTTGGTGAAGATGCCGGTCGACTCGATCACGATGTCGACGCCCAGCTCGCCCCACGGGATGTCGGCGGGGTTGCGCTCGGACAGCACCTTGATGGTGTGACCGTCGACCGTGATGGTGTCCGCGGTGTGCGACACCTCGGCCTTGAGACGACCAAGGATGGTGTCGTACTTCAGAAGGTGTGCGGTGGTCGCGGTGTCACCAAGGTCGTTGACAGCCACGATCTCGATGTCCGCACCCTGCTCGAGCAGCGCGCGGAAGTAGTTACGACCGATGCGGCCAAAGCCGTTGATGCCTACGCGGATCGTCACGAACCGATCTCCTCGTTGGTACGCCGGATTCGACGCCGGCGAGATGTATTGGGATGTCCCCGACCGCCTCCGACCCTACCTCCCATAAGGGCTTGGGGTGACATCGAGCGGGTCTATGCAGGGCACAGCGGCCCGTACTCGCCAGTAACGTACGGGCCGCCGCATATTTCTCGCGTATTTCGGTGGCACCCGGTGGCGATCAGTCGCTAATTGAGCGCAGGGCCTTTCTGATGAGCGCATTTCGATCGCCGCTCGACGTGACGTGTTCCAGACCGAATCCGAGGAGAACGGTGTCCGGCGTGCGCACCGCCCCGTAGGTCGTGAACAGGTCCTGGGCGCGGGCCCAGTCCTCGACCGCGGCCGGGCTGCCCTCGGGCGGCCCCGGGACCTGCCAGACGCCCAGGGACGTCTCGAAGCCCTCGGTCTCGCGGACCTGTCCCCCGATGACGACGGACGCGTTGTCGGCGCGGACGCCCTCGCCGCCCGTGCCCGGGTCGGAGACGTAGCTCAGCGACACCTCGACCGTCTTGCCCGCATAGGCGCTCAGGTCGTACGTGACCGTCCTCCAGTCGTCCGAGGAGCCCGTGAGGCTGTTCCACGCGCCGGAGGTGCCGGTGTTCTCGCACGCGGCGCCGTCGGGCGTCAGATAGCGCTTGAGGGCCGGGTGCTCCGCGAGCAGGAATCCGGCCTCGCACTCGGTGGGCACGGCGGTCGTGGTCAGGCCGGCCGTGTCCGGCAGGGTGGTCCAGTCCTCGGCGCCGACCGTGTGCGCTTCGAGGAGGACGTGGTCGTAGCCGGCCTCGGTGTCCCACAGCAGCTGCGTACGCAGGGACGGGGCCTCGGCGGCGGGGACCCCGGTCAGGTCGATGGTGCGGGTCAGACGCTTGTAGGCGTCATCGGTGTGCACGGCGGCGGCCATGCCCGCGCCTTCGTACTGGCCCGCCCCCGCGCTCTCGAACTGCGGCAGGGTGTCCGACGTGACCTCGTACAGGCCCGCGCCGTCGAGCGGGTTGCCGGGCGCGCCCCCGAGGGTCGCCGCGGTCCCGGTGAGTGCGCCGGAGCCGTCGAAGCGGGTGGCCACCGGTGCCGCCGTGCGGGAGTAGGCGCCCAGGTAGTACTGGCTGAAGTCGTTCGTCGTGGTGTCGCCGATGGCGACGGAGCCGCCGGCCTTCTCGCCCGCCTCGATCAGCTTGCCGCCCTCGTTCAGGTAGTCGCGCAGGGCCAGCTGGGTGGCGAGGGCGGGGCGGGCGGCGCCCGTGTAGTGGACGACCGTCTTGAAGTGCCCCAGGACGGCGAGAGGGTCGGGAGCGCCCTGGGCGGCGACATTCCAGACGACCGGAGTGCGTCCGGCGGCCTTGAGTGCGTCTACGTAAGCGCTCGTCTGCTGCCCTGTGGCGTCGTTTTCCGCGAGGACAAGAGTGTCGCCCTTGGGACGCGACGCCACTGTGTAGGTGAAGCGTTCACTGGTGGTGCGCTTTCCGGATTTCGTACGTCCGGTGAACCACACCTCTACCTTGTCGCCGACATCGGCGTCCTCGACCTTCGCCCTATAGGCGTCGAAATGCAGATTGTCGTCGCCTCCGTAGGTTTCTCCGCCCTTCCAGGCACGCAATTCCTCGTCGCGCGAACGGCCGCCATTGATGCGGTAGTTCAGTTCTTTGTCGCGTACGGACTTCCGGACGACCACCGACACTTCCTGGTCGCCACCGCGCGCGTACGACGTGGGGAACGCCGCCGGGGTGAAGTCGGGGGCCTCCAGGCCGACCGAGGACGACGGCCGGTCCGGGTGCGAGGCGGTCTCCGCGACGGACAGCGCGAAGGGCACGTTCTTCGTGAACTCGCCCTGGATGAGCTTCTCGTCGTCCGGGAACGTGAAGATCGACGCGCAGTCCTGGGGCCGCCAGGCGTCGTTCGGGTCGACGTTCGAGGCGGTCTGGCAGGTGCTCATCTCGGGCGTGAACATGGAGACGCCGTGCACGTTGCCCGCGTGCCCGTCGGCCTCGCCGTTCGTCGTGTACAGCTCCGAGGAGACCTGCGGGTGATAACCGGGGATCGCGGAGTTGTCCGGGGTCCCGGCGAGCGCCTTGTAGAGGACGTCGTCCGGAGTGGGGGTGGCGACCTGCCAGCCCACTCCGTAGAGCAGCAGTTCCGCGGCGGAGTGGTAGTTGATGGCGTAGTCGAATCCGACGCGCTTTTCGAAGGCGTCGATCGCCTTCGTCTCGGGCTCTGAATTCGGGCTCGCGCCGCGATAGGTCTCGCTGGCGGGGCGCGGGGACGAACCCTCGTCGTCGTAGCCCCACTTATAGGCGAAGTTGCGGTTGAGATCGACGCCGTCGCCTGTGGTGTAGGCGCCGTCGCCGTTCACGTCACGCATGTTCTTGCGCCACTGACGGTCGCCGTCGGGGTGGAACGTCCAGTCGTAGCCGTCGGGGTTGGCCGTGAGGACGAACCACAGCTCCGTGGAGTCGACGATCTTCTTGACCCGACTGTCCTTGGCGTAGTTGTCCACGTAGTAGTGCATCAGGCGGCGGGTCATCTCCGGAGTGATCCACTCGCGTGCGTGCTGGTTGGACATGTAGAGGACCGACGGCTTGGCGCCGTCCTTGGCCTTCTTGGCGCCCTTGCTGAGCTTCAGCGCGAGGATGTCCTGGCCCTGGAGCGTCTTTCCTATGGAGACGACCTTGGTGAGGTCGGGATGCTCCTGGCCGGTGCGGAGCATCTCCTCCCGCAGATTCCCCTTGCCGCTGTACGGGCGGAAGACGCCGTCGCCCGCGGCCGCCACCCGGGCCGCTGCCCGGGCCGTCAGCTTGTGCTCCGCGAGCTTCACGCCCTGGTCGCGCAGCTTCTCGGCCTGCTGGTCGGTGAGGTAGACCTCGACCTGCGCGGTGCCCTTCTCGGGCGCCTGCTCGCCGAGTTCGCGGGCGTCCTGGCCCGCCTGGAGGAGCAGGGGTATCTGCTCCTTCGACACGTCGGCGCGGAACACCTTGACGGCGTCCGCGCCGGGGTCCTCGCTCGCTGAACTTCCGCTCTCCGCCTGGGCGACGGGCGTGAGTGCGGCCCCTCCCAGTCCCAGGACAAGTGCTCCGACAGCGAGGATCGATCTCGCTCTTCGTCTCATGAGCCCCCCTTGCGGTTGTCTGCCGCGGTCGTGGCGCGCTGCCACAGAAGCGAACGGCGCCAGACTCGTGACCGTTCATGGTCAAGTCAAGGGGGCCCCAAGGAGTGCTGACGGCTACTTCAAGACAGGGAAAAGCCGGTGGCGGCGCCGCGATCGGGCGCCGCCACCGGCTTGTCGAGCTCCCGGCAGGATCAGCCCGCCATGTGGTCCGCCATGTGCTCAGCCATCTCCTCGACCAGGTCCTCGGCGATGTCCTCCGCGAGGTTCGACTCCGTGCCCGGGATGCCGAGGTCCTGGGCCCGCTTGTCCGCCATGGCGAGCAGGCGCCGGATACGGCCCGCGACGGCGTCCTTGGTCAGCGGCGGGTCGGCGAGCGCGCCCAGCTCCTCCAGGGAGGCCTGCTTGTGCTCCATGCGCAGCCTGCCCGCGGCCGCGAGGTGCTCGGGCACCTCGTCGGCGAGGATCTCCAGGGCGCGCTGCACGCGGGCCCCGGCGGCCACGGCCGCGCGGGCCGAGCGGCGCAGGTTCGCGTCGTCGAAGTTGGCGAGGCGGTTCGCGGTGGCGCGGACCTCG
>NZ_JAAGMG010001430.1 GCF_010548525.1 Streptomyces sp. SID14478
GCGGTCGCCGTCGCCGAGGACGTGCGCCACCGCACCGCGCAGCTCGTCGCCGAGGCCGTCGACGGGGCGCTGCGCCGGGCCGGGCTCGGGCACGACGACCTGACCGCCACGGTCATCGGCACCCCCGGCGCCATCGACCCGCACTCCGGCCAGTTGCGCTACGCCCCGCACCTGCCCGGCTGGCACTCGCGCACCCTGCGCCACGAGCTCACCGAAGTGCTGGGCACGCCCGTCTCCATCGAGAACGACGTGAACCTCGCCGCCCTCGCCGAGCAGTACGCGGGCGCCGCCCAGGATCACGACGACTTCGTCCTCGCTTACGTCGACGAGGGCGTCGGCGCCGCCATCGTGCTCGGCGGCGTGCTGCTGCGGGGTGCCACCGGCGGCGCGGGCGAGATCGGCTACATGCCGCTGCCCGGCGCGCCGCTGGCCCGGGGCGGCGACTCCGTCCTCGCCCGCACCGACGCCGGGGGCGGGTTCCAGAGCCTGGTCGCCGCCCCGGCCGTCCGCCAACTCGCGGGCGGAATCAAGGACTTGGGCGAGGCACTGGCCCAGGAACACGTCCTCGACGAGGTCGCCCGGCGGCTCGCCACCGGACTCGCCGCCGTCGTCGCCGTCGTCGACCCCGAACTCGTCGTGCTGTCCGGGCAGGTGGCCCAGGCCGGCGGCGACGCCCTGCGCGCCCGCGTGGAGGACGAGCTCACCGGACTCGCCCTGCCCCGGCCCCAGTTGCGCATCAGTGAGCTCGATGGCGATCCCATCCTCACCGGCGCCCTGCGCACCGCCCTCACCCAGGCCCGCGACGCCGTCTTCGACACCAGTCACCCATAACGCCGGACCCCATCACCGCCTCCCCCTTCACCGCCTTCCCCCTTCACGACCCGGACCGACCCACCCCCGTACACGTAAAGGACGTTCGCCATGCCGCGATGGCGTATACCCCTGCGCGCCCCCGTGGTGCTCACCGCGGCCGGACTGCTGCTCGCCGGCTGCGCGAATCCGAGTACCGGAAGCGCCACCGACGATCCGACCAAGCCGGTCACCATCAAGTTCTGGCACGGCTGGTCGGCGCCCGGCGAGGTCAAGGCGATCAACGACTCGATCGCCCGCTTCGAGAAGCTCCACCCGAACATCCACGTGCAGGCCACCGGGAACGTCTCCGACGCCACCGTCAACCAGGCCCTGCGCGCGGGCGGCGACGAGGCCCCCGACGTCGTCTCGTCCTTCACCACGAACAACGTCGGCCAGTACTGCGACTCCGGCATGTGGGCCGACCTCGACCCGTTCATGAAGAAGACCGGGCTCGACAAGGACAAGGTGTTCCCCTCGTCCCTGCTCGACTACACGAGCTACAAGGGCAATCAGTGCGCCCTGCCGCTGCTCGCCGACGCCTTCGGCATGTACTACAACAAGGACGCCTTCAAGGAAGCGGGCATCACGCATCCGCCGAAGACCATGTCCGAGTTCGTCGCCGACTCCAAGAAGCTGACGAAGAAGGACGGCAGCTCGTACAAGCGCGTCGGCTTCATGCCGAACTTCCGGCTCTACCAGAACAGCCCCGACCGGCTGTTCGCGCAGTGGGGGCCGACCTATTTCGACAAGGACGGGAAGTCCCGGCTCGCCAAGGAACCGGCGTCGTACCAGTTCTTCGGCACCGCGAAGAAGCTGATGGACGCGCAGGGCGGATACAACGCCCTGGAGCGGTTCCGGACCTCGTTCGGCGACGAGATGTCGAACCAGAACGCCTTCCTCAGCGGGAAGTTGGCCATGCACCTGGACGGTGAGTGGCGCGGGCTGATGCTGAACGACGCCAAGGCCAAGTTCAAGTGGGGCGTCGCGCCGCTGCCCGTCCCCGACGGCCAGGAGAAGACGTACGGACGCGGCTACCTCACCGGCACCGTGGCCGGCATCGCGCACAGCAGCAAGCACCAGAACGCCGCCTGGGAACTGGTGCGGTTCCTGACCGCAGACACCGACCAGGTCGTGAAGTTCGCGAACGCCATTCACAACGTGCCGTCCACGAAGGCGGCCCTCAAGTCGCCGAAGCTGGACGCCGATCCTGCCTTCCGCACGTTCCTCGGCATCGCGAAGAACAAGTACAGCCAGGTCCTTCCCCCGTCGACGAACGGCGGCATGTACGTGGTGCAGCTGCAGGACTTCTCGTACACGGAGGAAGCGGGGAAGGTCCCGGATCTGAGGAAGGGCCTGAAACGGCTCGACAAGCTCATCGACGCCGACACCCTGCAGTCGCAGAACTAGCCGCAGAACTGAGGAATCAGGAACCCCGCGCATGGCACTCACACTCTCCCGGCCCGCGCGCCGCAGACTGCGCACGCTCGGCTTTCTCTCCCCCTGGCTGATCGGTTTCAGCGCCTTCTTCGCGTACCCGCTGATCGCCACCGTCTACTTCTCGTTCATGCACTACAACCAGATCAAGGCGCCCACCTTCGTGGGGCTGAGGAACTGGAAGTACGTGTTCCAGGACATGCCGCTGTTCGGCCCGGCCCTGTGGAACACCCTGTGGCTGGTCGTGGTGATGGTGGCACTGCGCGTCGTCTTCGGGCTCTCGCTGGGGCTGCTCGTCACGAAGATCAAGACCGGTGTCGGCTTCTTCCGGACCGCGTTCTACCTGCCCTACCTGGCCCCGCCGGTGGCGGCGACCGTCGCCTTCGTCTTCCTGCTCAACCCCTCGACCGGACCGGTCAACGAGGTGCTCGCCAAGATCGGCATCGACGGCCCGAACTGGTTCAACGACCCGACCTGGGCCAAGCCGTCCCTCGTGCTGCTGTCCCTGTGGGGCATCGGCGACCTCATGGTCATCTTCATGGCCGCACTCCTCGACGTACCGAAGGAGCAGTACGAGGCCGCGGACCTGGACGGCGCCGGCGCCTGGGGCAAGTTCCGGTACGTGACCTGGCCCTCCATCACACCGATCGTGATGTTCGCCGTGGTCACCGGTGTCGTGCAGACCATGCAGTACTACACGCAGGCCCTGGTCGCCGGAAAGATCGCGTCGGGGGTGTCGATCGGGCCCGGCTCCGTGATCCAGCCCGGCTACCCCGACCACTCGACCCTGACCGTCCCCCAGCTCGTCTACTCGATGGGCTTCCAGAACTTCAACACCGGCGCGGCGTGCGTGCTCTCGCTCGTCCTGTTCGTCATCGCGATGGCCGTGACCATGCTGCTGATGCGCAAGCGCTCGGGCCTGCTCGCGGCGGAGGACTGAGACTCATGACCACTACGACCCTGCGCCCGACGGCCGCCGTCGGCGCCACCGACGACACGGGCCCGGCGCCCACCCGCCCCCGCCGCAAGGAGATCCTGAACTGGATCGCCGTGCACAGCATCGCGATAGCCGTCGCCCTGCTGTTCGTCCTCCCCTTCGTCTTCGTCTTCCTGACGTCCGTCATGAGCGACGACCAGGCCATGAGCGGCGACCTGTGGCCGAACTCCTGGCACTGGGAGAACTACAAGGCCGTCTTCGAGACGGACGGCTTCCTGGACTGGTGGCGGAACTCGATCTTCTACGCCGTCGTGGGCACCGTCTTCACGGTCTGCTCGGCGGTGCCGGTCGCCTACGCGCTCGCCAAGTTCCGCTTCCGCGGCCGCCGCACGGCGATGATCCTCGTCATCTCGACGATGATGCTGCCGCCGCAGGTGATCGTGATCCCGATGTACCTGGTGTGGGCGCAGCAGTTCCACCTGTCGGGGACCCTGTGGCCGCTGATCATCCCGATGGCGTTCGGCGACGCGTACTCGATCTTCCTGCTCCGTCAGTTCCTGCTGACGATCCCGAAGGAGTACATCGAGTCGGCGAAGGTCGACGGCTGCGGTGAGCTGCGCACCCTGCTCAAGATCGTGGTGCCGATGGCCAAGCCGGGCATCGCCGCGATCGCGCTCTTCCAGTTCTTCTACTGCTGGAACGACTACTTCGGGCCGCAGATCTACGCCGCCCAGAACCCCGCGTCCTGGACGCTGAGCTACGGCCTCGAATCCTTCAAGTCCGCGCACAGCGTCAACTGGAACCTGACAATGGCCGCGACGCTCCTCGTGATGGCGCCGGTCTGCATCATCTTCTTCTTCGCACAGAAGGCCTTCGTCGAAGGCGTCACCCTCACCGGAGTAAAGGGCTAAGGAACGCAATGAAGCTCGCTGTGGTCGGCGGAGGTTCGACCTACACACCCGAACTCATCGACGGATTCGCGCGGTTGAGGGACACCCTGCCGATCGAGGAGCTCGTGCTCGTCGATCCGGCGGCCGACCGCCTGGAGCTGGTGGGTGGTCTGGCCCGGCGGATCTTCGCCAAGCAGGGCCACCCCGGCGTCATACGGACGACCAGCGACGTGGACGCCGGTGTCGCCGACGCCGACGCCGTGCTGCTCCAGCTGCGCGTCGGCGGTCAGGCCGCCCGCAACCAGGACGAGACCTGGCCGCTGGAGTGCGGCTGCGTCGGCCAGGAGACGACCGGCGCCGGCGGCCTCGCCAAGGCGCTGCGCACCGTGCCGATCGTCCTGGACATCGCCGAGCGCGTGCGCCGCGCGAACCCGAACGCGTGGATCATCGACTTCACGAACCCGGTCGGCATCGTCACCCGCGCGCTGCTGCAGGCCGGGCACAAGGCCGTCGGCCTGTGCAACGTGGCGATCGGCTTCCAGCGCAAGTTCGCCCGGCTGCTGGACGTGGCTCCGTCACAGATCCACCTCGACCACGTCGGCCTCAACCACCTCACGTGGGAGCTGGGCGTACGCCTGGGCGGCCCCGACGGCGAGAACGTGCTGCCGCGGCTGATCGGCGAGCACGGCGACGCGCTCGCCGAGGACCTGCACATGCCGCGCGAGATCGTGGACCGCCTCGGGGTGGTGCCCTCCTACTACCTGCGCTACTACTACCAGCACGACGCGGTCGTGCGGGAGCTGCGCACCAAGCCGTCCCGGGCCGCTCAGGTCGCCGAGATGGAGCGGGAGTTGCTGGAGATGTACGGCGACCCGACGCTCGACGAGAAGCCGGAGCTGCTCGCGAAGAGGGGCGGTGCCTTCTACAGCGAGGCGGCCGTGGACCTGGCGGCGTCCCTGCTGGGCGGCGGGGGCTCGCCGCACCAGGTGGTGAACACCTACAACAACGGCACCCTGCCCTTCCTCCCCGACGACGCCGTCATCGAGGTGCAGGCCGCCGTCGACGGCAAGGGCACGCGCCCGCTGCCCGTTCCGCAGCTGGACCCGCTGTACGCGGGCCTGATCGCCAACGTGACGGCGTACGAGGACCTGGCCCTCGAAGCCGCCCTGCGCGGCGGCCGCGACCGCGTCTTCAAGGCGCTGCTCTCGCACCCGTTGGTGGGCCAGTTCGAGTACGCGGAGAAGCTCACCGATCAGCTGATCGCGCACAACCGGGAGCACTTGGCGTGGGCCTGAGCACCAGCGTGCTCGCGATCGACGCGGGCAACAGCAAGACCGACGTCGCGGTGGTCGCGGCCGACGGCCAGGTCGTCGGCGCGGCCCGCGGCGGCGGGTTCCAGCCGCCCAAGGTGGGCGTCGAACGAGCCGTGGACGTCCTGGCGGACACGGTCGCCGAGGCGTTCGCGCAGGCGGGCACCGACGCCGTCGGGCACGTCTCGGCATGCCTGGCCAACGCCGATCTGCCCGTGGAGGAAAGGGAGTTGGCGGCCGCGCTGCGCGCCCGCGGCTGGTCGTCCACGGCGAGCGTGGACGTGCGCAACGACACCTTCGCGGTCCTGCGGGCCGGCCTCCTGGAGGACGCCGAGCCGCGCGGTGTGGCCGTGGTGTGCGGCGCGGGTGTCAACTGCGCGGGCATGCTCCCCGACGGCCGCACCGCCCGCTTCCCGGCGATCGGCAAGATCTCCGGCGACTGGGGCGGCGGCGCGGGCCTTGCCGAGGAGGCCCTCTGGTACGCGGCGCGGGCCGAGGACGGCCGCGGGGAGCCGACGGCGCTGATGCGGACGCTGCCCGCGCACTTCGGCCTGTCCTCCATGTACGCCCTCATCGAGGCGCTGCACCTGGAGCACGTGGCGGCGCACCGCCGCCACGAGTGCACTCCGGTGCTGTTCGCCACCGCGGCGGACGGCGACCCGGTGGCGCGGGCGCTGGTGGACCGGATGGCGGACGAGATCGTGGCGATGTCGACGGTGGCCCTGCGCCGTCTCGACCTGCTCGACGAGGAGGTGCCGGTACTGCTCGGCGGCGGCGTACTGGCCGCCCGGCACGACCAACTCGATTCCCGGATACGGGAGTTGCTGGCGGCCCGGGCCCCCAAGGCGACGCCTCGTGTCGTCTCCGAGCGGCCGGTGCTCGGAGCGGCACTGCTGGGCCTCGACGCGGTGGGGGCCGAGCCCCGGGTCCACGCGAAGGTGCGCGCGCACTACGCGGGCTGACGTCCGCGGGATGACCTCGGTACGTACCGGCCGGCTCAGTCGAGCTTGTCGGTCCAGTGCGCCGGGCAGGCCGCGCCCGTGCGCACCACGCCGAAGATCACGGAGTCCGGGAGCGGCCCCGTCTTCTGGAAGCAGACCTGCCAGTCGGCGGGGTCGACGCGCTGGAGCTGGCCGCCGCCGTTCGCCTCGCTGACGCCGTAGCCCAGGTGGGCGTGGACCGTCGCGTCGACCGCCTGGAGCAGGCCTCGCCCCACCTGGCTGGGCAGCTCGGCCGCGGAGCCGGAGCGGGCGGCGGGCCGGGCCTGCTCCCGGCCCGGGCCGGACCCCTGGGTTTCCTGGCCCCCGCCGCAGCCCGCGGTGGCGGCACCGCAGATCAGCACGCCTGCGGCGAGTGCCGCTCCCCGTGCGGCAGTACGACTCACCGTGAACTCCTCCGTGCGCAAGGGATGGGACTTCGCGAACCGGTGCGGGCCTCCGAGGGCCCGCACCGTGGACGACGGACTCAGGCGGTGGCGCCGACCCAGTAGCCGCAGGCGCTGATCTTGTAGCCCTTGTACTCGCCGTAGCAGGCGTCGTAGCGGACGTAGGTGCCCTCGGCGATGGTGAGGTTGACCGCACGCGTGGAGTTCACACCGTCCGGGTTCCAGTAGGTCAGGTGGCGGTCGCCGTACTCGACCTCGCCGACCGCGGAGTGACCGTCCGAGTTGTTGTCCAGGATGTAGAAGTGCTCGCCGTACGGGGCGAAGTACGTCCGCGAACCGTCCGAGTTGGCACCCGAGTCCCAGCCGATCGAGTCCCAGTCGAAGGCCTGGGCCGCGCCGCCGAGCAAAGTGAGCGCGGCGACGGCGGGCAGCACGACGAGCGCACGCTTCAGATTACGCATGAGAATCCCTCCCTGATTGCGCTCCGGCAGCACGTTCTGCGGCGGGGCGCGAATGACAGGTGAATGAATATCACACAGCGGAGGGAGGGCTTCCAATTGACTGCGCACGCTGGCCAGTTGCCGGTTCGCGCACAAACCGCATTCGTGCGCGGACGCTCGGGCAAGTCATATGGTTGTGCACTTTCTTCATAACGGTGAGGGCACTTCTGCATGACAAGCGATAACCCAAGACGGGCACTTGTCTCCATTTCCGGCACCGGTGAGGTGATGCAAAGCGCGTGTAGTACGAAATTGGCTGGCCACGCACCGGTGCCCACCGCGGTCGTTCTTGGGGAACCGTTGACCGGGCAGGTCGTCAGGGACGTGCTCGCCGCTCTCGCCCGAGGAACGGGAACCGAAGCCGCCCCGATCACGTGTTCCACAGGAGGGCCTGCAAACAAGATCGAGTCAATGGCTGTGCGGATGTCGGTCCCGGCAGCGATACTTGCGGCCGTACGTACGACTCCATGGGGGAGGGTCGCAGTGACATCACCGCCGAACGGGAGCGCGGCGCCACCGGGGCGCCCCGCCGTGCCGACGATGCCGAGCGCACTGCCGGAGCAGCGGCGGGGCGGGACGGCGCCCGCGCCGGTGCCC
>NZ_JAAGMG010001463.1 GCF_010548525.1 Streptomyces sp. SID14478
TGCCGCGGCCTGTTCGGCGCCGCTGCGGCGGATGAGCGGGGCGGCCACGACCTGGCTGACGAGGACGACGGGGACGAGCCCGGCAAGGACGAGGAAGCCGAGGAGCACGGACGTGCGGAAGAGGATGACGGCGGCGACGACGATCGCGCCGAGCGCGCCGGAGGCCCACCACACCGCGGCGTGCATCATGCTGACCCGGCCCGCGTCGGAGGTGGCGGTCGACAGCAGTTCGCCCGACCGGCTCGCGCCGCCGGGCAGTCCGCCGGGGGCGAGGACGCGGGCGGTGACCGCGAGCCGCAGGTCGTGCTCGGCTCCCTCCGCGGCTCCCTTGGCGAGGCGTCCGCCCAGCCGCATCGAACTGGTCAGGACGAGGAAGAGCAGGGCGAGTGCGGCGAGGGACCAGAGCAGGGCGCGGCCGCTGCCCGGTTCCACGGCGCGGTCGACGATGACGCCGATCGCCAACGGCACGCCCGCCTCGGCGGCTTGGTGTACGACGCACATCAGGCAGGCGAGCGCGAGGGTGCGCCACCGCCCGGTCAGTGTGTTCCTGACAAGGGTGCGGGCGCGGTCCTCCCGCGGCCCTCCGGTCGGCCGCCGCATCTGTTCCCCCTCATGTCCCGGCGCCCGCGAGCGGCGCCCGGCTGCAAAGTAAGCCTTACCTTACCTACCTGTGCCGGCCCGTGCGGCCGGACCCGAGGCGTCTCCGCCCCGCCGCACGGCTGAGGCGCCGACGAGGCCGTTCCCGGTCGAAGTGGTGTCCGTTTTGGCGCCTCAGTCGGCGGCCTGATGCGTAAAGTTGATTCAAACAGCCATTGACGCGTCAACTTCGAGCAAATAGCGTCGGGGTATTCCGGTGTGGGGCGGTGTCCCCCGGAAAAGACCACTGGCGGCTTCACGACTTCTCCCGCGCGGGAGAAGACGCTGCCCTGTCCCACCCAGGAAGGCTCCGCGTGCGCAGACGTTCCCTTCTCACGGCGGCTGCCGCCACGACGCTCGCGGCGGCACCGCTCACGTCCGGCTGCAGTTCCTCCTCTTCCTCGGCCTCCTCCGACTCCCGGCGCGGCCGGCTCACCTACGGCGTCTGGGACGTCTACCAGCTGCCCGCGATGAACCGCGCGGCGCGCGCGTTCGAGCGCGCCCACCCGGGGGTGACCATCGACGTGCAGCTCACCCCCAACGGCACGTACTGGACCAAGCTGCGCACCGCGTGCACCGGAGGCTCCGCGCCGGACGTCTTCTGGATGAATGGCCCCAACTTCGGCCTGTACGCGGACGCGGGCCAGCTCCTGCCACTGGAGACCGAAGGCTCCGAAGCCGTGCTGCGGACCGCCGACTTCCCCGAGGACCTGATCTCCCTCTACCGCTGGAAGGGCACGCAGTACGGCGCCCCGAAGGACTTCGACACCGTCGCCCTGTGGTTCAACAAGGAGATCTTCGACCGGGCCAAGGTCGACTACCCCGACTCCAGCTGGACCTGGCAGGACCTGATCGCCAACGCCCAGCGGCTCACCGACCGCAAGCGCGGCGTCTACGGCGTCGGGGCCCCGGCCCGCGCGCAGGAGAACTACTACAACTCGATCCCCCAGGCGGGCGGTTGGGTCATCTCCCCGGACAAGCAGCGCTCCGGGTACGGCGACGAGCACACCCTGGAGGGCCTGCGGCTCTGGGTCGACCTGATCCACCGCTACCGGGCCGCGCCGACCCTGCAGCAGATGACCGACACGGACCCCACGCAGATGTTCCAGTCCGGCACGCTGGCCATGACCTACGAATGCTCCTACAACGCGGCGACGTTCTACGCCGACTCCGAACTGCGCGCGAAGGTGGACGTCGCGCCGATGCCCAAGGGGCGCCGGCGCGCCACCGTCCTGCACGGCCTCGCCAACGTGGTCTACGCCCGCACGCCGCACCCCGAACTCGCCCGGGAATTCGTCCGGTTCCTCAGCGGCGAGAGCGCCTCCCTCCTCCAGGGCAAGTACGGCACCGCCATCCCGGCGCGCAACGGCACCGCCAAGCCCTGGGCCGCCGGCATGCCGAAGTTCGACCTCCAGGTGCACCTGGACGCGCTCGACTACGCGGTGCCCTTCCCCAGCTCCGCCAACAGCGCCGCATGGCAGCACAAGGAACAGATGTGGCTCGCCAAGGCGTGGAGCGGCGACGAGAGCCTCAAGGGCGCCACCGGCTCCCTGACGGACGCGATGAACCAGCTGCTCGCGCAGGAGAGAAAGGGCCGGTCCTGATGAGCCTCGACGTGCGTACGGACCCCGCGGTACCGCAACAACGCACCCGGCCGCAGTCCATGGACCAGCGGGAACTGCGCCGTCGCGAGCGCCGCTTCCGCCACCGGGACAAGTGGTGGGGCTACGCGCTGATCGCCCCGGCCGGACTCGGCCTCGCGGTCTTCTACCTGTGGCCCGTGGTGCAGACCCTGTACTACAGCTTCACCGAGTGGGGCGCCTTCGGCGGGACCACCTGGATCGGCCTGTCCAACTACCGCACGCTCGTGGGCGACCCGGAGTTCTGGGAGTCCCTCGGCAACACCGGCATCTACACCGGGCTCGTCCTGCTGGGCATCCCGCTGTCGATGATCCTGGCCGTGCTCCTGAACATCAAGGGACTGCGCGGCACCGGCGTCTACCGCACGCTCTACTTCCTGCCCGTGGTCACGATGCCCGCCGCCGTCGCGGTGGTGTGGCGCTGGCTCTACAACGGCGACGCCGGCATCCTCAACCACGCGCTGTCCGCGATCGGCATCGACGGCACCTACTGGGTGTCCGACCCGCACACCATCCGTTTCGCGGTCGCGGTCGTCGGCGTGTGGATGACCGTCGGCTACAACATGATCCTGCTCCTCGCCGGACTGCAGAGCATCCCCGGCGACTACTACGAGGCGGCGGCGCTGGACGGCGCCGGACGGGTACGGCAGTTCTTCTCGGTGACCCTGCCGCTGCTGAGCCCCACCCTGTTCTTCACCACCGTGCTGTCGATCATCCAGTCCCTGCAGGTCTTCGACCTCGTGTACCTGATCATCGGCGCCAACACCACGAACTCCCTGCAGAACCCGGCCTTCGGCGAGGGCCAGACCGTCGTGATGCTCTTCTTCCAGAAGGCGTTCTTCGACAACCAGCGCGGCTACGGCGCCGCGATCGTCTGTGTGCTGTTCGTCCTGATCATGGCGCTCACCGCCGTCCAGTTCCGGTTGCAGAAGAGGTGGGTCCACTATGCGTGAGACAACCCGGACACCCCGCCGCGAAGGACGGATGTGGCCCGCCCACGTCCTGCTGTCACTGGGCGCGATCGTCACCGTCTTCCCCCTGGTGTGGGAACTGCTCACCTCCTTCAAGAGCTTCGGCGAATCCGTGCAGGTGCCGCCGACGATCCTGCCCGCACATTGGGACTGGTCGAACTACAGCAAGGTCTTCGACGGCGTCCCGTTCGGCCAGCAGTTCATCAACACCGTCGTCATGGCGCTGCTGCGCACCGCGGCCCAACTGCTGCTGTGCTCCATGGCGGCCTACGCCTTCGCCCGCATCCGCTTCCCCGGACGCGGCGCGATCTTCCTCGGCTTCCTCGCCGTGCTCATGGTGCCCGGCCAGCTGTTCCTGCTGCCGCAGTACCAGATCATGCAGGACCTCGGCTGGCTCGACTCCATGCAGGCTCTGGTCGTCCCCGGGATGTTCTCCGCGTTCGGCACCTTCCTGCTGCGCCAGTTCTTCATGGGACTGCCCGAGGAACTGGAGGAGGCGGCACGCCTGGACGGGGCCAACCCGTTCACGGTCTTCTGGCGGATCGCCCTGCCGCTGGCCCGCCCGGGACTCCTCGCGCTCGGCATCCTCACGTTCCTGTGGTCCTGGAACGACCTGATGTGGCCCCTGATCGTGAACACCGACCCGGCCAAGATGCCGCTGTCGGCAGGCCTCGCCTCCCTCCAGGGCGCCCACTTGACCGAGTACCCGGTCCTGATGGCAGGTTCCCTCCTCGCAACGCTCCCGGTGATCGTGGTGTTCGTCGCCATGCAGCGCCAGTTCATCCAGGGCATCGCTTTCTCCGGCATGAAGGGCTGAACACACGTGACCGACACCACCCACGTCTCCACGGCACCGGCGGACAGCGGCGTGCACACCCGCGACCTGCGCCTCGGCGTCATCGGCCTCGGCCTGCGCGCCACCCTCGCGAAGGAGGCCCACTACCCCGGCGAGGGCTCCGCGGTCGTGGCCGTCGCGGACACCTCACCCGGCATGTTCGACCGGGCCCGCACCTGGTTCGGCGACGACGTCCACACCTACCCCGGCCACCGGGAGATGATCGCCGCCGAGAAGCTGGACGCGGTCTTCGTCATCACCCCCGACCACACCCACGAGGACCTGGCCGTCGACCTGTTGGAGGCCGGGGTCGCCGTCTTCGTGGAGAAGCCCCTCGCGATCACCACCGAGGGCTGCGACCGCGTCCTGGAGGCCGCGCGGGCGGGCGGCGCCCGTCTGTACGTGGGCCACAACATGCGGCACATGCCGGTGGTGCGCGTGATGCGCGACCTGATCAGGAACGGCGAGATCGGCGAGGTCAAGGCCGTGTGGTGCCGGCACTTCGTCGGCCACGGCGGCGACTTCTACTTCAAGGACTGGCACGCGGACCGCCGCAACACCACCAGCCTGCTCCTGCAGAAGGGCGCCCACGACCTGGACGTCATCCACTGGCTCGCCGGCGCCTACACCGAGCGGGTCAGCGCGCTCGGCGGACTCACCGTCTACGGCGACATCACCGACCGCTCCGGACAGGCCCCCGGCGCCGTCATGCCCGACTGGTACGACCCGGAGAACAACTGGCCGCCGCTGTCCCACACCGGCCTCAACCCGGTCGTCGACGTCGAGGACCTGTCGATGATGGTCATGCGCCTGGAAGGCGGCGTGCACGCCAGCTACCAGCAGTGCCACTACACCCCCGACTACTGGCGCAACTACACGGTCATCGGCACCGAGGGCCGCCTGGAGAACTTCGGCGACCACGGCGAGAGCGCCGAGGTCCGCGTCTGGAAGCGGCGCAGCGGCTACCGGGCCGACGCCGACCTGGTCGTGCCGATGCCGGAGCCCGGAGAGGGCGGGCACGGCGGCTCCGACCCGATGCTGGTCGCCGAGTTCCTGCGCTTCGTCCGCAGCGGCGGAGCGACGGACACCAGCCCCGTCGCGGCACGCGAGGCCGTCGCCGCCGGCGTCGCGGCGACGGAGTCCCTGCGCGCCGACGGCCGCCCGGTCACGGTGCGCAGGGTCGCCCCCGACCTCGCGCGGTGGTTCGCCGACGGCCAGGAGTGAGCCCCGCCTGAGGTACGAGGGACGGTCCCCGGGCGAACCGCCGCCCGGGGACCGTCCCTTCGCGTTCACCGCACGGACAGCCGCACGAGCCGGACGCCGTGCCCGACCTTCCCCTCCACCCGCAGCGCCACGTAGCGGGCGCTCGCCGAGGCCGTCAGACGGCGGGTGCGGCCACGGCCGCCGACCTTGCCGCCGTTCTGGTACGTGATGCCGTCACGGCTGAACTCGACACGGGCCGTGGGCGCGTCGTCGTGGTTCCACTCGGCCTCCACGCGGGCCAGCGTCCGCTCCGCCCCGAGGTCCACGACCATCCGGCCGTCGGGACCGGGCGTCCACGAGGTGTCCGGGTCGCCGTCGACCGCGGCGCCCGGAGCGGACATTCCGGTCGGCAGCGGACTGGTCGGGAAGACGTTCCTGCCCAGGGCCAGGTCGTCGTGCGGGTAGGCGGCGGCCCCGCGGAGCGTGACCGTGGTGCGGCGCCCGCCCCGCACGGTCACGACGGCGCCGTGCCCCTGCCCCTCGACGCGCAGCCGGCAGGCGGCGCCGGACAGATGCAGCGTCGCTCCGTCGACGACCTTTACCCGCAGGCCCGGCGGGAGCGACCGCCCGGACAGCGCGGTGAGGGTGAACCGGGGGGCGAGCACGACGGCCGAGCCGGAGCCGAGCGCGGCCGTGTAGACGCTGCCCCCGTCGGTCACCGACTGCACGCCTTCGAAGACCAGCCGACGCGAGCCCGACTGCGGCACCGTGACGCGTGTGGTGACGGCGTCGTCGGTGAGGTTGAACAGGCTCAAGTGGCCGTCGGTCAGGGCCGCGTGCACTCCGGCGTCGTCCGCGCGCGGCGCCGCCCGGCGTGCGAGGGCACGCAACGTGTCGGCCGAGGCGCCGGGAAGTCCCTCGACGACGAGGGGCGCGGCAGGCCCGTCCGCCGCCAGCACGGTGTCCTCGTAGACCGCGAGCGGA
>NZ_JAAGMG010000252.1 GCF_010548525.1 Streptomyces sp. SID14478
CCGCCTGCTTGGGGCGGGGGTTGCGGCTGCGGTAGGAAGCGACGGTGCCGAACACGACCATGCCCGTGGCGGCGACCGCCGCGGCGATCGGCCCGCCCGCGATGCCCGCCGCGGCGATCGTGGACACAGTCGCATTCGCACCGGACAGGGCCAGCGGCGCGACCGGCCACCCGCCCGGCGCGTCCTCTACCTGCGTCTTCTGCTCGCCTGCCTTGTCCACGGCCGGTGCAGGGGCCGGGGTGGGCGGGGTGTCGGTGTTGGCGGGGGCCACTACCGCTTCGGTACTGGTGTCGGTCATGCTGAGAGCACTCCTTTCCGGAGTGAGTAGCAGGACCCGAACGCGCTGGTCAGAAGGTGGCGTTCGGGTCCTGCGCCTGTCGGTGGGGTGCGCTGTTCAGACGTGGTCGTGGGTGGGGTGGGCGGCGGCGATCTCCTGCCAGCGGCGGCTCTCGGCCGCGGACGCGTGACGCATGCGGACCTGGAAGGTGCAGCCCGGGGCCGTGCAGCGGTGCACCGTGCTTTCCGCGGCCTCTGCCACGCGGAGCAGCAGCCACAGCGCGCAGGAGAAGACCCCCAGGACGCACGGGGCGAGCAGGCCGAGCGGCACGGCGTAGGAGTGGAGCTGCACGCCGATGGAGAGGGCCACCGCGAGAGCGAAGCCGATGATCAGGACGCCGGTGATGCGACGCCAAGTCGGGTTCCGGTCCATGAGGACTCCCAGTTCAGGCAGGGGTTTTCAGGCGGCGCGCTGTTCCTCGGGGGCGGCACACGGGCCGCACATGCCCAGCGAGGGCGGTATGACGTAGCCGGCGTCCTGCGAGCACTCGGGGCAGATGCGGCGGGCGGCGTTGGCCTTGGCGAGCGCCGCCCACCGGCCCGGGGTCATCGGGCGTACGGGCTTGGCCTGGTCGATGCGGTAGAGGTAGGCGACCAGCGGGCCCCGCCGCCGGCGGGGCCGCTCAAGCTGCGCGGCGACATCCTGCCCGCCGGGCCGAAGCCCGAGCGCACGCAACTGCCGCAAGGTCGCATAGCCGTCCGGTGCCAGGCGCCAGCGGTAGACGGGGAGGGCGGCCATCAGCGGCCGGTGCCCGCCGTCAGCGCAAGGCGCGAGGGCTCTTGCGTGCCTGCGGTGAGCTTCGCGTACACGGTCTGCACGTACGACGGTGAACGGGTGGACTGGCGTGCAGCCGACCGGATGGACTCGCCCTGTTCCCAGCACTCCCGGATGACGTCCAGGGCCTGTTCAGTGGACAGCCGCTCAGGCTCCCGCTCGTCGTCCTCGCGCTCGTGCGAGTGCGGGGGGACGGTCAGGGTGTACGCGTGCTGTGCACCGCAGATGACCAGTGGCGACGCGACCGGAACCGGGCGCTTCGCCGTAGCCGGTGCGGGTGGGGCGGACACGGTGGACACCTGCTGTGCGGGGGCCGTGTCCACCGCGGCGCGCGGGGTGTCCACCGGGCCGCGCAGGACGGCGATGCGGTCCAGGATCGCGCGCCGGTAGTAGGTGATGGCCTCTGCCAGAACGATCAGCAGGACAGGGGGAATCGAGTGCAGGACAAGGCCCGCCGGGTCGATGTGGCGGGGCATCCCGAACGGGGTCGCGGCCGGCCACAGCGAACTCCAGCAGTTCATCAGCCAGGTACTCAGGCCGGCGAACCAGCGCAGTGTCGTCGCCCACCCCGAGGGGTTCACCCCGTGCTCGGACAGGCGGCCATCCACGATCAGCACCGCCCCCAGCGCGACAGCCACTATCGGATCCAGCAGCCACGCGATCACAGCGGGGATGTGGTGGTCGATCGCGAACAGCGTCACGTTCGTCGCCGTGAACGCCATCGCGACCACCGCGACCGTCACCAGGACCCGGGTCAGGTTCGACTGGAGAGCTTGCAGCGCCTGAATCTGCTCGTCGGGTGAGGTCTCACGACGCATCGCGGCCCCCCGGGCCGATCGCGGCTCCGGGCTGCAGGACATCCCCGTAGGCGACCAGGCGGACGTCGACGCCGGCGTAGTTGGCGGCGCCTTGCAGTACCCACGTCAGCCCGCCGCCCTGCGTGGCGAACCGCACGTCATCGTGTGCGATGCCCAGCGCGTAGCGCCACGGCTCGAACGTTCCCAAGTCGTCGTGCAGGGACAGGTCCAGACGCGTCGGGAAGATGGGACTGATGCCCACGTGCGGGGCGGGCAGATGCCCGAACTCCGCCATCAGGGCGAGCAATGCCCGTACCGGCGCCGCCAGTTCCTTCATCGTGTCGGCGTCGTTCATGCCGCAACCCCCACACTCTGCGAGGAGAGGCGGGCCGGACGGCGCACGGGCTTACGGCGCGAACGCCGCACCACAGGCCGGCCGGACAGCGGGCTCGTGCGCAGCAGACTCTCCGCGAACTCAGCCAGCTCCGGGGCCGACAGGTGCAGCTCCGCGAGGACTTCCCGCGCCACATCCAGGCGCGCGGCCCGCTCCCGCTCGGACTCGCCACCGGCCGGACCGGTGAACAGTTCCAGGTCGATGCCCAGCGCCAGTTCCGTGAACTCGGACGCCGTAACAGCTTCATGACCAGCAACGATGAACTTCATGGGTCGTGACTCCCTAGCAGTAGGTACGGCCCGAACAGCGGCCCCGGTGTTCCAGCACCGGGGCCGCGCGCCGTAGAAGGAATGCCGCTGTAGTGCGGCGATGCGGTCCGCGAGTGCGGCCGCCAGGGGTGGTTCAGAGCTTGTGCAACTCGCCCGCGTTGCACAGCACCGGGGCGATCAACAGACCGATGTGGTCGACGGTCCACCGGCCACCCGTCAGGGCGCCCGGCGGAACCTCGTCGACAATCCGGCCGGTCTTGCCGGCCGCGCGCGGGTCATCCGCGCAGGACACGATGCGCACCTTGTCGCCGGCCTTGAACGACATCACGTGCTCCCCTCCGGGCCGGACACTCCGGCTCCCCGCCACCCCGCCCGTCCGGATGCCCCGCAGGGCTCCCGCACGGACGAAGGAGGCAACCGGCCGCGGCCATCAGGCCGCGGGACCAGGAGGATCGGACCGAGGTCACTGCGGGCGTCGCCGGCCGGTCCATCGCGGCGGCGCCGGGGTATGTCGTCGGTTCACACCGACCCCCTCACGAACGAAGGGACACGGCTTCACCGGCACGCCGTTGCCACAGCGCACCAGCCCCGAGCCGGGAAGATCGGGCGCGTCATCATCACTGCTCTGACGCCAGCAGGACGGCGCGCACCAGGTGGAACCCCGGGGCTGACTGCCCCCCAAGAGCGTTCTCCAGAGCTAGCGCGCAGGGCAGGACAGGTTCACCTGCCACGAAGTGGCCGCCGCCGGCCATCACCCGGGCCGCTGCGGGGACAGGGCCCGAAGCCCCGTCGATCACAAGATCACTGTTGAGTTCTCAAGCCGCATTCGCTTCCTTCGAGGCGATCCGCCTAATACGGACCTCTCCGGGCGTTTGTGCAGGTCAAACAGGTCATTCGGGCTCTCCGTCCCTTGCGGGACTGAGGCACTCGCTCAACTGCATCTCAGAGTGCACTCTGAGACAGAGTGCGTCAAGTGCCCTTGGGGAACAAGCAGCCTGGGGCACTGGTTCTAGGTCTGAGGCTTGGGCACTATGAGGCAGAGACAGAGACGAGACTTGGGGTGCAGATGGTCGAGTGGACCGGCAAGTTCGCCTATCAGCAGGTAGCCGATGACCTGCGGCGACGGATCGCGGATGGTGAATTCGCCGACACCGGGCAGCTCCCCTCGTACGGGGATCTCCAAAAGAGCTACGGGATCACGGTGACCGTGGCCCGCACTGCCATCAGCCAACTCAAGACCAATGGCCTCGTGGTGAGTCACCAGGGCAAAGGCGTCTTCCTGACCGCCGGCGCCGGTAGCGCCGCCGCACAACTCGCGGATCCGGTCGGGACCATGGCCGAGCTGCGCGAGGAAGTCGAGAAGCTGCGAAGCGAGGTCGGGGAGCTGCGCCAACGCGTCGCAACCCTGGAAGGCAACTGACCTTCCGGCGTGCCGGGGTGGGGCCTGCGGAGCCGTGGCGCGTGGCATCTGAACCTCCTCGTTCGGTGTGCGACAAGTTCACCGCCACGGCGCCGAAACATGTATCACGTCCCGCTACTTGAGAAAGTCCGAGCGGTTTTATACATCCGCTTATACATGCGCTATCACGAATTTCCACAGAGCTAGTCGGGTCGCTACACTCGCGGCTTCGACCAGCTATCTAGGAGGGGCAGATGGCTCGGAAGCACCCTGATTGGAAGCCTGATCTCCTGCGGATGCACCGCGACGAGGTAGGGCTCACCCTGGAGGACACCGGGGAGAAGCTCCGCGAAATCGCGGAGCGCCACGGCTTCAATATTGCCGCGAACTTCCAGACAATCTGGGGCCACGAAAAAGGTTCGGTATTTCCCGGTCCGCATTATCGCCGGGCGTACTGCCGCCTCTATCGTCGCAATGAGGCACAACTCGGCTTCCGTAAGGCCCTGCCCGGAGAGGATGCCCCTGTGGAATCCGTACCGGCGCCCACTTTGGCTGAGCGAAAGCTCCCCGATCAACCAGACGCAGTGCGTCAAGCACTGGGCAGCATCCGCGAAGGCACGAACGATGTGGACGGCGAGGCTCTGCGTAATCGCATCGTCAATGCATGGCGTCACGGCGCCGCAGGGAGCGGCATTGACGGCCCCGTCGTGGTTTTGGTGGGAGGCTACGCCGGATCAGGGAAGTCAGAGTTCGCTAAGTTCCTCGGAGGTCTCACCAGTTGGCCAATCCTGGATAAAGACTCGTTGACTCGCCCACTCGTCGATCGGCTTTTGGTTGCACTCGGCGGAGAGGCACACGACCGGAGTTCTGACCTCTATCGGGAAAAGGTGCGCCCCCTCGAATACCGGTGCCTCATGGAAGCCGCATGGGACAACCTGGACTGCGGAATCTCCACGATCCTGGACGCTCCATTTATCTCCGAGTTCTCCCGCTCCGAATGGATGCAGCGATTCCAAAACCGTTGCCGTTCGAAGCGTGTCTCTGTCGCGACCATATGGGTCGAGTGCGACCCAGAATCGATGCGTGAATACATCGAATTTCGAGGGGCAGCACGCGATGCCTGGAAGATGGAGGCGTGGGACGACTACGAGGCAGGGCTCGACTTGAAGATGCGCCCGCAGGGCCCGCACTTCGTCGTCGACAACCGCCTCGGCGCGGCCGTGGCCCTGGTCGATGAAGCGCGCGACGTCCTGAGCGGAGGTGGACTGTGAGCCCCTCCGGCATCGTCCTGTACGGGCCTCCGGGGTCCGGCAAGGACACGATCACAGCCGAACTCTCGAATCTGCGGCCGGAGTTCACGCTCTTTCAGCGGCTCAAGGCGGGCCCCGGTCGGACCACGGGATACCGGCTCACAACACCTGAGCACATCGAGGAACTGGCGCAGGCCGGAGAGGTTCTGTACCGCAACAGCAGATACGACGCGGAGTACGCCATCGACCGCGGCGAGGTGACCGCGCTCGTCAGTTCCGGACGCATCCCGGTCCTCCACATGGGCCAGGTAGCCGGTGCTCGCGCCGTCGCTGCCCACCCCATCAATTGGGTGCGCGTACTCCTGTGGTGCCCTGAGGATGTGACGCGTCAGCGCTGCCAAGACCGCGGCGACAGGGACGTCGACAAGCGTCTCAAGGTCTGGCACGAGACGCGGCAGGATCTCTTGGACCATGCAGCGGAGCCCTGGTCACTCGTCATTCGATCCGACCAGCTCAGCGCGGCTCACGCAGCACAGGCCATCGACGAGGCGCTGACGGCCGGCGCACCTACCGAAGTTCGCGACATCCGGGGGCTGGTCGGATGACCATCGTCGGAGTTCTGCACCCGGGCAGTATGGGCGCCGCGGTTGCAGCACAGGCCAAGCTCGTCGGAGCCGAGGTTTTGTGGTGCCCGACTGGACGCAGCTCAGCAACAAAGGAGCGCGCCTACAAGTCTGGCCTTGCCGCCGAGAGCAACTTGCCGGAACTAGTCGACAAAGCTGACGTCATCCTCAGCATCTGCCCCCCGGCTTACGCGGAGGACGTAGCTCTTGAGGTCTCCACTCATGGGTTCGCAGGCACCTACGTGGATGCCAACGCGATCTCTCCGGCCACGATGGCCCGCGTCTACGCTATCGCGTCCCGGGGCGGGGCGACCGTCGTGGACGGCTCCATCATCGGTTCACCCCCGTCCGACTCGAAGACGCCCCGGCTCTATCTATCCGGTCCGGAGGACGCTCTTGCGTCTGTGGAATCGCTCTTCGCGGAGTCGGCGGTTCACACACACACGCTCGCCGGCGGAGTCGGGCGGGCCTCCGCGCTCAAGCTGTCGTACAGCAGCTACCAGAAGACGAGTCGGGTGCTCGCCGCGGTTTCGTATGCCCTTGCCCGTGACTACGGGGTAGAGGAACAGCTGCTCGACATCGCGCAGGGCCGCGCTACCAGCTACCTCGCGGAGACCAGCTACATCCCGAAGGTGGCTGCGCGGTCCTGGCGCTGGGGGCCGGAGATGGAAGAGGCCGCCGCCACTCTCCGGGAAGCTGGGCTACCCGCGGAACTGGCAGAGGCATCAGCCGCCGTCATGAGTCGTTGGGAGGATCTCAGGGATTCGGACCTTGGCATCCCTGAAGCAATCGAATATCTGCACGATCCTTCGGAGAGTCAGCCGGACTAGCTCTCCGCTTGCCGCATGGCCGCGATAGCCTCCGCGACGTCTGACACGACAATGTCGGGCCTCCGGAGGCCATCGGCCCATGCACGGCCGTGGGCCACCCACCCGGTACGGAGTCCCACCGCGCCGGCTCCCTCTATATCTGTCTCGGGGTTGTCCCCAACCATCCATCCCCCCGCGCTCAGCCGGAGGCCACACAGGGCTGCCGCGGCCTCGAAGTGCTCGCGCGCAGGCTTCCTGGCCCCGACTTCCTCTGAGACGCAGATGCCCTCGAAGTACCCCGCGAGTCCGGCCGCAGCCAGCTTGGTCCGCTGGATGTCCCCCGCCCCATTAGTCGCGATGCCGAGCGTCCACCCGTCGCCGCGCAGCGCACCCAGCCCTTCCCGTACCCCTGGGAAGCAGCGCACGGACCGAGCGATGCCCACGACGTACTCACGCCAGAGGGCGTCAGAGTCGTCGTTGAGCCCGAGGGTCGTGCGGAGGTGGACGAAGTCCGCCGGATAGGCCCGATCTCGGAGCCGTTCGCAGATGACTGACTGCGCTCCCTTATCCAGCCCTCGCGACCGCACGAAGCCGCGAGCCCAGTCCTCCATAGCTCCCTGGCGGTCAATGAGCGTGTTGTCCAGGTCGAAAAGTGCCAGCACACAGCGACCGTAGGGGACCAGTGCCCGTCAGTTTGTGAGAGCGGCGCTCGGGGTGGCTCACTGCGCCCAGCATCAGGCTCACTTCCGCTGTCACTCGCTGCGTAGTCGACGCACCGCAGTGAGCCCCTGCACGGGCGTACGTCGTCATCTCATAAAACTCATGCGTTTGTTTACGTAACTTGTGTCCCATAGAGATTCACCAGTCACAATGCGTCATTGCGACCCCTTCGTTACGTCCTCTACCTTCAGAGGTTCATTCATCCGGGGGGAGAGTATCTTGCTGCCTGACCCGCACGAGGAGTACAGAGAAAAGTTCGCCACGTTCAGCATAAAAGAAGCGGACCTAAAAGCGACTCGCACCCTACAGAGGATCAGTTGGCTGATTCTTTTAGGTTCTCTAGCTTTAACGGGGACGCTCGGATATACCGTAATCGTCGGCATCTGGAGAGCGGACGGCGGTGTCACTCGAACACTCTCGCTGATAATCGTCAACATTTTATGGATCGCGTGCGCGTACTGGCTTCGATATAACCACAAGAAGCTGGTTATGAAAACGAACGCATTTCGCGAGGCTCTACAGAAACGTCAGACCGCAGCTGCCCAACTCCCTCTCGATACGGACTCAGGCCTGCGCGTATATCGGGAATCTTCACTCGATGTAATTGCCTCTTACCGGGCGCAGGCGAGCCGTAATCGACGCGTGCACAATGCATTTCAGCTAGTAATTATTACGGGGTCCATCGTGGTCTCCACCCTCACGGCAATGAATGAGGGATCAAACAAAGCACTATCGATCGTAACTTCGGCCCTGAGTGCGTTGGTCGGTATCTCCGCCGGAGTCACCGGATACTTCAAGTTCCGTGAGCGCGGCACTACCTCGCAGTCGACAGCAGACGACATAGAGAAGAACTACAACGCAAGCGGGTTCCAGCTAGACGCCTACGCGGGGATGGAGGAATTCCCTCGTCTCATTCTCTACGCCGGAACCGTTGAACGGATCAAGGAAGAACAGCGTAAACGCGAAATCCAGCTGGAGCAGAGCGCCTCACGTGACGAGCGCTCAGCGCAATGAGCAGCCGCGGAGAAGGAACCGAGCGCCATGGTTTCCCGACGCGGGCCGTATCGCTAACGATGACCCGCTGGTTACTAGCCCCACGATGGCAGTGGCGTACTCGCAGGCTGCAAACCGCTCACGGATCCACTATGACCTACGAAGATGCCTGGTGTTTGATCGCACTCGCTGACGATGTGGCCAATCTGCCCTACGTTCGGCGGCGCACACGCCCTGTGCCTGGCGTGCCGCCAGGGGTGATGGTCGATGTGTGGGTGCAGCTCGACGCAGCCGAACAGCGGCGGCGCCAGGCCTTTCTGGCTCGGCACAACCGCACCCCACTGCACTTGTTGGGGGTCCCTGAGGAACTCATTGAACTGGCCGGCCTTCGCATCACGGAATGGGCCCTGCCGCCGAACGTGCCGTCTATGTCGCTGGTAGTCCAGCAACGGCCAGAGCCAAGGTGAACCCACTAGTCAGCTTTCTCAGCCCCTGCGGACTATGTACTGGGCCATCAGTGTCCGGCTCTCAGGGCTCGACATCCTGCGCCACAGCACGGAGCGCAGACGCATCTGGCCTGACGACCCCTGAGAGCGAACGCGATCGGTTCTGCTTAACCGGACGGGGTCTTGGGGTGAGCTAAATCAGAGGGGCCCGGAGGGCCCCGCGTGGGCCATACGTGGGCCAGGGGAAGGGCAGCGAGCCCCAGCGGTGCAGGCTGCGGCCAATGCGCAGCGACGGTCGACCTCGAAAGCTCGCCACCCAGACGAAGTTGGGTTGTCAGAGGCCGGGGATACGCTGCGGCGTGTGAATGAGCTTCTGAGCAAGGTTCTTGAGCTTCAGCCATCGTGGACGGCCGCGAACACAGAGGAGATGAAGGCGCGGGGCGTCGTCATCAGGCATGAGCTCCCCGAGTTTCTTCGGACGCATGGGCCTGCCCTGGCTGACGCCCTTGGCACACCACACGACAACCTGGGTGTTGAGGGACGGGACGCGACGGGGCTCAAGACTGAGATCCCGTGGGTCCGCGTCTTCGGTCGTGAACAGTCGCCGAGGGCTACCACCGGTTGGTATGCGGTCTACCTGTTCAGCGCTGGGGGTGACCGCGTCTACCTGTCTCTGAACCAAGGGACGACCGTGTGGAGCGGGGGCGACTTCAAGGCGCGCAAGGCCGAGGACCTTAGGGCTCGGGTTGGGTGGGCCCGTCCGTTCCTCGCCGACCAGGTAGCTGGCCGGCCGGAACTCCATGATGAGATCCAGCTCGATGCAACCCGTCCGCTTGGCCGCGGCTATGGACCTGGGAACGTACTCGCCTTCGAGTACTCCCGCGATGCGCTGCCTTCGCAGGCCGTTCTGATCGATGATCTGCGCTACATGCTCGGCTTGCTTCGCACAATCTATGAAGCTGAGCGCTTGGCCCCGCACATCCCCGGAGACCCGGCTCCCGAGGTGCTGGAAGCCGAGCGCACTGCTGCCATCGCGGCGGGGCGACGCACCCGCATGGTCGCGCGTCCCATGCGGTCTGGCCAGGGCTTCCGACTCACCGCAGGGGAGCGGAGCGCGCTCGAGAGGCACAGCGTGGCTGCGGCGACGGCGTACTTCGAGGAGCAGGGTTGGAACGTTAAGGACGTCGGCAATCGGGAGTCCTTCGACCTTGAGTTGAAGCGGGGCGAGGAGGTTCTACGCGTGGAGGTCAAGGGAACGACCTCGGCTGGCCACGATGTCATCCTGACTAGGGCCGAGGTGGAGAAACAGAGGCGGTACTACCCGGCAAATGCGTTGGTCGTCGTCCACTCCATCGTCCTCGATCGCACCGCGGCAGAACCGGTCGCCTCAGGCGGAGTGCTTCACTGCACGTCGCCCTGGGAGATCGCGGACGAGGACTTGACGGTGATCTCTTACGCGTATCGCACCGCAGTGGGTGACGGGGAAGTGAGCCAGAGCGTCCAGAGCGCTATGAACGTTCTCGCGAGCGGGTCTCGAAGCGCCGAGCCGAACGAGTCCGTGATCCCGTAAGAGCGCGGGAGAGTCGCGCAGCACTTGATTGTCAGTGGTCACAGGTACGCTCGCACAGCGCTGCGCTGCAATGTGCGGCCGTTCGACCGCCACCCGAAACTCTGGAGATCGCGTGCAGCCAGTCAAGATCGTCGACTTGTTCGCCGGACCTGGTGGCGTGGACGTGGCTGCGGAGAAATTGGGAGTGCCCACTGTCGGCGTTGAATGGGATGCCGACGCCTGCGAGACCCGTCGCGCTGCTGGCCTGGGCACAGTTCAGGGCGACGTGCGGCAGTACGGTCCGGCCGATTTTCCGGAGGCAGACGTGCTGGCCGGCGGACCGCCGTGCCAGACCTTTACGGTCGCAGGCAGCGGGGCGGGCCGTAAGGCCCTGGATGACGTGCTCAAATTCGTCGACCGCATGACTGCTCGGGTCGACCGCGAGCAGATTGTTAGCGATCTCGCGAACCTGGATGACGAGCGGACCGGCCTCGTACTGGAACCCCTCCGATGGATCTTGGAAGCCATCGACGTGCAGAAGATGCCCTACGAGGCAATCGTCCTGGAGCAGGTTCCGGCGGTGCTCCCTGTGTGGGAGGCGTACGCCCGGGCCCTCCAGAACGAGGGGTACTCGGTTGACTTCGGACTCCTACTCACGGAGGCCTACGGCGTTCCGCAGACACGGAAGCGGGCCGTGCTGGTCGCGCGCCGGGGCGAGCACGACGTGAAGCTGCCCGCCTCTACTCATAGGACTTACCGTAAGGGGGTTCCACGAGATGCTGGAGATGCATCGAAGGAGCCGTGGCGCACCATGGGCGACGTGATCGAGCGAGGAACGCCCTTTGAGGTCATCTCGAACTACGGAACGGGTGGCGACCCGAAGCTACGTGGGCGCAGGACCTCGTCTCAGCCTTCTGCCACCGTGACTGGCAAGATCCGCCGAAACCGTGTCGTCTCCCTCGCCGGGGCTGAGCTGGATCGGTTCAATCATTCCGAAGCGGGACGGCTGCAGACCTTTCCTGCCGACTACCCATGGTCCGGTCGCGACATTGGGCAGCAGATCGGGAACGCCGTTCCCCCACGCCTGGCGATGCATGTACTGAGTGCCGCCTTCGGCTGGTCTCCTCCGAGTGAGGACCTGTTGGCGAAGCTTGATTCGTGGCACCGACTGCCGGAGCAGGCCGCGACGACGGCTGACGACGGGGTGCTGGTCCGGGCCTGACACTTTTGTGCCCTCCTCGAAGCCCGCGGAGGAGGGTTCGTCGAACCAGGCTGAGTGGCTGCTGCCACACTTCAGCGCGTGACGATACAAGAGGGTCTGTGGTTGCCTGAGGAGCCTGCTCAGGCTGGCATGCAGGATTCGCGTGCGTTGGCTGCGAAGCACTCGCGCCGTAATTCGTACCGGACTTGGGAGCTCCCTACTCAGCCCATGAGCAGGGTGCCGCGTGAGTGGCGGATCCAGTCCGGCCTTACGCAATCGGTCCCCGATGACCTTGCCCCGTTCGTGGAGTGGTTCTACAGCCGGCCGGAGGCGCGGGAGCGCTTCCGATGGGCGCTCCGCGACTCCCTCGACGAGTTGCTCGATGGCCAGCGGACGGGGCGCTGGGCGTACCAGCACCTGACGAAGACCGAGAAGACATATCTCGGCACGGCCGTCGAGGTGAACCTCACCAAGGAGTTCGCGATCGACAACGGCGCAGACCTCGACTGGTCCATCGCCGGCCGCGATATTGACTGCAAGTTCTCCAAGGATCTCGGCGGCTGGGAGATCCCGATGGAGATGTATCTGTGCGCCGACCATGGTGAGCGGAGTGGCCGTGACGACCATGCTGCAGTCGTCACCTGGATTGACGACGACACGAGCCGGTGGGCCGCTGGCATAGTGCGGATCACCGATGAGCGCTTGCGTTGGAAGAGAGCGCCGGGTGCAAACGGCGACCTCGTCCGTGCATACAACCGAGACAACAAGCGCAAGCTCTCCGATGGAGCCAAGTCGGACGTGTACTGGCTTTGGGGTGGGCTCCAGACAGACCTGCCGACGAACCTGCTGCTCCACCTCGAACGCGAAGTACGCGAGCAGATTCTCTCTGCATCACTGCCGGGCCGAGCCTCGTCGGGCCAGCAGCGGGTGAATAGGCTGTTCCGCGAGGTGCAGGAACGTCTCATTGGCCGACAGGCAGTGTTGACCGTCGGACAGCAGGACGACGCGCCGAAACGGGCCCGTGACGCCCGTATAGCTCTACGCCCCAAGGGCATCGTTGTGCTGGGGCACCAAGGATCACACCCACACGTCGCCCGCGCGCTTGGGCTGCTGGCACCGACCAAGGGTGAGTGGATCTCCACCCGCCTCGTTCCTGTCTCATCTGACGATGAGCGGCCGAAGTTCTCACTGGATGGCCAGTTCTGGGCGCGCCCTCGCGGGGAGGAGCTGTTGGCCTCTCCCGTTCCAGCGCCCGACCTTCCTGATAAGCGAAGGATTGATGGGCAGACCCCTTGACCTGGCTCTCGTCCCCCAGATGGCCCCCAGCAGAGGGTGGCGCACGAAACGCCGCAGGTCGTAGGCGGTGAACGGAGCCCGCTGTAAATCTGCCGGCTCAGCCTTCCCAGGTTCGAATCCTGGCGCCGCCACACTTGGGGAAGCCCCCTCCGGATTCCGGAGGGGGCTTCATCGTTTTCTAGGCCAGATGTTTCTCCAGGAACGAGACCTCCGCCGCGACGGCCTGTTCGTGCGCCTCCAGGAACGGGGCGTAGTGGCTGCCCGGCAGGCGGACCACCTCGGACCTCGGCGCGTTGTCCGCCGCCCGGACGCCAGGCTCCGCAAGGACGCTCCGGTCCTCGTCGCAGACGACCACCAGCAGGGGGCACCCGATCCGGGAGGCATGCAGGCCGGGCCGGTACCCGCCGATCTGGAGGGCGATCCGGGCGGCGACCGTCCGTTCCCAGTCCGTGTGGCGCCCGTCGGGGTCCAGGGCCCGGTCGCCGTCCATGGCGTCCGGCGTGGTGAGCGAGGCGACCTCGCCCCGCGCTCCCGCCGTCGGGACCAGCAGCGGCGGGCGCCCGAGGAGGCCGCCGAGCACGTCCGCGACAGCCCGGCCCACAAGCCGCAGGGCCGCGAGGGGCGTCATGGAGCGCAGCGCGTTGGGTGCGGCCGCGCGGCCGTCGGCCAGCGGGGTCTGGGCGATCGCGCAGGCGAGCCGCGGATGGTCGGCCGCGACGCGCAGGACGTGGCCGCCCGCGAGCGAGAAGCCCCAGGCCGCGATCCGTTCCGGGTCGACATCCGGCAGCCCGGCCGCGCAGGCGATCGCGGCTTGCCAGTCGCCGATCTGCTCGTCGATCCGCACGATCTGGCGCGGAGCGCCCCCGCTCTCTCCGAACCTGCGGTGGTCGAAGGCCAGGACGGCGAATCCGGCGTCGTTGAACCGCGCGGCGAAGAGGTCCGTGGCGGGCTCCTTCGTCACCGAGGTGCCGCCGGCCATGATCACGCAGCCGCCGTTGGTGCCCGGGTAGTGCCAGGCGGCGCACGTGGTGTCGCCGCTGGTGAAGCGTACTTTTTCCCGTTTCCTGGGCACGGGCGGGGACGCGGGCGTGGGCGTGGCTACGGACGTGGGCGCAGGTGTGGCTACGGGCACGGGCACGGGTGCCGATTGGGGTGTACGCACGGGGACCTCCGGCGCTGTCGGAGTGGAGGTGGATGACATCCATGCTTGGGGCGGTCTCCCCGGGACCGGCGCCGTACCGCGCCGTCATGGGCGAAACTGGCCGTCATGGCGCGCGTATCGGCGGATTCCGTACTGAGCCCGGGGGACCAGCGGCTGGTGGCCGCCCTGCAGTGGGACGGCCGTCTCACCGCGGAACGGGCGGCCCACGTGCTCGGCCTGAGCCCTGCCACCGTGCGCCGCCGCCTGCACGCGCTCGCCGCCGACGGCACCGTGCGCGTGGTCGTCTCGCCCGTCGCGCGCCCCCGCAACGGGGGCTCGGCGGGCGCCCTGTTCCTGCGGATCCGGGTCCTGCGGGGCAAGCTCGACACGATCGTGGCCGCGCTCGCGGCGCGCGAGGACATCCCGTTCATCGACGTCACCACCGCGGGGGACGAGATCTTCGCGGTCGCCCGCACCGAGCCGGGATCACGCGATCCGCTGGTCTTCCGCCAGCTGCCCTCCACCCAGGCGGTGACGTCCCTGGAGAGCGCCACGATCCTGCACGTCTTCCGGCTCACCTCCGAGTGGCGTCACGACGTGCTGAGCGCGGCGGAACGCACGGCCCTGAGCCCGGCCGCCGGAACCGGAACCCCGGCGGACCCGCACGAGACGGTCCCCGGCTCTCCCGGGCCGTACGGCGTCGAGGCCGACGCCCTCGAACAGTCCCTCATCGAGGCCCTCACCCCGGACGCGCGCCTGACCGCCGCGGCCCTGGCGGCGCGCACCGGCCACCCGGAGACCACGGTGCGCCGGCGCATCGCCCGACTCACGTCCCAGGGCCGTCTGGTCACCCAGGTCCTGGTCGACCCGCGCCGCCTCGGGCTGCCCATCGAGGCCAAACTCTTGCTGCACGTGGCCCCCGACCATCTGGCCGCCGCCGGCCGCGCGCTGGCCGACCACCCCGCGGTGCACGGTGCGTTCGCGACGTCGGGTCCCTCGAACCTGCACGCGGCCGCGTACTTCACCGACCTGACGGCCCTCTACGGGTTCCTCTCCCGCGATCTGGTCGGTCTGGGGATCAGCCATGTCGAGACGGCCCTCGTCAGCCGTGCGGTCAAGCGCACACCCGCACCGGTCGCGCCGCCCGCTCTTTCCCATCCGTAGGCGACGACTTCCTAGACGACGACTCCCTAGGCGACGATTCCCTAAGCGACGACTGCCTAGGCGACGACTCCCTGGACGGCTATGCCGTATGCGACTACGTAGGCGACTCCTCGTCACCTCCGTTGTACGTATCCCTCCCGCAGAGGTCCCCCGACCAGCTCCAGCACCCTCTCCACCGCGCTCGCCAGCGGTGCCGGATCGGCGTTCTCCGCGACGGTCAGGTGGCCGTGGAGCAGGGCTTCGCCGAGGTCCGGGTCGGCCTGAAGAAGGCGGCGGGGGAGCCAACGGCCGATGCCGGTCCAGGTGTTGTGGTGCGCGGTGAGGAGGTGGGCCGCCTCATGGAGCGCGTCGTCGGCCGTCGCGAGCTGCTCGTACCGCTCGGTCCTCGGGGTGTCGAGCAGGTCGTCCAGCCAGCAGGTCAGGACGTAGCGGCTGCGTTCCCACTGGGCAGGGGTCAGCGGGACGGGGCCCGCCGCGAGCAGGTCGCGGGCACGCGCGCGTGCCCGGCTCACGTGCCCGTGCGGATCGAGGAGCGGGATGCCCTCCCCGTAGATGAACAGCATCGTGCCGCGACGCAGGACCCGGTCCCCTTCGAAGACGTCGGGCAGCTCGGGGAGCCGGTGCAGGAAGAGTTCCGCCAGGCGGCCCTCGTAGCGGATCTGTTCGCGGCGGCTGACGTCCGTGGCGGGCAGCAGGACGGCCAGATCCAGGTCGCTGGTCGGGCGCGCTTCGCCCCGGGCGGCCGAACCGCCCAGGACCGCGCCCAGGGCGTTCGGATGGCGCTCCGCGAGCAGCCGCAGAGCCTGGTCGGTGAGGAGACGGGACGCTTGATCATCCATGCGGACGGGTCTACCGGCGGACTCGCCGTCCCGTCCACACCTTTAGGCGACGGACTACGTAGGCGACGGCTACGTAGGCGACGGACTACTGCCGGGTGCACTACAGGCCGCACTCCCGCATTACAGGCCCGCATTACAGGCCCCCATTACAGGTATGCACTACAGCGGCGGCGCTACACGAGTAGACATCTGCGCATGGTGTGCACTTGTGTGACGCAGAGTGCAGCCCTAGGGTGAACCGCCTTATTGCATACGGATGTTCGGGCCCGAGTTGTCCTGAGGGCCCTGAGGTCCTGGGGTCCTGGGGGCGGCGTGGAGATCAAGAAGACAGTGATCCGTGAGGAAGAGCGGACCAACCGCAGGCCGGCGATTTTGGAGAAGAGGCCGATCCGCTGATCTGCTGGGAGAGGGCGGCATGCGCGTTCAGTTGGTGACCATGCCCTGGCACCCGATCGATCTGCCCTCGCTGCAGGTGGGGCTCTTGCACCAGTTGTTGCGGCAGGTCCGGCCGGACGACGAGGTACGCGAGTTCCACGGCTCGCTGCGCTGGGCGGAGTTCCTCCTGGAGCGCTCCGGCGGCCGGTTGCGGCCCGGCGACTACGAGGCGATCGGCAGCGACTCGATCTTCCACGGGCTCGGCGACTGGGTCTTCTCCGGCGTGCTCTACGGGGACGAGAGCTGGGGCGTGGCAAGGCTCCACGCGTACGCGCGCGCCCGCGCCCTGTGCGCCGACACCCTCACCACCGTGTCCGAGATGCGCGCGCTCGCCGCCGAGTACATCGACCGGTGCGCTGACGAGGTGCTCGGCCACGACCCCGATGTCGTCGGGTTCACCAGCACCTTCATGCAGAACGTGTCCTCGCTCGCCCTCGCCCGTGAACTCAAGCGGCGCCGACCGCAGTTGACCGTCGTCTTCGGCGGCAGCAACTGCGAGGGCCCCATGGGCCACGCCCTGCACCGCAACCACCCCTACGTCGATCACGTGGTGCGCGGCGAGGGGGAGTACGCCTTCCCCGCACTTCTCGCCCACCTCGACGCTGGCACCCCGCCCGACGACGTACCGGGGCTGTGCTGGTGGGAGACGTCCGACGGCGGACGCCGGTCCTCCCGGGTGTCGCGGGCCAACACCGAAACCCGCCGCACCGTGGCCCCCGCCGACATACCGTCGCCCGACTACGACCAGTGGCATGCGGAGATCGAGGCGTCGCCGGTCATCGAGTACGTGTATCCGAAGCTGGTCGTCGAAGGGGCCCGCGGCTGCTGGTGGGGCGAGAAGCACCACTGCACCTTCTGCGGCCTCAACGGAACGGCCATGGCCTTCCGCGCCAAGCCCGGCGAGCGGCTGTGGAGCGAGATCGACCGGCTCGTGCGCCGCCATCACATCCTCGACATCGTCACCGTCGACAACATCATCGACATGGCGTACTTCAAGGACTTCCTGCCGCGCGCCGCCGAGAGCGGCTGGGACCTGCGGATGCACTACGAGGTGAAGTCCAACCTCAGCCGGGAGCAGATCGCCCTGCTGGGCGAGGCCGGAGCCGTCCTGCTCCAGCCCGGGATCGAGAGCCTCAGCAACCGCGTCCTCGACCTCATGGACAAGGGCGTCTCCGGCGCCCGCAACGTCCGTACGCTGCGGGAGTTCGACAACCACGCGATCACCTGCACCTGGAACTACCTGTACGGCTTTCCGGGCGAGACCGCCGACGACTACGCGCGCGTGCTCGACCAGACGCCCGCGCTCGTGCACCTCCAGCCGCCCGGCGGCGCTCATCGCATCCAACTGGAGCGGTTCAGCCCGCACTTCACGAACCCGGCCCTCGGCTTCGGCAAGCGCCACCCCGCGGAGATGTACCAGCACGTCTACGAGCTGCCGGAGGACGAACTGGCCGATCTCGTCTACCTGTTCGACACCGAGGACGCGGGTATCGGCGGTGAGATCGAGGACCGGTTGCTGCGGGCCGTCGTGCAGTGGCGGGCCGCACACGCCGCTTCGACGCTCGTCATGACGGAGACGGGAGAGGACGGAGAGGCCCTTCTGGTGCGCGACCGACGGCAGGGCTGGCCGCCGCGCACCTACTGGTTCAACGGCTGGCAGGCGGCCGCCCTGAGCCACCTGGAAGAGGGCCGAACCGCTCCCGCCCTCCACCGGCACCTGACCGAAGGCCGACACCGCGTATCGCAAGAGGAACTGGGGGAGTGGCTCACCGAGGCGCTCGCCCTTGGCCTGCTCTTCCGCGACGACCGCACCTACGTGTCCCTGCCGACCCGGTCCGCCCCGATCCGCGTCGACCGGGCATCCCCGGAAGCCACCGATCTCCTACCGGAGTGCGACACCCCGGCTGCCGCCGATCTCCTACCGGAGTGCGACCCCCCGGATGCCGTCGCGCCCGTCCAGGATTGCGATACCCCGGATGCCGTCGCGCCCGTCCAGGAATGCGGCACCCCGGCAGGCATCGGCCCTGCGCGAGAAGCGGTGGGCGGATGACCGCACGGCGCGCCGCGCACTCCGCCGTACTGCCCGATACCGTCGCCCACCGGATGACCGGCACCGACCGGACCCACGTACGGGTGTCCGAGCCGCTGCTCCTGCGGGGAGACGGCCGCAGGACCACACAGGCGGTCCAGTTCCTGCGGGAGTGCCTCGGTCACGGGCTGCGTGTTACGTATGACGTCGACCCGGTGACGTATGACGTCGGGCCGGCAACACGTGACGTCGGACGTGTTACGTATGACGTCGAGCCGGTGACGCGTGGCGTCGGGCCAGTGACATGTGACGGCGAGCGTCATACGTATGACCTGGCTGCCCCCGAGGCCCCAGATGCCCCCGACGCCCTCCGCGCCCTGCGCCACCTCCCTCCGCCGGCCCCGCACGCGGACGAACCGGCCGAGTGGACCTCCTGGCGGGACGATCACGCCGTCGGAATGCTCTACCAGCGCCGGGGCCCCGGCTTCGTCACCGTCATGGACCGCAGGGAACGCCCGCGATCGGCCCGGTTCACGCTCGACCACCCCGATCTGCTCGCCGCCTTCGACGCGCTGCAGGAGGCCACGCCTCTCGACGCGCTCGACGCCGTGCACCGGGAGGGCGCGGCGCTGCTCGCGGGCGAGCGGCTCGCGCTGATCGTCGACGGGTGGGCGGTGGCGCTGCCGGCGCGGCTGCGCCGCTGGCCCGTGCCCTGCACGGGGATCTGACGGGTGGCGGAAGCGGGGGAGGGGGTCGCGGTTCCGCTGTGGCGGCACCGCCCGTTCGTCCTGTTGTGCGGCGAGCAGGTCGCCAGTTCCCTGGGGCGGCAGATCACGGCCCTCGCGCTGGCGCTGCTGGCGGTCACGGGCATGGGCGCCGGGCCGTTCGGGGCGGCCGCGCTGCTCGCGCTGACCTATCTTCCGGGCGCCCTGCTGAGTCCGCTCGCCGGGGTCCTCGTCGACCGGGTGCGGCTGCGGAACCTGCTCGTCACGGTCACTGCCGTGCAGGCCGTCGTCGTCGGCTCGGTGCCACTCGCGGACGCGACCGGGCACCTGGGCCGCGCCCATCTGTACGTCGTCGCCGTCGTCTCCGGAGCCCTGACCTTCACCCTCTCCGTGGCCCTGCAGGCGGCGCTGCCCCGGGTCGTCGCCTCCGCCCGGCTGCTCGGCGCCAACTCCGCGCTGACCGCGGCCCGTACCGGAGGACAGATCGGCGGCCCCGCGCTCGGCGGCATCCTGGTCGGGCTCGTCGGCCCCGCCCCGGCCCTGTGCGCGGGCAGCGCGGCCTACGCCCTGGAGGCGCTGTTCGTCCTCGCCCTGCCGGCCGTCCTGAACGTACGCGGGGAGCAGAGCGCGCGGTCGCCGCTGGACGCGCTGCGCTCGGGCCTCGCCGTCGTCCGCGCCCAGCCGCGGTTGCGCCGCATGGTCCTGTCGGGCGCGGGCCTCAACTTCGGCAGCGGCGCCGCCACCGCCCTGTACGTCTTCTTCGCCACCCGTGAACTGCACCTAGAAGCATGGCAATTGGGCACTACGTACGCCGTCTACAGCGCGGCCACGGTCGCGGGTGCGCTACTGGCGGGTCGTTTCGCGCGCACCACGGGGCTGTGGCGGGCCACCCAGGTCTGCGGTCTCGTGGCGGGCGCCGCGGTGTTCCTGATCCCGGCCGCCGCGCTCGGCGCGGGCTTCGTCCTGCTGCTCGCCTATCAGGTGACGTACGGGCTTTCAGGCACTGTCTGGATGATCTCCATGACGACGACACAGCAGCAGGTCACGTCGAAGGACATGCAAGGACGCGTCGCCGGGCTCGTCCAGTCCGTGCTCCTGGCGACGGTCCCGGCGGGTGCGCTCGGCGGCGGCGTGCTGGCCGCCTGGCTCGGCAACGTACCCGTCCTGCTGGGTTCCGCGGCGGTCGCGCTCGTTTCGGCGGCGACCCTGTGGGCGCCGGTGCGCACTGCGGAGGGGGAACCGGTCACGGATGTGCCGAGTCGCCTGTGAGCCGCGTTCACACCCCGCGGCGTGCTGCGGGCCCGCTCGGCGTGGGCACACGGGGAAACCCCTTCAGCGACCCTCTGAGGGGGTTTCACCGTGTGCCCGCGCCGATCACGACGCAGACTAAGAACCATGTCGTCGACCCTGACCTCAGCCGCCCGCCGCCGAAACTGCCCGGAGTGCCGCCGCGACATCGCCGTGGTCGGAGGCCGCTTCGCCCGTCACGACCCGCCTGGAGCCCGCGCGGCGGGCGAGCTGGTCTCCTGCCCCGGCTCCCGCCGCCAGGCCCAGCTCGGCGCGGTGCAGGACGCGCTCGACGGGTACGCGGTCCCGCACGTACCGGGGCAACTGCCGCTGTTCTGAGGTGTTGCCGAGGCTCTGAGGCGCCGCCGAGTGACGGCTCAGTGCCCCGCGACCGCGCCGCCGAGTGACGGCTCAGTTCTCCGCGACCGCGCCGCCGAGTGACGGCTCAGTTCCCCGACCGCGGCGCCGGGCGTCGGCTCAGTTCCCCGCGACCGACTTCACGGCCACCGTCACCGGCGTCGACCCGGAGATCAGCTCCAGCGTCAGACCGGCCGTGGCAGGGGTGTCCACCAGCTCGGCGAGGACCGCCGCGACGTCGTCGCGCGGCACCGGACCGCGCCCGGTCGACGCCTCCAGACGGACGAGCCCCTTGCCCGCGTCGTTCGTCAGTGACCCGGGCCGCAGGATCGTCCAGTCCAGGCCCGTGCGACGGCGTACGTCGTCGTCGGCCGCGCCCTTGGCCCGCAGATATACGTCGAAGACCTCGTCGCCCCGGTGCGCGGCGTCCGCGCCCATCGACGACACCACGACGTACCGGCGCACCCCGGCCCGCTCCGCCGCGTCCGCGAACAGCACGGCGGCATCCCGGTCCACGGTGTCCTTGCGGGCGGTGCTGCTGCCCGGGCCCGCGCCCGCCGCGAAGACGGCCGCGTCCGCGCCCTGGAGCTTCGCGGCGACCTCTTCCACGGACGCCGACTCCAGGTCGCACAGGACCGGCTCCGCACCGGCCGCCCGCAGGTCGTCGCCCTGCTCGGCGTTGCGGATGATCCCCGCCACCTCGTCCCCGCGCGCCGACAGCAGCTTCTCGAGCCGCAGCGCGATCTGACCATGACCCCCAGCGATGACAATGCGCATGCTTCCGACCGTACGCCGGACAGAGACGGTTCACCGCGCAACCATGTCGTCGGCTCGTGAGTCACATGGGCACCGCGGCGACGTCCGCCCGCGGGTCTCATTCAGGAGCCACTCATCAGCGTCATACGTAACACCACCCTCACCGCGGCGGGCTGCACGGCCCTGCTGCTCGCCACGACCGCGGCCTGCGGCACCGTGGAGAACCTCACCGCGGCCCAGAAGATCGACCGTGCGGCGGACGAGCTGGGCGAACGGCACTCCCTGTCAGTGGAGTTGGGTCTGGACGCGACGCCGTCCGCCCTGACGAAGCTCGCCGGCGAGTCCGACGGCGAGGTACTGCCGCCGCAGATGGCCAAGGCGCTCACGAAGTCCCACGTCAGCGTCTCCGTACGGTCCAGGAAGCCGCTCGCCGACTCCGGCGAGAAGGACATCGTCGGCGCGGGCCTGAAGTTCACCGGTCCCGACGGTGTCCTCGCCGAGTACCGCATGGTCGGCGACTTCACGTATTACCGCATGGACCTCAAGGCCTTCTCCGGCCTGACGGGCTTCCCGGCGCCCAGCGCCGACGAGCTGCCCGCCGGCGAGGAAGGGGAGATGTTCAAGGCAGTCGTCGAGGGCAAGTGGGTCAAGTTCAAGACCGACGACCTCACCAAGGGAACGGAGAAGAAGCCGGCCAAGGGCTCCGCGGACGACTCCCTGGACGCCGGAACCCAGAAGAAGGTCATGAAGGCCGTACGCGGTGCGCTCCAGCACAACGTGACCCTCACCGACAAGGGCAGCAAGGACGGCACCGAACACGTCACCGCCAAGGCGCCGTTCCGAACGCTCCTGACGGACCTGTTCGACAAGCTGCGCCCGCTCTCCGACGAGCTGCCCGAAGGCGCCGAACTGCCCACAGAGAAGGACCTGAAGGACGCCCCGAACAAGAAGGTCGCCGTCGACTTCGCCATCAAGGACGGCACCCTGACCCGCATCTCCATGGACGTCGCCACCCTCGCGGACGACGCACAAGGAGTGAAGGCCCCGCTGTACGTGAAGTTCGGGGAGGCGGCCGGCATCAAGGCCCCGGCAGGCGCCCGGGAAGTCCCGGCGTCGGCCCTGCTGCTGGGCAGCCCGTTCGCCGCGGGCGGCCTCTCCTAGCCCCGGAATCCCGGCACGGGCACGCGCGCGTGGAACTCGCGTGCCACCACGCGCACGTACGCCCCTGTCAGGCCGAGCCGCCGCCGTACTTGGCGGCGCGGCCCTGGCGCGGCAGATCGAGCGCGACCGCCGCCGCCGAGTCGCAGTACTCCCGCACCGCACTGGTCCGGGCGACCACACGCCCCCGGTGCACGACGATCCGGCTGTACGCGAGCGAGAGCGCCCCCGCGAGGCGTTCGCCCCGCACCGCGAGCAACTCCGCGGGAAACCCCGCCTCCAGGCGCACCTCCGGCAGGCCGAGCGCGGCCCTGGCCGCCGAACTCACCGCCTCGTACGCGTCCTCGGTGCGCATCCCGTACTGCGAGGCCAGCAAGTAGGCGGCCTCCAGGGGATCGCCCCGGCCCACCGGGTTCGCCATGTCCCGCATCGCCCCGCTGCCCGCGGTGATCCGCACCCCGGCCGCCCGCAGCAGCCGCACCGGCGCGACCCC
>NZ_JAAGMG010000008.1 GCF_010548525.1 Streptomyces sp. SID14478
GGGGCACTCGCTTCGGCCGGGGACGCCGCCAAGGGGGCGAACAGCAGGGCGACGACCAGGACGAGCGCGCGGGCCCACGCCCGGGCACGGGGGCCCGGGGCGGCGGGGCGGACGGCGGCGCTCATACACGTGTTGTCCCCCGGTCCCGGGCGGGACGTGATCTCGTAGCGGCAGAACCGCCCTCATGGGCTACGCGGGCATCAGCCCGCTGACGCGGCCTTGGCCGCTTTCGCCGCCGCCTTCATCTCCTGCTTGTGGGCGCGGACCTTCGTGAGGGACTCGGGGCCCGTGATGTCGGCAACGGAGCGGTACGCCTTCGCCTCGCCGTACGCGCCCGCCGCCTCGCGCCAGCCCTTGGGGCGCACGCCGAGCTGCTTGCCGAGCAGGGCGAGGAAGATCTGGGCCTTCTGTTTGCCGAAGCCCGGCAGGTCGCCGAGGCGGGCCAGGAGCTCCTTGCCGGTGGCGACGTCCGTCCACACCGCGGCCGCGTCACCGTCGTAGTGCTCGACCAGGAACCGGCACAGCTGCTGGACCCGCTTGGCCATGGACCCCGGGTAGCGGTGCACGGCCGGCTTGGCGGAGAGCAGCGCGGCGAAGGCCTCGGGGTCGTACGCGGCGATCTCGTGCGCGTCGAGGTCGTCGGCGCCGAGCCGGTCGGCGATGGTGCGCGGCCCCGCGAACGCCCACTCCATGGGCACCTGCTGGTCGAGCAGCATCCCGACGAGCGCGGCGAGCGGGCTGCGCCCGAGCAGTTCGTCGGCGGCGGGGTCCTGGGCCAGGTGGAGGGTGACGTCCATAGCGCTCATACGTCGATGATCGCGCCGTTGGCGGACGGCTGCTACCGCCGGGGGTTCACGAGCGGGCGATCAGCAGCACCGAGGCCGTGACGCCCACCACCACGATGATGCCGCGCATCGCGGCCGGCGGGAGCCTGCGCCCGAGCCGGGCGCCGAGCAGACCGCCCGCCGTGGAGCCCGCGGCGATCAGCGCCACCACCTTCCAGTCGACGTCGGCGACGGCGATGAAGACGACCGCGGCGATCCCGTTGACCAGCGACGCGAGGACGTTCTTGGCGGCGTTCAGGCGCTGCAGGTCGTCGCGGAGGACCGCGCCGAACATGCCCATGAGCAGGACGCCCTGGGCCGCGCCGAAGTAGCCGCCGTAGACGCCGGTGCCGAGGACGCCGAGCCACATGGGCAGGCCGCCGTCGGTGCGGGCGTCCGGCTTGCGGCGCGAGCGCATCCAGCGGTTCAGGCGCGGCTGGAGCAGGACGAGCACGCAGGCGGTCAGGATCAGTACGGGCACGATGGCGCGGAAGGCGGCGTCGGGGAGGTTCAGCAGGAGCAGCGCCCCGGTGAGCCCGCCGAGCAGGGAGGCCGCGCCGAACCGGATCAACCGGCGCCGCTGGCCGCGCAGTTCGCGCCGGTAGCCGTAGGCGGCGCTGAGCGTGCCCGGCACCAGGCCGATGTTGTTGGAGACGTTCGCGAGGACCGGCGGGTAGCCGAGGGCCAGCAGGGTCGGGAAGGTGATCAGGGTGCCGGAGCCGACCACCGCGTTGATGCCGCCCGCCGCGACCCCGGCGGCGCCGATCGCGACTGCGTCCACTACGTCCACGAACAACAACTCCGCGCTCTCGTACCGATGTACCGATGTACTGGTGTGCCGACGTACCGGTGTGCCGATACGCCGATGCCTGAGGTCCGGTGCACCCGATGGCCACCCGATGCACCCGGCAAGGGTCTCAACAAGGGGCTCAACGGGTCGGCACCCGCCGGGAGTTCGCGACCTCGTCGGCGGGTTGCCGCCCTGGGCCGTCCCGTAGACGATCGTGCGCGTGCCCCGGACCCAAGTCAATCCTAGGGTTCTATTGGAGAGACCCCAGCTGTAGCTTGGGTGCGGTGACCCTCGACGACCTCCGCGTCTTCGTCGCCGTCTGCCGCGCGGGCAGCCTCAGCGCCGTCGCACGCGAACTGTCCTGTACGCAGTCCGCGGTGAGCCAGCACGTCAAACGGCTGGAGAAGGAGGTCGGCATCGGCCTCCTGGAGCGGCACGCGCGCGGTGTCGTGCCCACCCCCGCGGGCCGCATCCTGCGCGCCGCCGCGGCCGACGGCATCGGCGGCATCGACCACGCGCTGCGCCGCCTCGGCGACCTGGTGCGCGGGGAGAGCGGCTCGGTGCGGGTGACGACGGGCGCCACCTCCGTGCGCCACTTCATGGCGGAGGCGATCGTCGACTTCCGCCGCAGCCACCCCCAGGTCAGCCTGGAGTTCCAGACGGTCTCCTCCAGCCGCAGCTGCTTCGAGGCCCTCGCCGCGCACGACCTCGACCTGGCCTGGATCACCATGGGCGCCCCGGAGCGCGGCATAGAACTGCGCCCCGTGGTCGAACTCCCCTGGGTCCTCGCCGTCCGCGAGGACGACGCCCTGGCCGCCAGGTCCCGCGCCGAACCTGCCGACCTGACCGCCTCGGCCCAGCTGATCCTGCCGCCCGAGCACTCCACGTCCCGCGGCCACCTCGACGAGCGCTTCGCCGAACTGGGCATCGCGCAGGGACCCGCCTCCGGCACCGGCATCGCCGACTGGGACACCGCCGTGCACCTGGCCGAACTGGGCCTCGGCCACGCCGTCGTCCCCGACCTGCCGGGCCTGCGCGGCCCCGGCCACCCCGGCCTCACCCTGCTCCCGGTCCCCTGCCTGCCACCCCTCCAGGTCGGCTGGGCGGTCCGCCGCTGGTCCGCGCTGTCCCCCCTGGCCCGGACCTTCGCCGACACGGTGGGCCACAGCTGCGGCGGCCGATTCCGGGAACCCGGGCCACTCGGCTGAGGCGGCGTCGGGGGTCGCGCCGGCCGGCCGGGCCGCTGAACACCACGTACGACTGCGCCTTCTCCCGGGGCGGACTCCGGTGCATTCCGCGCGGTCCCGCAGGCACGGCACGGGCTGTCGGCGCTCGCGGACACGGACGCGCTGTTGACGGCGGTGACGGCCCGACCTGATCGTGTTCCCGTCGCTACCTGAGGGACTGAGGGGAGTGCGGGCCATGGTGTCGTACGAGTCGTATGAGGAAGTCTTCCGCGCGAGCACCGACGACCCGGAGGGGTTCTGGCTCGCGGCCGCCGGGGGGATCGACTGGGACGTGGTGCCCTTGCGGGCGCTCGACGCGTCGCGGGCGCCGTTCTACCGGTGGTTCCCGGACGCGGAGCTGAACGTGTGCCACAACGCGCTCGACCGGCACGTCGCGGCGGGGCGCGGGGAGCAGGCCGCGCTCGTGTACGACTCGCCGGTGACCGGGGTCCGACGCACGTACAGCTACCGGGAGTTGACGGAGCAGGTCGCCCTGTTCGCCGGGGTGCTCGCGGGGCTCGGGGTGGGGCGGGGGGACCGGGTCGTCGTCTATCTGCCCATGGTGCCCGAGGCCGTCGTTGCGATGCTGGCCTGCGCGCGGCTGGGGGCCGTGCACTCCGTGGTGTTCGGCGGGTTCGCGGCGCCCGAGCTGGCCGCGCGGATCGACGACGCCGCGCCGAAGGTCGTCGTCTCCGCATCGTGCGGCGTCGAGGGCGCGCGGGTGATCCCCTACAAGCCGCTCCTCGACCGGGCCGTCGAACTGGCGGAGCACCGGCCGGACGCGTGCGTGGTGCTGCAACGGCCCCAACTGCGAGCCGAGTTGGGGGAGGGAGACGTCGACTGGGACGAGGCGGTGCGGGCGGCGCGCCCGCACGCGTGCGTGTCCGTCACCGCCACCGATCCGCTCTACATCCTCTACACGTCCGGAACGACCGGGAAGCCCAAGGGAGTGGTGCGGGACTGCGGCGGGTACGCGGTCGCGCTGCGCTGGACCATGGAGGCCGTGTACGACGTCGGGCCGGGTGAGGTCATGTTCACCGCGTCCGACGTCGGCTGGGTCGTCGGGCACTCGTACATCGTGTACGGGCCGCTGCTCGCCGGCGCGACGACCGTGCTGTACGAGGGGAAGCCGGTGGGGACGCCGGACGCGGGCCAGTTCTGGCGGGTGGCCGAGGAGTACCGGGTGAAGGCGCTGTTCACCGCGCCGACCGCGTTCCGGGCCATCAAGAAGGTCGATCCGGCAGGGGAGTTGGCGCGCGCCTACGACCTGAGCGAGCTGAAGTACCTGTTCCTCGCCGGGGAGCGGCTCGACCCGGAGACGTACCGCTGGGCGGGCGAACTGCTGGGCATTCCCGTCGTCGACCACTGGTGGCAGACCGAGACCGGGTGGCCGATCGTCGCCAACCCCGTGGGCATCGAGCGCGCCCCGGCCAAGCCGGGCTCGTCGACCTGGCCGCTGCCCGGCTGGGACGTGCGCGTCCTCGACGCCGCGGGGAAGCCGGTGCCGCGCGGCGAGGAGGGCGCGGACGGGGCGATCGTGGTGAAGCTGCCGATGCCGCCGGGTGCGCTGACGACCCTGTGGAACGACGACGCGCGGTTCGTCTCCTCGTACCTGTCCGCGTACGACGGGTTCTATCTGACCGGGGACGGCGGGCGCATCGACGAGGACGGCTACGTCTTCGTGATGGGGCGTACGGACGACGTCATCAACGTCGCCGGGCACCGGCTGTCCACCGGGAGCATGGAGGAGGTCCTCGCCTCGCACCCCGCGGTCGCCGAGTGCGCGGTCATCGGGGTCGCCGACCCGCTCAAGGGCCAAGTGCCGCGCGGATTCGTGGTGTTGAAGGAGGGCGTGACCACGGCGCCCGACCTCGTCGAGGGGGACCTCGTGCGCCTCGTACGGGAACGGATCGGCGCCGTCGCCTCGCTCAAGGACGTCTGCGTGGTGGACGCGCTGCCCAAGACGCGGTCCGGGAAGATCCTGCGCAGGACCATGCGCGGCATCGCCGACGGGCTCGACGAGGCGGTGCCGTCGACCGTCGACGATGCGACTGTGCTGGATGCGCTGCGGCCGGTCCTCATCCGGGGGTCAGCGGCCGAGCAGTGACCGGATCGCGACGCGGTCGACACGGGTCAGGCCGCGCACCAGGAGCGGGGTGAGGAAGACGAGCACGAAGCCGATCCCGGAGACGGCGGCGATCTGGGCGGGCGACTCGATGTAGTACGCGTGGTGCACGCCCGCGTCGGTGGTGAAGTCGAAGACGCGGTAGCCGGGCCAGTCCAGGTAGCGGTGGAAGACCCAGGAGTACGTGGGGAAGAGCGCGACCGCCCAGCCGGTGACGAGGAACGTCACCGAGAGGACGAAGGACAGCACGCGCCACGGGAACATCACCGTCTGGAAGAGCAGCGCTTTCCACCCGGCGGCGTCGGTCAGCCGGCCGCGCAGGCCGGGCGCGGGGGCCGCCGGGGCCTCGACGTCCAGGTCGAGCAGGGCACGGGCCCGGCCGCGTTCGGCGGCGCCGAGGGCGCGGGCACCGGTCAGGGCGGCGGCGAGCACCGGCAGGCCGACCCAGATGGCGAGGGTGCCCACGCCCAGGGCGAACAGCGTCACGGCGAAGGCGAAGCCGGCGATCGCCACGGGCAGCGACGTGATCGTGTGGCCGATCGCGCGGTAGGTGGCCCCGGCGAAGGGGGCACGCCAGAAGGCCGGAGCGGCGGCGGATGTGGAGGCGGATACGGGGGCGGACGCGGTGCGGTGGGTGGCCGCGGGAGCGGTACGGCCCGGGTGGTCCGAGGAGCGGTCCGCGGAGTGGTCCGAGGGGGAGTGGTCCGTGGTGGGGAGCATCGTCGAGGTCATGGGTAAAGCCTCGCGGCTCGGCGACCGCGAAGACATGGGGCGCCATGGTGTCTTGGGGGTGGGGTTAGCCCCCGGCGGCCTCGTGTGGTTCTCCCCGGCGGACGTGTGCACGCAGACGCACGTGTACGCGCAGACGGGCGAGCGCCTGCTCCGGGTCGAGCGCGGCCCCCTCCCGGAAACGTTCGGCGTACGGGCCCGGCCCCAGCTCCGCCGCCGCCCGCGCGGCGATCCGGTCCACGTCCCCGCGCTCGGCCGCGGGCAACGGCGACCCCGCCCC
>NZ_JAAGMG010000040.1 GCF_010548525.1 Streptomyces sp. SID14478
GGCGGGGCAGGGGCTAGGCGTCGAACGCCGTCGCCCGCGCGACCTTCTCCCACGCCGCGATCTCGCCGCGCACCGTGTCGAGGTGGCCGACGACCGCGTCCACGCCGTCGTTGCCGAGCGGCAGGTGCAGCGGGGTCTCCTCTGCCGCCAGGGCGGCGAGGATCGCGGCGGCGGCCTTGGCCGGGTCGCCGGGCTCGTTCCCGGCGCGGGCCGCGTCGTCGATCATGGTGCGGGTCGCGCCGACCGTCGGCGCGTAGTCGGGGATCTCGGTGCTCGCCGTCGTGCCGTTCATCAGGTTCGTGCGGAACGCGCCCGGCTCCACGACCAGGACCTTGATCCCGAGCGGCGCGACCTCCGCCGCCAGCGCCTCCGAGAACCCCTCCAGGGCGAACTTCGTGCCGCTGTACGCCGAGAACCCGGCGAACGACATCTGCCCGCCCATGCTGCTCATCTGCACGATCGCCCCGGACCGCCGCTCCCGCATGTGCGGCAGGACCGCCCGCACCAGCGCGGCAGGGCCGAAGAAGTGCAGTTCGAAGAGCGAGCGCAGCTCGTCCTCCGTGGTCTCCTCGGCGGCGCCGACGTGCCCGCGGCCCGCGTTGTTCACCAGGACGTCGATGCGGCCGTGCCGGGCGACGACCTCGGCGACGGTGGCCCTGACGGCCGCGCCGTCGGTGACGTCCAGCGCCAGCGCCTCCACCCGGCCCGGGTGCGCCGCGACCAGATCGGCCAGCGCCTCGGGCCTGCGGGCGGTGGCCACGACGAGGTCCCCCTCGGCGACGGCGGCCGTGGTGAAGGCGCGACCGAAGCCGCTGTTGGCGCCCGTGATCAGCCAGACCTTGCTCATCGTCAACCTCAACTCCTCTGCGGGACCCGGCACTTCCGGGCTCCGCGATGAGCACAGCCTCGCCGACCATCCGGGCCGCCGTCCAAGACCTTTGGCCATAACCATGGGTTATGGCCAAAGGCGTCAGGTGTCAGGCGTCAGGCGTCACGAGTGGCACGAGCGTCACGGGCGGACGGTCAGCACCAGCTTGCCCGTGACCCGGCCCGTCTCGCCCTCGGCGTGCGCCTTCGCGGCGTCCGCGAGCGGATGGGTGCCGGAGACGTGCACCCGCAGCTGCCCCGACTCGACGAGCGAGGCGATCGCGGTCATGCCCGCCTGATCGTGCTCGACGAGCATGTCCTGGGCCCGCACGCCCAACTCGGCGGCGCGCGCGGTGACGTCGCCGAAGCCGCCCGGCAGGATCGAGACGAGGATGCCGCCGGGCCTCAGGACCTCCAGTGCGCGCAGCCGGTCCTCGCCGCCCAGCGGGTCGAGCACCACGTCGATGTCGCGGGCCTCCTTCACGACGTCCTGGGTGCGGTAGTCGATGACCTCGTCGGCGCCGAGGGAGCGGACGAAGTCGTGCTTGGCGGCGGACGCCGTCCCGATGACGTACGCGCCGCGCGCCTTGGCGATCTGCACGGCGACGTGCCCCACGCCACCGGCCGCCGCGGGCACCAGCACCCGCTGCCCGGGGCGCACCTGGGCGATGTCGACCAGGGCCTGCCAGGCGGTGAGGGCCACCAGCGGGATCGCGCCCGCCTCGACGTGGCTCAGCGCGGCGGGCTTGGGCACGAAGGCGCGGGCGGGCCCGGTCACGTACTCGGCGTGCGAACCGGCGCCGTACGGGTAGGGCAGCATGCCGAACACCTCGTCGCCCGGCTGGAACAGCGCGACCCCGAGCCCGACCGCCTCGACGACGCCCGACACGTCCCAGCCCAGGGTGAACGGCGGCTCGCCGAGGAAGGCGCCGAAGCGGCGGTGCTTCCAGTCGGTCGGGTTCACGCCCGCCGCGTGCACGGCGACGAGGATCTGGCCGATGCCGGGCTCCGGGCGCTCGGTCACGATCTCCGTGAGGACGTCGGGCTCGCCCAGCGTCTCCTGGCTGACGGCCTTCATGGTGGGTGCGGTGTCCGTGGTGTTGGTCATGGATCCAGCTTGCGGTGCGCTCCTGAGCTGGGCAATGGCAAGATGGCCAGTAAGCGATAGAATCGTGCCATGTCATCGATCGCCTTCCGCGCCGAGCGCCCGCACCGTGTCGTCGTCCTCGCCCTGGACGGGGTCTACGCCTTCGAGCTGGGCATCCCGAACCGGGTCTTCGCCAGTGTCGGCGGGGAGTACGAGGTGGTGACCTGCGCGGTGAGCGACGACCGCACCGTGCGGACCAACGCGGACTTCACGATCACCGTCGGGCACGGTCCCGAGGCACTGGAGACGGCGGACACGGTGGTCGTGCCGCCGTACGACATGGACCGCATCACCGCCGACCTGCCGGAGCCGGTGCGGGCCGCGCTCGCCCGGATCAGGCCCGGCACCCGGATCGTGTCCATCTGCACGGGCGCGTTCACGCTCGCGGCGGCGGGACTGCTCGACGGGCGGCCGGCCACCACGCACTGGGCGCTCGCGGGCATGTTCCGCCGGATGTTCCCCCACATCGCCCTGGACCCGGACGTGTTGTTCATCGACGACGGCGAGATCCTCACGTCCGCCGGTGCCGCGTCCGGTGTCGACGTCTGCCTGCACGTGGTCCGCTCCGACCACGGCAGCGCCGTCGCCAACCGGGTCGCCCGGTACTGCGTCGTCCCGCCGTGGCGCGAGGGCGGCCAGGCCCAGTACATCGAGCAGCCCGTCCCCGACGAGGGCGCCACCGGCACCGCCGCCACCCGCGCGTGGGCCATAGAGCACCTCGACCGCCCGCTGGCGCTCAGGGAGCTGGCCGCGCACGCCCGGATGAGTCAGCGCACCTTCGCCCGCCGCTTCCAGGAGGAGACCGGAACGAGCCCCGGCCGCTGGCTGATCCAGCAGCGGGTGCACCGGGCCCGCCACCTCCTGGAGACGAGCGACCTGCCCGTCGACCGCATCGCCGCCGACGTCGGGTTCGCCACCGGCACCTCGCTGCGCCAGCACCTGCACGCGGCGATCGGGGTGTCCCCGCAGGCGTACCGGCACACGTTCCAGATCAAGGACAAGGGCAAGGTCCCGGCCGGCCGTTGACGATGGGGCGGCGGGCCGCCGGGACGGCCCCGAGCGGCCCGCGCGTCAGGGAGCCGGGGACGTGAGGGACGTCAGGAGGCGCCGCCGGCGCTGTCGTCCGGCCACTCCCAGCGCTCCAGGTCCCGCAGCCACGCCTTCGCGCTGCCGTCGGACGGGGCGCGCCAGTCGCCGCGCGGCGAGAGCGAACCACCGGCCGAGACCTTCGGCCCGTTCGGCATCGCCGAGCGCTTGAACTGCGCGAACGCGAAGAAGCGGCGGCAGAAGTACTCCAGCCAGTGCCGGATCTCCGGCAGTGCGTAGGCCTTGCGGTCGGCCTCCGGGAAGCCGGGCGGCCAGGCGCCCGCGTCCTGGTCACGCCAGGCGTGCCACGCCAGGAACGCGATCTTCGAGGGCCGCAGCCCGTACCGCAGGACGTAGTAGAGCGTGAAGTCGTGCAGCGCGTACGGCCCGATCTTGTCCTCGGTCGACTGCAGTTCCTCGCCCGGCACCAGCTCCGGGCTGATCTCGGTGTCGAGGATCGCGGTGAGGACCGCCCCGGCCTCGTCCCCGAACTGCCCGCTGCTGACGACCCACCGGATCAGGTGCTGGATCAGCGTCTTGGGCACGCCCGAGTTCACGTTGTAGTGGCTCATCTGGTCGCCGACGCCGTACGTGCACCAGCCGAGCGCCAGCTCGGAGAGGTCACCGGTGCCGAGCACGATGCCGCCGCGCTGGTTGGCGAGCCGGAACAGGTAGTCGGTGCGCAGACCGGCCTGCACGTTCTCGAAGGTGACGTCGTACGCCGGCTCGCCGTCCGCGAACGGGTGGCCCATCTCCTTCAGCATCAGCCGCGCGGTGTCGGTGATGTCCAGCTCGGCGGCGGTGACGCCGAGCGACTTCATCAGCGCGTGGGCGTTGGACTTCGTGTGCTCGCCGGTCGCGAAGCCCGGCATGGTGAAGGCGAGGATGTCGCTGCGCGGCCGCCCCGCCCGGTCCATGGCCCGCGCGGCGACGATCAGGGCGTGCGTCGAGTCGAGCCCGCCGGACACCCCGATGACGATCTTCGGGCCGCCGATGGCGCCGAGGCGCTGGACGAGCCCCGAGACCTGGATGTTGTACGCCTCGTAGCAGTCCAGGGCGAGCCGCTCGGGGTCGGCGGGCACGAACGGGAACCGCTCGATGCGGCGGCGCAGGCCCAGGTCGGTGCCGGTCGGCGGGGCGAGCGTGAAGGAGACGGTGCGGAAGTCGCCGGTGCGCGCGGCGTGCGTCCTGCGGTTGTGGTCGAAGGTGCCCATCCGCTGGCGCTCCTGGCGCAGCAGGTCCAGGTCGATGTCGGCCACCGCGTGCTCGTCGCCGAGCGGGAAGCGCTCGGTCTCGGCGAGCAGCACGCCGTTCTCGTAGATCATGGCCTGGCCGTCCCAGGACAGGTCGGTCGTCGACTCCCCGCGCCCGGCCGCCGCGTAGACGTACGCGGACAGGTAGCGGGCGGACGCCGAGCGGCACAGCAGCTTGCGGTCCTCGGCGCGGCCGACGGTGATCGGGCTGCCCGACAGGTTCAGCACGACGGTGGCGCCGGCGAGCGCGGCCTCGGCGCTCGGCGGGACCGGCACCCACATGTCCTCGCAGATCTCCGTGTGCAGCACCAGACCGGGCACGTCCTCGGCGGCGAACAGCAGGTCCACGCCGAAGGGGACCTCGACGTCCACGCCGCCGACCCGGATCGTGCCGCCGCGCTCGTCGTCGCCCGCGGCGAGCTGCCGGGGCTCGTAGAACTCCCGGTAGTTCGGCAGGTACGACTTGGGGACGACGCCCAGGATCCGGCCGCGGTGGATCACGACCGCGCAGTTGTAGACGCGGTGGCGATGGCGCAGCGGGGCGCCGACCACGAGCATCGGCAGCAGGTCGGCGGTGCCGGCCACCACCGTCGCGAGGGCCTGCTCGACCTCGTCGAGCACCGCGTCCTGGAGGACCAGGTCCTCCAGGGAGTAGCCGCACAGGCCGAGCTCGGGGAAGAGCGCGACGGCGGCCCCCTCCTCGGCGCAGCGGCGGGTCTGGCGCAGGACCGCCTCGGCGTTGGCGGGCGGGTCCGCGACGGCGGCGTGGCCGGTGCAGGCGGCGATCCGCGCGAATCCTTGGGCATAGAGCGACCGGAAGTTCACCCGGCCATCATGTCAACCGCGCCGGACGGCTGCGCGCGGGGCCCGGCGGTCGGAGCGGTCACAGCAACCTGTCGACCAGTGCCTCGACGTACTCCGCGGTGAGCGGACTCGCGCCGAACAGGACGCGGATGTACATCGGGGCCATGACGTGGTCGAAGAAGTCCTGTGCGTCGGGCGGTCGTTCGCCGCGGTCGCGGGAGCGGTCGAGCATGGAACGGAACTGCCGGCCGCGCTCGGCGAGGAGGCCGTCGCGCGCCTGCGTGCCCTGCGGGCCGGTGTCGGACAGGGCGACGGCCAGGCGGAGCAGTGCCGGTCCGTCGGGTCCGGTGATCTCGCGGGCCACCGTGGCGGCGTAGGTGTGCAGGTCGCCGGAGAGGCTGCCGGTGTCGGGCATCGGCGACCGCGTGTTGAGCCGGGTCAGCGTCACGTCGGTGAGCAGCGCTTCCAGGCTTCCCCACCGGCGGTAGACGGTGGTGTCGGCCACGCCCGCGCGGGCCGCGACCTCGCCGACGGTGAGACTGCCGTATCCCCGCTCGGCCACCAGGTCGGTGACGGCCTGGTGCACTGCCGTGCCGACGCGGGCACTGCGCCCGCCGGGCCGCCGGGATCGCTGTCGCTCGTCCATGCCCTCATCTTAACGCAGCCACTGGTCGCCTTTAGGGGTGCGGGGTCGCAGGCCGCAATTCGCTGGCCCGCGCCGCCGCCCCGCCGTCACAGTGGTGGGCATGATCGGCGAGCGGCCCCCTGCCTTCCTGCCCGGACTCGCACTCTCCCGGATCCTGTACGAGGAGGGGGTGCGGCCCGTCCTCGACGCCGCCCTGCCGGGCCTCGCGTACGCGGCGGCGCGCGTCGGCTCCGGCTCGGAGGTGCTCGGCCACGACACGCCCCGCTCGGCGGACCACGAGTGGGGGCCGCGGCTGAACCTCTTCCTCACGGACGAGTCCGACGACGGGCTCGCGGACGAGATCCGCGAGTTGCTCGCCGCCCGGCTCCCGAAGCACGTGCGCGGCTGGCCCACCCACTTCCGCCGCGACCCCGGCAACCCCCTCGACCCGGTGTCCGGACACATGACGCCGACCGAGGGCCCGGTCGACCACCGGGTCTCCGTGGACCGCGTCGGAACCTGGCTGGCACGTCAAGTGGGCGACGCGCAGGGTCAGTTGACGTCGACGGCCTGGCTCGCCGTCCCGCAGCAGCGGCTCTTGGAGGTCACCGAGGGCGCCGTCTTCCACGACGGGCCCGGTGCGCTCACCGCCGCGCGCGCCCGGCTCGCCCGGTACCCCGACGAGGTCTGGCGCTACGTGCTGGCCTGTCAGTGGCAGCGGATCTCGCAGGAGGAGGCGTTCGTCGGGCGCTGCGCGGAGGTCGGCGACGACCTCGGCTCGGCGGTCGTGGCGGCCCGGATCGTGCGGGACCTCATGCGGCTGAGCCTGCTGCTCGCGCGCACGTACGTCCCCTACGGCAAGTGGCTGGGCACGGCCTTCTCGCGGCTCCCGGTCGCGGACCGGCTCACCCCGTCGCTGCGCGGCGCCCTGGCGGCGACGGCGTACCCGGACCGGGAACGCCATCTGTGCGACGCGTACGAGAGGGTCGGCGCGCTGCAGAACGACACCGGCCTCGCCGCGTACGTCGACCCGGCGCGACGCCCGTACCACTCCCGCCCGTTCCAGGTCCTGCACGCCGACCGCTTCGCGCGGGCGCTGGCGCGTACGCTCACGGACCCGGCCCTGCGCGAGCGGCCGCTGACGGGCGCGGTCGACCAATGGGCGGACAGCACCGACTACTTGGCGGCGATGCGCTGACGGGGG
>NZ_JAAGMG010000074.1 GCF_010548525.1 Streptomyces sp. SID14478
CCGCGCAGGCCGCCCCGGCCGCCGGGACGACCGCAGCCGCACGCAAGAAAGCCCCGGCCCGCCTCGTGGACAACCGCACCTGGACGACGTACACCGACTGGCGCTCCGGCACCGGCAAGGGGACGCGCGTGAGCGCGGGCGCCCGCCCCGGCATCACGCTCGCCAAGGCCGCCGGCACGACGACGTACACCGACCCGCACCTGAACCGGACGGCGCAGTGGGAGTACGCGCAGTGGACGTCGCCGGTCCACAAGCTGACGGTCCCCGCCACGGAGGTCATCGCCTCGTGGAACGCGCACACCCCGGCCGGCACCTGGATCCAGATCGAACTCCGCGGCACCTACACCGACGGGACGGCGACGCCCTGGTACGTGATGGGGCGCTGGACGGCCGGTGACGACAAGGACGTCGACATCCGCCGCACGTCCGTGGACGACCAGAGCGACGGCAGGTCGAGCATCTGGACGGACACGTTCTCCATCGACGACGCGGCCTCGGGGCTGCGGCTCGTCTCGTACGCCCTGCGCCTGACGCTGCTGCGCGCTCCCGGGTCGAAGGCCGCCCCGACGGTGTGGCGCCTGGGCGCGATGGGCTCGGACGTCCCGGACCGCTTCACGGTCCCAGCGTCCACGCCCGGCCTCGCGAAGGAACTGATCGTCCCGCGCTACTCGCAGAACGTCCACGCCGGCCAGTACCCCGAGTACGACAACGGCGGCGAGGCCTGGTGCAGCCCCACCTCCTCACAGATGATCATCGAGTACTGGGGACGCAAACCGACCGCCGCGCAACTGGCCTGGGTCGACCCGTCCTACGCGGACCCGCAGGTCTGCCACGCCGCGCGGTTCACGTACGACTACCAGTACGAGGGCTGCGGCAACTGGCCCTTCAACGCGGCGTACGCGGCGACGTACAAGGACCTCCAGGGCGTGGTCACCCGGCTGTCCTCCCTCACCGACCTGGAGACGCTGATCGCGGCCGGCATCCCGGCCATAACGTCCCAGTCGTTCCTCAAGGAGGAGCTGACCGGCGCGGGGTACGGCACCTCCGGCCACCTCATGACGGTCATCGGCTTCACCGCCGACGGGGACGTCATCGCCAACGACCCGGCCTCCCCGGACGACCCGGCGGTCCGCCGCGTCTACAAGAGGGCGGAGTGGGAGACGATCTGGCTCAGGACGAAGCGCTACAACGCCACGGGCAGCGTCGTCTCCGGCACCGGAGGCGTCTGCTACCTGTACTTCCCGGCCCACCCGAGCGCGCGGCAGCGCAAGGCGCTGGCGGCAGTGGGCGTGCGCTGACCCGGTGAGGCCGACCGGCGCGGCCGGCGGGGCGATGAGTCCCGCCGGCCCAGCCGGTCTCTCCTTTTGCGGAACGTCCCGCAGAAGGAGGCCGCCATGCGGCAGCACGACAGCAACCACCCGGCGCTGCGCACGCTCGACCCGCTCGTCGGCCGCTGGGTCCAGTGGGTGCCCGACGACGGCGTGCCCGGCGGCCGCATCGGGCCGTTCCCGACCTCGTACGCGTGGACGCCCGACGGCGGCTTCCTCGTGCAGCGCACCGAGCTCGCGCCCGACGCCGCGCTGCCCGAGCCGTGGCGCGAGCACCACCCCTTCCCGACCGTCGCGTACATCGGCTACGACGACCGTGACGCGCGCTTCACGATGCTGTACGCGGACGGGCGCGGCGTCTCGCGTGTCTACGGCCTGTCCCTGATCGACGGCGAGCTGCGCACCTGGCGTGCGGCGCCCGGATTCCACCAGCGCTCCTGCGTCCGGTTCGACGCCCGTGGCGAGACGCTCAGCGGCGTCTGCGAGATGTCGAAGGACGGAGAGGCGTGGCACGAGGACTTCAAGGTGGTGTACGAGCGCGTCAGCCGGTGACGACCGGGGCCACCACCCAGTCCGGGTGCCCGGGCATCGGCGGTGTCCTGTCCCCGTACAGCCACGGACGCAGGAAGCCCGACAGGTCCTGGCCCGCGGTCCGGGACGCCAGCGCGATGTAGTCGGCCGTCGACGCGGTCCTTCCGCGGTACCGGGTGACCCAGGCCCGCTCGATCCTGCCGAACGTGTCGGCGCCGACCTGCTCGCGCAGCGCGTACAGGACGAGGGCGGAACCGTCGTAGCGCATGCGCTTGAAGAGGTTCGGCTCGGTGGGTTCGGCGGGGGCGCCGTAGTCGTGGCGCCACTGGTCGTGGCTCTCGTACGCCGTCTTCATCGCGGCCTCGAAGCTGTCGCCTCCGTGTTCCTCGGAGTACAGGCGCTCGTAGAAGCGGGCGTGCCCCTCGCTGAGCCACAGGTCGGACCAGGTCGCGAGGGCGACGCTGTCGCCGAACCACTGGTGGGTCAGCTCGTGGAGCATGTTGCGCTCGGCGTCGACCTGCGTGCCGAGCAGATCGGCCTTCGGCACGAGTGAGAGCGTCTGTGTCTCCAGGGCCACGGCGAGGTCGGTGTCGCCGACGAGGATGCCGTACCGGTCGAAGGGGTACGGGCCCAACTTGGCGCGCAGCCATGCCAGGTGAGCAGGCGTCAGATCGCGGTACTGCTGGGTCGGCGCCACCAGGGCATCGGGCACGACGTCGCGCAGCGGCAGTCCGCCCGGCCCCTTGCCGTCGATCGACCGGAACTTCCCGATGGCCAGTTGGACCAGCTGCGTCGCCACCGGCTGCTCGGAGTCGTACGTCCAGCGGACGCGGCCGTCGGGTCGGGGCGACGTGTCGACGAGCCTGCCATTGGCGACCGCCGTCAGGTCGGCGGGCGTGGTGATCCGGAAGGTGATCGGCGCCCGCCGGCTCGGGTGGTCGTCGGCAGGGAAGACCATCTTGGCGCCGTTGGGCTGCGGGTACAGGACCGTGCCGTCGGGCGTCGGTATCCAGCCGTAGTCCTCGATGGCGTCGTCGCGGTGGCGCGTCTGCGTCGGATCGGCCGTGTAGTCGACCTTCACCGTGAAGGAACTTCCCTTTGGTATGGGGGAGTTCGGGGTGATGACCAGTTCGTCGCCGTCGCGTCGCGTCTGCGCCGGGCGCCCGTTCACCGTCACCGAGTGCAGGTCGTTGCCCGCGAAGTCCAGGTCGAAGCGGGACAGCGCCTGCGTCGCCCGCGCGTCGATGGTCGTCGACGCGGCGAACGGGGTCCGCGGCGCCTGCCAGTCGAAGTCCAGGGTGTAGTGGCGGACCGTGTAGCCGCCGTTCCCGTCGAGCGGGAACATCGGGTCGCCGAGCCCCGCGGCGCCCGGCGTGGGCTGCTGTCCGCCGTCCGGGGAGGCTGCCTGCGAGACGGCCGTGGGGCCGATCAGTGCGATGCCGACGGTGATCGCCGCGGCGAGCGTGCGACGGGATCTGCGGCGGGGCGTCCGGTTTGTGCTCATCGTGAGTCGTGAACCTTCCGGTCGGACGGAACGCGTCGCAGTGTGGGACGCACGGCACTGCGGCCCGGTTGTGCGTGACCAAGGTCTCGGTCGCGAAGGGGCCTCGCGATGGCAAGGTGGAGAGGGCGCCGGAGGGGACCCGGGGCGCCATCGGGGGAGTCAAGGACACGACGACGAACCGAGCGAGACACCCATGACCGCAAGCTCTGCCACCGCATCCGCCCCCACCGGCTCGCGCACCCGCACCGGCGGCCCCGACGAGGGCGGTCCGAAGATCCTCGAACACGTCCTGGGCTGGACCTTCGTCGTGGTGCTCGCGATGTTCGTCACGCAGATCGGCTGGATGTGACCTGAGCCACCACGGCGGGCCCGGCGTCCGGCTCCACCCGCCAGTGCCGGTCCGGTACGCCGACGAGCCCGTACAGCCGGCGCACCGGTGAGCGGCGCCACAGCAGCACCGCGCCGGCGAGCACCGCGAACAGCGGCAGCCCCAGCCACCCGCCGAGCAGCCGCACCAGCACGCTCGCGAGGACGGCCCCCGCGAACGGCAGCCCGTACACACCGGCCGCCGCGATCCCGACGGCGACCACCCGCGGCACCTTCCGGTCCCGGTCGGCGCCCGGCAGTGTCCAGCCCTCCACGAGCCAGCCGATCTCCGTGAGGAGCATCGCGCCGATCACCACCGCGCCGAACAGGAACAGGGCGAGGAACGTGCCGGACGTCAGGAAGCCCAGTACGTGGTTGACGACGCTGTCGTGCGCCCAGCGCGCGTAGTCGTCGGCCCCCGGCGACAGGAACCGCTCGTACCCGCGCCCGTCCCAGCCGTGCACCAGCGTCCCGAACAGCAGGAAGTACCCGCCCACGCACTGCAGGTACGCCCAGTATCCGGCGCCCACCAGCACCAGGGCCTGCGCCGCGAGGAACCCGAGGACCGCGGCGACCGGGATCCCGCCCGCGTAGAAGAGGACGAACCCGGCCCACACGCCCCGGTGTCCGGCGGCGACGTGCATGGTCGCCCACGACGGGTTCTGCCACAGCAGGAAGAGCCCCGTCGGCACCATCAGCACCGCCGCGAACAGGATCGTGAGCGTCAGATACGGATTGGCGGCGCGGCTGCGGGTGCGCGGTCCCTCGCCCGCGTTGATCCGCTCCCACAGCTGGAGTTGACGCCCCGCGGAGAGCGCGAACGTGGCGCCCGCCCCGTACGCCCAGAACAGCGCGGCCTGGATCTCGATCATGGTGTCGCCCCTAGCGTGAGCCCGCCCGCGACGATGGAGTCCGAGGTGACCAGGGCCTGTTCGGCGGCCACGTCCGTCATGAAGACGAACGGCGGGACGAGCGGTGGCACCGGCAGCCGGTCCGGCGTGAACGTGAGGCACACCAGGCCCTCCAGGCATCCGCTGAACCGCGTCAGGTACAGGGTCACCCGGCCGCTGAGGTCCAACGTGTCGGCGCCCAGCGCCAGTTCGCGGCTGCCGTCCCGGGTGCGCAGCCGGTAGTCGGTGAGCGAGGCGGCGTCCATGCGGAGCACCATCACCTTCAACGGGCCGTCGGTGGTGGGCAGTTCGCGTACTCCGGCGAGCAGGAAGCCCTGCGGGGCGAACAGGCTCGTGGTCACGGTCGGCGGGACGCGGGCCGCGATGACGTCACCGCCGGCGGCCGTGGACGCCGCCCGGGCCGGGCTCCCGTGCAGTGAGGCGCTCACGATCACCACCGGCAGCAGTACGGCCAGCGTCCGCGTCCCTTGGTGATCGCGTACGCGCGTCCGGCCGCGGCCGCTCTCCACGGGGGACCAGCCGAACCCCATGGCGCTGCCCGCGATCCCGAGCACCATGCCGAGCAGGAATCCGCCCAGATTCGTCGCCGCGAACGAAAGCACCGACAAAATGAGGGCGTTGAGGCTGACGTAGTGGCGGGTGTGCGGCAGGAACCACAGGAACAGCCCGGCCACGATCAGCGCGAGCCCGATCCCGATCGCGGCGATCCCGCCCAGCCCCAGACTGACCAGCACGGTCAGCGGCGACAGCGGCACGAGCAGCAGTTCGGCGCCGCCGAGGACCAATAGCAGTCCGGCCCAGAACGGCCGGGTCCGCCGCCAGCGGCGCAGGGTGCGGCGGGCCTCGGGCAGGGGCAGTCGCTCGTCGAGCCGGCCCCTGCGGATCAGAAACACTTCTTGCCGCCGAGGCTGACGTCGACCTTCATCCCTTTGAGGCGGAAGTTGCCGCCGGTCGCCGACCAGGCGTGCGAGCGCACCTTCGACACCTCGATGTCCCCGGCCTGCAGCCCGAACTTCCCCTTCTCGCCGTGGACCGCGGGCACCGCGTCGAGCGTCGAGGCGTCCCGCCCGATCTGTGCGGTGCCGAACCGGGCGTCGCCCACCAGGTCCTCGCCGTCGATCACGAGGCTGCTGGCCGTGACGTCCCCGGCGGCGCCGCCCGCCGTCAGCTTGAACACCACGGTACCCACCGGGGTCTTGACCTCGGCCGACTGGCAGATGTCGGAGAGCGTCGCGTCCCCGATGCCGAGCAGTGCGACGGGATGGCCGCGCCCGTCGGCGGACCGGTCCGTCTGGACGTACGAGGACAGGCCCTTGCTGCGGAGATTGCCGGACGAGACCTGGAAACTGGTGCCGGAGACGGCGAAGGAGGCGGCCAGTACGCCCTGCGCCATCACGGACGTCATCACGCCGACGGCGAGGACCGCCGGCAGGGCGACCACGGCCGTCTTCCTCCAGTTGGTTCTGCCTTCGCTCATGTCGTCCTCCCGTACGTCGTCCACGTGCGTGGGGCAGGGAAGTGCGCAGGGCAAAGAGGTGCCCAGGAAGGTGCCATACTGCGGAATCCGCAGGGAGTTGGAGACTAGGGCCGGAATTGAATAATAGTCAACAGCGGGCGCGCGGCACCGACCGATCCGTCGCCCGGCGCGCCGAACTCATCGCCATCGGACGGAAGTTGTTCGCCGACACGTCCTACGACGCACTGTCCATGGACGACATCGCCCAGCACGCGGGCGTCGCCAAAGGGCTGATCTACTACTACTTCAAGTCCAAGCGCGGCTACTACCTCGCGATCATCGAGGAGTCCGTCGGCGACCTCGTCGAGCGGGCGAGCAGCGCCGGGGAGCTGGCGCCCGTCGACCGCGTGCACCGCACCATCGACGGCTACCTGCGCTACGCGGAGCACCACCAGGCCGCGTACCGCGCGATCATCACCGGTGGCGTCGGCTTCGACGCCGAGGTGCAGGCCATACGGGACGGGGTGCGCACCGCGATGATCGCGGCCATCGCCCAGGGCGCTTACGGGAAGCAGGAGTTGCCGGACCTGGTCCGACTGGCGCTGCTCGGGTGGCTGTGCAGCGTCGAGGGCGTGACACTGGACTGGATCGGCCGCCAGGCGCTCGAACGGGACACGGTGCGCGCCCTGTTGGTCCGCACGCTCGGCGAGACCCTGCGCGTCATCGAGGAGTTCGAGCCGTCGTACCCGGCTCCGCCGCGCCCGTGAACGAAGGCGAGGGGCGGGGCCCGGAGTGATCCGGGTCCCGCCCCAAGTCGCTTACGTGCAGGCCTAGTCGACGGCCTTGATCAGCTCGCCGTTCGTCGTGTCACCCGACAGCTCCCACAGGAAGGTGCCGCCGAGGCCCTGCTGGTTCTTGTAGTCCATCTTGCCCGCGATGGTCGACGGGGTGTCGTAGCTCCACCAGTTGTTGCCGCAGTACGCATAGGCGGTACCGGCGACCGTGCCCGTCGCGGGGCACTTGGTCTTGAGCTCCTTGTAGTCGTCGATGCCCTGCTCGTACTTGCCGGCCGCCGGGCCGGTGGCCGTGCCGCCGGGAGCTGCCTGGGTGACGCCGGTCCAGCCGCGCCCGTAGAAGCCGATGCCGAGCAGCAGCTTCGAGGCGGGCACGCCCGCACCCTTGAGCTTGGCGATGGTGGCGTCCGTGTTGTAGCCCGCCTTCGGTATCCCGTCGTACGAGGTCAGCGGCGAGTGCGGGGCGGTCGGCCCCTGCGCGTCCCAGGCGCCGAAGTAGTCGTACGTCATCGGGTTGTACCAGTCGACGTACTGGGCCGCGCCCGCGTAGTCGGTGGCGTCCAGCTTGCCGCCGTCGGAGGCGTCGGCCGGGATGGCGGAGGTGAGCAGCGCACCGGCGCCGAACTTCGCCCGCAGCGCCGCCATCAGGTTCTTGTACGCGTCGGGCCCGCTGGTGTCGCAGGTCAGACCGCAGGCGTTGGGGTACTCCCAGTCGATGTCGATGCCGTCGAAGACGCCGGCCCACTTGGAGTTCTCGACCAGGTCGTAGCAGGACTGGGCGAACGCGGCCGGGTCCTTGGCCGCCTCGGTGAACCCGCCGGACCAGGTCCAGCCGCCGAACGACCAGAGGATCTTGAGGTTCGGGTGCAGCTTCTTCAGCTTCAGCAGCTGGTTGAAATTGCCGCGCAGCGGCTGGTCCCAGGTGTCGGCGACGCCGTCCACGGCCTGGTCGGCGGTGTACGCCTTGTCGGTCGCGGCGTACGAGTCGCCCATCGTGCACTTGCCGCCCTGGACGTTGCCGAAGGCGTAGTTGATGTGCGTGAGCTTGTCGGCGGAGCCGGACGTCTCGACGTTCTTGACGTGGTAGTTCCGGTCGTAGACACCCCACTCGGTGAAGTATCCGACGACCTTCGAGCCGGCCGCGGCCCTGGTCGGTTCGGGGGCCGTCTGCGCGGTGGCGGTGCCCGCGGAGGCGAGCAGTCCGGCGCCGAGGACGGCGCAACACGCGGCGGCGGCGAGCGCCTTGAAGCGCGCGCGGGGGAGGTGCGGTCTGAGCATCGTGTCTCCTCGTGGGGGAGGGAAACAAGGGGGGGAATGGTGCTGTGGACCTGCGTGAGCCCGTCGTCGCGCGTCCGGACGAAGGTGACATGAACGCGGTAAGACGTGGAACGGAAGACTAGGAGGACTAGACCAGTGAGGTCAATGGTCCGAACCAATTTCCCTCGGGCGTCACCCCGCTTCGTAAAAGTTGGAGTAAGCGGTCGTTAACTAGTGACACCGGGCCCCGGATCGGGAAGACTCAACACGCCGCAGCCGCTGATCAGCAGCTTCCGAGACCCGGAGGGGCAGCATCGGCTCGGTAGTGACCGATCGGCGGCGGCGCCCCACCCCGCGCGCGCCGCCGCAGCGCCCGCCCAGGGAGGAGAGCGTCGCCATGCCGGAGCCAGGAGTCGAGCGTCAACTGCCGACGGACGAAGCTCAGGACCTGATGCAACTGGTCCGTGACATCGCGCAGCGGGAGATCGCCCCGCACGCGTCCGAGGACGAAGAGGCGGGCCGCTTCCCCCGCGAGGCGTTCGCCCTGCTGTCCTCGTCCGGACTGCTCGGGCTGCCGTACGACGCGGAGTTCGGCGGCGGCGACCAGCCGTACGAGGTCTACCTCCAGGTCCTGGAGGAGCTCGCGGCCGCACGCCTGACCGTGGGACTCGGCGTCAGCGTGCACTCGCTGGCCTGCCACGCGCTGGCCAACTTCGGCACGAAGCAGCAGCGCTCCGAGCACCTGCCCGACATGCTCGGCGGCGGTCTGCTCGGCGCGTACTGCCTGTCCGAGCCCTCGTCGGGATCGGACGCGGCGTCCCTGCGGACGAAGGCGGTGCGGGACGGCGACGCGTGGGTGCTCACCGGGACCAAGGCGTGGATCACGCACGGCGGCGTCGCCGACTTCTACACGGTCCTGGCCCGCAGTGGGGGCGAGGGCGCGCACGGCATCACGGCGTTCCTGGTCCCCGGCGACGCCGAGGGGCTGAGCGCCGCCGCGCCGGAGAAGAAGATGGGCATGAAGGGCTCCCCGACCGCTCAGGTCCACTTCGACGGGGTGCGGGTGAGCGACGCGCGCCGCATCGGGGACGAGGGGCAGGGCTTCCAGATCGCGCTGTCCGCACTCGACTCGGGGCGGCTCGGCATCGCGGCCTGCGCGATCGGCGTGGCCCAGGCGGCGCTGGACGAGGCGGTGGCGTACGCCAAGGGGCGCGCCCAGTTCGGACGGCCCATCGCCGACTTCCAGGGCCTGCGGTTCATGTTGGCGGACATGGCGACGCAGGTCGAGGCGGGTCGTGCCCTGTACCTGTCGGCGGCCCGGCTGCGGGACGCGGGCCGGCCGTTCTCCCGGCAGGCGGCCATGGCGAAGCTGCTGTGCACGGACGCCGCGATGAAGGTGACGACGGACGCGGTGCAGGTGTTCGGCGGCTACGGATACACCGCCGACTTCCCCGTCGAGCGCTTCATGCGCGAGGCAAAGGTGCTGCAGATCGTCGAGGGGACCAATCAGATCCAGCGCATGGTCATCGCCCGCCACCTCGTGGGTCCGGAGTCGCGCTGAACTGCCCCGTCCGCACGGTGGGCGCCACGAGCTGCGCCCACTCCGGGTCGTGGCGCCCCGGCAGGGTCCTGCCGCGGTCGGCCCAGGACATGAGGAGTGCCTGGTAGATGGGCGGGTCCTGAGGGTGGACGTATGCCTGCTGCGTCTGATGCGACGCATGTGACGCCTGTGGCGCATGCGTCTGAGGGGCGGCACGGTGCTGCTGGTGAACCGATTCTGCGGGAACGGGCACGAGGACGCGCCTGCGTCGGCCGGTGGGCGCAGGGGTGGCTGTCGGCGTCGGGGTCATGCCAGGTCAACGTGTGGGGGACGAGACAGGTCACCGATGGACGCAATCGAGCGTCAGTTCGCGACATAACCGTGCGCGTCGCCCTGCCGGGTCGAACATCTGGTCACCGTGCGCTACCTGACGTACCGTCAACTCCGCCGCCGGGCAGGCCGTACCCCTCCGGGCGACGTCAACTGCCGTGTGTTCAGGGAGGTTTGCCATGGCCGAGGACGACCGCCCCATCGCGTTCGACGAGTACCCGGTCCACCAGGTGCCGCTGTCGATGAAGCACGTCGCCACCGGCGACCGCAACGCCTACGACCGCTGCATCTTCCATCTCGTCGACCCGACCGGCGAGTTCCTGCTCATCCTCGGGCTCGGCGTCTACCCGAACCTCGGCGTGATCGACGCCTACGCCACCCTGCGCGTCGGCGACACCCTGCACGCCGCCCGCGCCTCGGACGCCCTCACCGACGAGAACCGCACGCGCATGGAGGTCGGCCCGCTGCGGATCCACGTCGAGCGCCCGCTGAACGAGTTCGTGCTGAGCTGCGCGGCCGATCCGGACGACCCCGACGGCCTCTCCTACGAGATCGGGTGGAGCGCGGACTTCCCGGCTCTGTGGGAACCGCACCACACCCAGCGCCGTGGCTCCCGGCTCATCCTGGAGGGCAAGCGCTTCGTGCAGGCGGGGCGGTGCGAGGGCCGGCTGCGGATCGGCGGACGCGAGATCGAGGTGCGCGGCTGGACCGGGACCCGCGACCGCAGCTGGGGAGTGCGGCCCGTGCCCGGCGAGGAGGGCGGCCGGCTCGCGCAGGAGCATCCCACCGAGGGCTTCCACTGGATCTGGGCGCCGGTCAGGTTCGACGACCGCTTCCTCATGGTCGTCCTGCAGGAGGACGCGGACGGCTACCGCTCCCTGAACGACGCGACGCTGGTGCGCGACGGGCATCGCGACCGCCAACTGGGCTGGCCCCAGGCCGACATCACCTATCACCCCGGTACCCGCCGGCCCCGCGACGCGGTCATCCACCTGACCGACCCGGTCGAGCGCAAGCCGCTCGAACTCGGCGTCGAGATCCTCGCCTCCTCGCCGCTCGCGGTCGGCGCGGGTTACCCGCCGGCCGACGACTGGCAGCACGGGACCTGGCAGGGCCACGGCTGGACCGATCGCCGCGCCTACGACCTCGCCGACCCCTCGGCCCACCCCCTGGCCGCCTACGGGGTGATCGACCACGCCGCCCGCTTCACCCTCGACGGGCAGGTCGGTCACGGCATCTTCGAGCACGGCAGCTTCGGCCGTCACGACCCGAGCGGCTTCACCGGCTTCTCCGACGTCGCGGGACCGACGCCCGAGCGCTCGTAATCACCCGTACGGAAAGGGAGTTCGGCCATGGCGACAGCACCGCGCCCCCGCACGTCCACTCGCGAGCCCGAGGAGATCGCCCGCCGGCTCACCGCCTGGCTGGGACACCGGCTGCCCGGCGCGAAGGCGGTGAACGTCACCGTCCCCGAGTCCAACGGCATGTCGAGCGAGACCCTGCTGTTCGACATCGAGCACCCGCAACCACCGGTCAGGGCCTGCGCGTTGAGGCTGGCGGCGGACCCGTCCGCGTACACGATCTTCCCGGTGTACGACATGCCGAAGCAGTACCGCACGATGCGGCTCGCCGCCGAGCGCACCGGGCTGCCGGTGCCGCGCGTGCTGTGGCTGGAACAGGACGCGGGACCGCTCGGCGCGCCGTTCTTCGTGATGGAGCGGGTCGCCGGCCGGGTGCCGCCCGACGTCATGCCGTACACCTACGAGGGGAACTGGCTGCACGCCGCCACAGACACGCAGCGCGCGGAACTGGAGGACGCCAGCCTCTCGCTGCTGGCAAGGCTGCACGACGGCGTGCCCGCGGCCGAGGCGGACTTCCTCGCGCTGCCGGGCGAAGGCAGTCCGCTTCGCCGGCACGTCGAGGCCCAACGCGCTTACTACGCCTGGGTGGTGGACGGCCTGCCGCGCTCACCGCTCATCGAGAGCGCCTTCGAACGGCTGGAGTCGCTGTGGCCGCGCGACGAGGGCGACGCGGTCCTCAACTGGGGCGACGCCCGCATCGGCAACATCATCTACGACGGCTTCGCCCCGGCCGCGGTCCTCGACTGGGAGATGGCGGCGCTCGCCCCGCGCGAGGTGGACCTCGGCTGGACGATCTATCTGCACCGGTTCTTCCAGGACCTGACGGAGACCTTCGGCCAGCCCGGCCTGCCCGGCTTCCTGCGCCGCGACCGGGTGGAGGCGCGCTACGCCGAACTCACCGGCCACACACCGCGCGACATGGACTTCCACACCCTGTACGCGGCCCTGCGGCACGCCGTGGTGATGCTCCGCGTCGCCTACCGCCAGGTCCACTTCGGCGAGGCCGCCGTGCCCGCGGACCCGGACACGCTGATCCTGCACCACGACAGCCTGCGGGCCATGGTGCAGGGCAGCTACTGGGACGGCCTGCGGTAGCTCAGGCGGCGCGCTGCCGCGGCACCCGCAGGGGGCGCGAGCCGGGGCCGCCCACGTGCGAGAACGGCTGGGTGCGCCAGTCGAGTCCCTGAGGGAGCGTCAACAGTAGGGCGGTGTCCTGCTCCTGAGTGCCCGTCAGCTCGTCCGCGGGGCGCGCCTCGGCGGCCGCGCGCCCGGTGCCCGCACAGACGGTGAGTCCGAACGGGTTCCAGGGCGTGGGGCACAGCGCGTGCTCGGGCAGGACGTCCTCGTCCGCCAGGAGCGCGATGGGCTGCGCACAGTCCGGGCAGATCACCCGGTACATCTCGAAGGTGTCGTACGCGTCGCTCTCGTCCCCGTCGAAGGCGTCGGGTTCGACGCCCTCCGGCTGGGGCTCCACGACGGACTGCTGGCGACTTCGCGTCGCGGGGCGTCCAGGACGCTTCACGTTCTGCATGGGAATCTCCCCCTCGGGTGGGCCGACCAGGAGCCGCGGCCTCGACCACAGCAAGCACTTCCCGCCCCGCTCGCGGGGTAATCGCTTCCTGCCCACGGACACGGCCCAAGGGGTGTGGCCTTCGTCACATGCCGATTGCAGGTGCCCAGGAAGAGGTAGGCGAAAGGGCCGCCCCGGACCGCCGTACGCGGACCCGGGGCCCTCGACCGGCGTCGCTCAGGTATCCGGCGCGATCACGGGCCCTGTAGGTTCTGGCGCATGGAGGAGCTCGACCGACAGATCGTGCAGCTGCTCGTCAGGGACGGGCGGATGAGCTACACCGACCTGGGCAAGGCCACGGGCCTGTCCACGTCGGCGGTGCACCAGCGGGTGCGCCGCCTGGAGCAGCGCGGTGTGATCCGCGGCTACGCCGCGGTCGTCGACCCCGAAGCCGTCGGGCTGCCGCTCACCGCGTTCATCTCGGTGAAGCCGTTCGACCCGAGCGCGCCCGACGACATCGCGGAGCGCCTCGCGGGCGTACCCGAGATCGAGGCGTGCCACAGCGTGGCCGGCGACGAGAACTACATCCTGAAGGTGCGGGTCGACTCACCGCACGAGCTGGAGAACCTGCTGGCGCGGGTGCGGTCCCTGGCGGGCGTCTCGACGCGGACCACGGTCGTCCTGTCGACGCCCTACGAGGCGCGGCCGCCGCGGATCTGAGGACGACCCGACAAAAGGGACCCCGGCGACACCGCCGGCCGCCCGGCGCGGGAGACTGTCCCCCATGAGCACGCCCCCCAGCACCCGCACCGTCCTCCTGCGACGCGGCGAGGTGCACAGCCCCGCCGACCCCTTCGCCACCGCCATGGTCGTGGAGGCCGGACACGTCGCCTGGGTCGGCTCGGAAGGCGCGGCGGACGCGTTCGCGGACGGCGTGGACGAGGTCGTCGACCTCGACGGCGCGCTGGTCACCCCGGCGTTCACCGACGCCCACGTCCACACCACGTCGACCGGCCTGGCCCTCACCGGCCTCGACCTCACGGCCGCACGCTCGCGCGCCGAAGCCCTCGCCCTCGTCCGCGCCCACGCCGCGGCCCGCCCCGCCGACCGGGTCCTGCTC
>NZ_JAAGMG010000108.1 GCF_010548525.1 Streptomyces sp. SID14478
GGCGGCGCTGGTCGCTGCGGCTCGCGCCGGACGCGGCCCGGGCCGCCGTCGCCGCGGTCACCGGCGGCCCCGCCTTCGACTTCCTCGACGACTTCACGCTCGCCACCCCGAGCCTGGAGGACGTCTATCTGGCACTCGGCGGGAGCCGCAGCAGCGTGAAGGGCCTGGTGAAGGCGTGAGTGTCGTATCCGCGGAGGCCGTGCGAGGGCCTGTGATCGAGGATGCCGCCCTGGCCGACGACGACACCCTCGCGCCCCGGGCCAGGTTCCTGCCGTCGCTCGCCGCCGTCTACCGCGCCCAGCTCTCGCGGGCCCGGGTGGCCCGCATCCCGCTGCTGTTCGTCGCGACCTTCCAGTCGATCGGGATCATGATCCTGATGCGCGGTGTCGTCGACCAGGGCGGCCGCGAGGCGCAGGCCGTCGTCGCCGGGTCCGCCGTACTGGTCGTCGCGTTCGTCGCGCTCAACCTGCTCGCCCAGTACTTCGGGCAGCTGCGCGCGGCAGGCGGCCTCGACCACTACGCGACGCTGCCCGTGCCACCCGCCTCCGTGGTGCTCGGCGCCGCCGGCGCCTACGCCTCGTTCACCGTGCCGGGCACCGTGGTCACCGCGGTCGTCGGCTGTGCCATGTTCGATCTGCCGCTGACGCACCTGTGGGTGCTCGGCGCCGTGATCCCGCTGGCCGGTGCCGCCCTGTCCGGGCTCGGTGCGGCTCTCGGGCTGCTCGCGCCGCGCGCCGAACTGGCCACGCTGCTCGGCCAGTTGGGCATGTCGGCGGCGCTCCTGCTCGGGGTGCTGCCGGCCGACCGAATGCCCGAGGTCGTGCAGTACGCGCGGGACCTGCTGCCCTCGACGTACGGCGTCGAGGCCTTCGCGCGGACCTTCGGCAGCCACCCGGACTGGCCCGCGGTCCTGCTCGACCTGGGCGTCTGCGCCGGTGTCGGCGTCGCCTCGCTGGCCGTGGCGACCTGGGCGTACCGCCGGGCAGCCGTCCGGTGACGCGGCCGACAGGTACGCCTGGCACGATGGCAGGGTGACCGCACCGCTGACGCCGCCTCATCAACCTCCGCACAACAACGGGCACAGTGACCCGTGGCAGGCACCCGACCCGATGACCGGGCACCTGCCGCCCGCTCCTGCCGCGCCGCAGGACGAGGGGCCCGGGCTGCGCACCGAGTTGCGCGAGGCCGTCGTCGTGACGGTCGGCGTCGCGCTCGTCGGGCTGCTGCTCGGGGCGCTGTGGCTGTGGCTCGCGCCGCGGATCCCGCTGGTGTCGGACAGCACGGCCGTCTACCTCAAGGACACCGAGGGAGAGCAGGCCATCGGAGTGGACGGAACGTTCACTCTGCTCGCGCTCGCCTGCGGGGTCGTCACCGGCGCCGCCGTCTTCCTGTGGCGCAGGCGCGGCGGCATCCCGCTGGTCGTCGCGCTCGCCCTCGGCAGCCTGCTCGGCGGCGCGCTGGCCTGGCGGTTCGGGATCTGGCTCGGGCCCACGCAGAACGTCGTCGCGCACGCCAAGGACGTCGGCAAGGGCGTGGCCTTCGACGCCCCCCTGGAGCTGAAGGCCAAGGGGGCGCTGCTCGCGTGGCCGCTGGCCGCACTGGTCGTGCACCTCGCCCTCACGGGGCTGTTCGGGCCCCGCGACCCCGATCCGTACGCCGGCTACTACGACCGCGCGCCGCGGAACGTGGAGGACGCGCCCGGCACGGGAGCCTGAACCGGGCCCTCCTGCGCGAGGTAGTCCTTCGTGCCCTCCGGGTCCACGAGCCGGCCCAGCCGGTTCGGGACGTCGAAACCGATCAGGACGATCACAACTAGCGTCAGCGTGAAGGTCAGGATCGCCAGGGACTGCCCCAGTGACATCCCGGAGGCCAGCTTCGCGCCGAGCACCGGGGCGACCGCGCCGCCCAGCGCGCCCACGTTGTACGTGAAGCCGAGGGACGCCGCCCGGGTCTCGGTCGGGAAGTGGCCCGCGATGAACTTGGGCAGCAGACCCGAGATGCCCTGCATGCACGCGAGCATGCAGAAGAGCAGGACGCCGAGGCCCAGCAGGCTGCCGCGGACCGCGAACACCGGGAACACGAAGGCGACGCCGACCAGGAGCGTCGCCGCGTACGCCGTGCGCGTGCCGAAGCGGTCGCCGAGGAAACCGGCCACGACGCAGCCGAAGGCCGTGCCGAACCCGGCCCAGAACAGCGCGTCCGTGACCTGCGCGGGGGAGTAGCCCAGCTCGGTCTTCAGATACGTCGGCAGCAGCGCCTGCACCGGCCAGCTGTACAGGAACGCGCAGAACACGGTGAGGATGAGGGCGACGTGGAGCAGCCAGCGCCTGCGTCCGCCCAGTTGGACCGCGAAGGCCAGCAGGCACGCCGCCGCGACGACCGAGAGCAGCGGTACCGCGCCCTCGCCGACCGGGGTGAACACCGCGAACAGGGAGCCTGTCGCCGCGACCACCAAGGCGGTGTTGACCGTCGCGAGACGCCGGGTGGCGAACAACGGACGGAAGGGGCTCGGCCGTTCGCCCGCCCGCGCGACCTGCTCCTGCCACTCCTCGGCCTCCGGCAGCGCCCGGCGCACCCACAGCGCGATCGCCACCGGGAGCAGGCCGATGTAGAACAGCCAGCGCCAGCCGTGGCCGGGTACGACGTGCTCGTAGACCTCGGCCGCGAGGACGCCGCCGAGCGAGAAGCCGGAGATCAGGAAGCCGGACGCCCGGTTGCGCAGCTTCGCGGGCCAGCTCTCCAGGACGTACGTGGCGCTCGCGCTGTACTCGCCGGCCATGCCCATGCCGATCAGCAGCCGGGCCGTGAACAGGCTCAGATAGTCCCAGGCGAAGCCGCAGGCGAAGGTGCCGACCGAGTACAGGACGATCGAGGCGATCATCGCCGCCTTGCGGCCGTAGCGATCGCCGAGCGCGCCGAGCACGGCGCCGCCCAGCCAGCGCGTGATGAACGCGCCGGAGACCAGGCTCGCCTGCTCGACGCCGGACAGGCCGAACTCGTCGCCGATCTCGGTCAGCACGAGCGTGATCAGGACGAAGTCGAAGCCGTCGAGGAAGTAGCCGATCCAGGCGGCGAAGAACGACTTCCACTTCGTCGGGCCTATGGCGCGGTACCAGGGTTCGCTCGCGGGGGCGGTCGTCACAGCAGGCCCGCCTCGGTGAGGTGGCGGCGCACGTACGTGACCTCGGCCTCGCCGAGCGGGACCTGGGGCGCGGCGGTCGCCGGGCAGTCGATGACGCCCTGCAGATGGGCGGCGGCCTTGAACGCGCCGAGCGCGGAGGAGGAGCCGCCCATCCGCGCCGGGTCGCCGGCCTCGACGATCCCGAACAGGGCGGCGAGCCGGTCCTGTTCGCGCCGGGCGGTGTCCCAGTCGCCGGCCCGGGCGGCCTCGTAGAGACGTACGTAGCCGTGCGCGTCGACGTTGCCGAGGCCGGGGACCACGCCGTCGACGCCCGCCAACAGGGCGCCGTCCACGGTGAGTTCGGCGCCGGTGAGCACGGAGAACGTAGGCGCGGCCGCGCGCAGCGGGGCCAGCAGGCGGCGCAGGGAGCCCTCGTCGCCGCTGGAGTCCTTGAGGCCGGCGAGCGTGCCGTCGGCGGCCAGCGCGAGGAGCGTGTCGCGGCTCAGCTTGCTGTGCACCGCGACCGGGATGTCGTACGCGAACAGGGGCAGGTCCGCGCCCGCCCGCAGCCGCCGGAAGTGGTCGGCGATCTCGGCCGGGTGGGTGCGCGTGTAGAACGGCGCGGTCGCCACGAGCGCGTCGGCGCCCGACTTCACCGCGTCCTGCGCCCGGTCCAGGACCCGCGCGGTCGTGGTCTCGATGACGCCCGCGAGCACCGGGACCCGGCCGGCCGCCGCCTCGACGGCGGCCTCCAGGGCCGTGCGGCGCTGCGCGTCCGTGAGATAGGCGGCCTCGCCGCTGGAGCCCAGCAGGAACAGGCCGTGCACCCCGGCGCCGATGAGGTGTTCGGCGAGCCGCCGCACCGATACGACGTCCACCTCGCCCTCCGGGGTGAGCGGGGTGACCAGCGGCGGGACGACGCCGCGGAAGGGGGCGGGGAACGGGGCGCGGAGAGGCATGGCGGTGGTCTCCCGGGTCGGACGGAGGTGGGGGGACAGGTAGGACGTAGGATGTCCTATGTCCCAGGGCGACATTGCGCCACCGACGACAGCGGTGTCAAGGGTCCGACAGGCCGACGGTTCTACAGGGGAGGCGAGCGATGCGCGCACTGGTCGCGGACGACGCACAGCAGCGGATCAAGGAGTTCATCGTCGAGCGGGGGCTCGGGCCCGGCGATCCGCTGCCGACCGAGGCGGAGCTGAGGGAGCGGTTCGGCGTCAGCCGCAACTCGCTGCGCGAGGCCCTGAAGTCGCTCCAGGCCACGCACGTCGTGGAGATCCGGCGCGGCTTCGGCACGTACGTCGGGTCGATGTCGCTGGAGCCGCTGATCGACGGCCTCGCCTTCCGCACTGTCGTCGGGCACCGCAGGGGCGAGGACAGCCTGCTCGAACTCCTGCAGCTGCGCGAGGCGTTGGAGGCGGGGCTGATGAGCAGCCTCGCGGGCCGGCTCGACGAGGATTCGCTCGCCGCGCTCGACGGGCTCGTGCGGCGGATGCACGACGAGGTCGCCGCGCACGGTGCGATCGACGCCGCGACCGACCGCGCGTTCCACCTGGCGCTGTACGGGCCGCTGGCCAACCGGCTGCTGAGCGAGCTGCTCGACGCGTTCTGGAGCGCCTTCCACCAGTCGCGGACGCAGGACGTGGGACAGCCCCCCGAGAACAAGGACGGCAGCGAACTCGCCCGGATGCACGGGCGGATCGTGGCCGCCGTACGGGCGGGCGACGCAGAGGCCGCGGAGGCCGCCGTGCACGAGCACTTCGACGACATCCGCGGCCGACTGTCGCACCGGGATCCTCAGGCGGGCCTGCGCCCGTGATTGGCCTTGCCCTTCTTGATCCGCCACTTGCGCTTGCGCGTCTTCTTCGACATGTCCTTGGTGCTTAGTCGAAGCGGCGGGGAACGTCCAGGGTCCGGGACGGGCTCACGCGCGGGCGACGGGGGCGAGCACGGCGTCCGTGAGGGACGCCAGGTCCCCGGGGGCCAGCTCGACTTCGAGGCCGCGGCGGCCCGCTGAGACGCAGATGGTGTCGTGCCCGCCGGCCGAGGAGTCGATGACCGTGCGCAGCTTCTTGCGCTGGCCGAGCGGGGAGATGCCGCCCCGTACGTAACCGGTGGTGCGCTCGGCCAGCGCCGGGTCGGCCATCGCGGCGCGCTTGCCGCCGACCGCCGACGCCAGTGCCTTGAGGTCCAGCTGCCCCGCCACCGGCACGACGGCGACGGTCAGGTGGCCGTCGACGTCCGCGACGAGCGTCTTGAAGACCCGCTCCGGGGCGACGCCCATCGCCTCGGCGGCCTCCTCGCCGTACGAGGGGTGCGCGGGGTCGTGGGCGTACGCGTGCACCGTGAAGGCCGTGCCCGCGGCGGTGAGCGCCACCGTCGCGGGAGTCCCCCCGGACTGCTGGTTCTTCTTGGTCTTCTTCGCCAACTCGCTGATCCCCTACGTCAGTTGAGGCTGGTCGCCTGTCGTGTCAGGTCCGTCGCGGGCAGGGACGGCAGATTCCGGATGATCGCCGTCTCGGCGCGCAGCAGCTTCAGCTCGTCGCGCAGCCGGGACGCCGCGTCCGGGGCCTGGAGCAGCCGCTGCTTGGTCGGTACGTCGAGCACCGCGGCCGCCGCCACCAGGTACGACACCACCGAGGGCTCGTCGGGCAGCTCCGCGCCCGTCGTCAGCGACCGCTCCCGGGCCCCCGCCAGGCGCTTCTGGTACGAACGGAACGCGCGCAGCACGCCCTCGGCCAGGGCGCCCGCCTCGTCGCCGTCCTCCTCGGGCAGCTCCTCGACCTCGGCCGTCAGATAGGCGCCCGAGGCGTCCACCGAATGCAGCTTGACCCGGCGGGTGCCGGTGGCCAGGACCTCGAAGCTGCCGTCGGCGCGCTCGCGGATCGTCGCCGCGTCCGCGACGCAGCCGATGGCGTGGAAGGACGTGAGCGGGTCGTCGCTGAAGCCGGCCCCCGGGCCCGCGCCCGCCTCCTTCGTCGTCACGTCGTCCGGCATGCCGGCGGCGCTCGGCGCGACCTCGTGGCCGTCGCGGATCGCCACGACGGCGAACTGCCGGGGCTCGTCGGAGACGGCCGGGTCGGCGTCGGGGTCGGTCGGGTCGGCGGGGGACGCCTTCAGCAGATCGCGCATCAGGGCGCGGTAACGCTCCTCGAAGACGTTCAGCGGAAGCACGAGCCCCGGGAACAGTACCGAGTTGAGCGGGAAGAGCGGAAGCCGGGCGATGGTCACGACGGTCAAGGGTAATGGGCGCCGGAGCCGCCGGGTCCGCCGCGCAGCGGCAGCGCGGCCGCGACCTCCAGGCGCACCTCGTCGCGCAGCTCCAGGAAGCGGCCCAGCGGGTCGTCCGAGACCCGGTCCCAGGGGAACGACGTCGCGTACGGGCCGATCAGCCGCAGCTGCTCCAGGGCGTCCGGCCAGCGCTCCAGCGCGATCAGCACGCAGGCCAGCAGATTGCGCACCTCGGCGGGCCAGGGGTCCGCCGCCTCGTACGTCCGCGACAGCGCGACGGCGAGGTCGGCGGCCGTGTCGAGGCGGGCGCGCTCGATGCCGCGCGGGGCCGGGTCGGTCAGGTACGTGAGGGCAGCGCGCAC
>NZ_JAAGMG010000149.1 GCF_010548525.1 Streptomyces sp. SID14478
GGCTCGGCTCGCGCGAGGCGTGGGCCGAGGCCGTCGGATCGGTGCCGCAGGCCGCGCAGCCGGTCACCAAGCTGCGCTGGCTGGCGCGTACCGAGCCCGAGAACGCGCAGCGGGTGGCGCTGCTCCTGCAGGCCCACGACTGGCTGGTGTGGCAGCTCCTCGGCCGGCCCAGCCGCAGGACCACCGACCGGGGCGGCGCTTCCGGCACCGGCTACTGGTCCGCCGCCACCGGGGCCTGGCGGCCCGATCTCGTGGAGCTGGCCCTCGGCCGGCAGGCGATGCTCCCGGAGGTGCTCGGGCCCGGGGATTCCGCGGGGACGACCCCGGAGGGGCTGATCATCTCGGCCGGCACCGGGGAGACCATGGCCGCCGCCTTCGGGCTCGGCGTGCGGGCCGGGGACGCCGTGGTGTCACTGGGGGCCTCGGGTTCGGTCATGGCCGTGCACCACGAGGCGCTGGTGGACTCCACCGGCGCCATCACGTCGCTGGCCGACGCCACGGGCATGCACCTGCCGGTCGTGCACACGTTGAACGCGGTGCGGGCGCTGCGCGGCGCCGCCGAGATGCTGGGGCTCGACGGCGGTCTTGAGGAGCTGTCCGAGCTCGCCATGAAGTCGACGCCGGGCGCCCACGGACTCGTGCTCCTGCCCTACCTGGAGGGCGAGAAGACGCCGAACCTGCCGCACACCGCGGGGACCCTGAGCGGGCTCAGGAGGGAGTCCATGCGTCCTGAGCACCTGGCGCGCGCCGCTTTCGAGGGCATGCTGTGCGGGCTCGCCGACGCGATGGACGTACTGCGCGGGCGCGGCGTCGAGATCCGGCGGGTGTTCCTGCTGGGGGCCGCCGCCGAGCTGCACGCGGTGCAGGCCGCGGCACCGATGCTGTTCGGGACGCAGGTCGTGGTGCCGCAGCCCGCGGACTACGCGGCGATCGGCGCGGCCCGGCAGGCCGCCTGGGCGCTGAGCGGGCAGCTGCCGCAGTGGCAGGGCGCGGCCGCGCAGGTCTTCGAGCCGGGCGAGGAGGCGGCCGTGGGCCAGGCGGTGCGCCAGCAGTACCGCTCGGTGCGGGAGCAGATCCACCCCGGGGCGTTCTCGTAGGCCTCGCGATCGTAGGCCTGCGGCTGGTCTTTGTGCGCTCTTGGGTTAATCGGTTGAGGTAACACGGGTGGAGTGTTCGACGATAGGGGTCCATGCGTCGTCGTTTCGCGGCGCACCGCTCCTCCCCTGTACGTCCCTCCCCTGCCCACCGCTCACTCCAGACCGCCGACCACGAGAGACCGAGCGTGCTCATACGACTCCTGCGGACCCATCTGGGTCCGTACAAGAAACCCATCGGGCTGCTGGTGCTGCTGCAGTTCCTGCAGACCTGCGCCGCCCTGTACCTGCCGACCCTGAACGCGAACATCATCGACAACGGTGTCGTGAACGGCGACACCGGCTACATCCTGAGCTACGGCGCCGCGATGCTCGGTGTCACGGTCGTCCAGGTCGTCTGCAACACCGGCGCCGTGTACTTCGGCGCGCGGACCGCCGCCGCCGTCGGACGGGACGTGCGCGGCGCGATCTTCGACCGCGTGCAGTCCTTCTCCGCGCGGGAGGTCGGCCAGTTCGGGGCGCCCTCGCTGATCACCCGGACCACGAACGACGTGCAGCAGGTCCAGATGCTGGTGCTGATGGGCTTCACGCTCATGGTGTCGGCACCGATCATGTGCGTCGGCGGTGTGGTGATGGCGCTCGGCCTCGACGTGCCGCTGTCGGGCGTCCTGCTCGCCGTGCTGCCCGTGATGGCGGTCGTGCTGTCGCTGATCATCCGCAGGATGCGCCCGCTGTTCCGGTCCATGCAGGTCAAGCTGGACACCGTGAACCGGGTGCTGCGCGAGCAGATCACCGGCAACCGCGTCATCCGCGCGTTCGTGCGGGACGACTTCGAGAAGAGCCGGTTCGGCGAGGCCAACCGGGACCTCACGCAGACCTCGCTGGCCACCGGCCGGATCATGGCGCTGATGTTCCCGTTCGTGATGACGATCGTGAACGTCGCGTCCATCGCCGTGGTGTGGTTCGGTGCCCACCGGATCAACGGCGGGGACATGCAGATCGGTGACCTCACCGCCTTCCTCGCGTACCTCATGCAGATCGTGATGAGCGTGATGATGGCCACCTTCATGTTCATGCAGGTGCCGCGGGCCGAGGTGTGCGCCGAGCGCATCCAGGAGGTCCTCGCGACCGAGTCCAGCGTCGTGCCGCCCGCCCCGGAGACCTCCGTGCGGCAGCTGCGCCGGCACGGGCACCTGGAGATCCGTGGTGCGGACTTCGGGTACCCGGGCGCCGAGGAGCCGGTGCTGCGCGCGGTCGACCTGGTCGCGCTGCCGGGCGAGACCACCGCGGTCATCGGCTCGACGGGCAGCGGCAAGTCGACGCTGCTCGGGCTCGTGCCGCGGCTGTACGACACCACGGCAGGCGTCGTCTACGTGGACGGGGAGGACGTCCGCGAGATCGATCCCGAACTGATGGCGAGGACCGTCGGGCTCGTACCGCAGAAGCCGTACCTGTTCTCCGGGACCGTCGCGTCGAACCTGCGCTACGGGAAGCCGGACGCCACGGACGAGGAGCTGTGGCACGCCCTGGAGGTGGCGCAGGCCAAGGGCTTCGTGAGCCAGTTGGAGGGCGGGCTCGACGCGCCCATCGCCCAGGGCGGCACGAACGTCTCCGGTGGTCAGCGCCAGCGGCTCGCCATCGCGCGCACGCTCGTGCAGCGGCCGGAGATCTACCTCTTCGACGACTCGTTCTCCGCGCTCGACTACGCCACCGACGCCGCGCTGCGCCGGGCGCTGGGCGCCGAGACCGCCGAGGCGACCGTGGTGATCGTGGCCCAGCGGGTCGCGACGATCCGGGACGCCGACCGGATCATCGTCCTCGACGAGGGCCGGGTCGTCGGCACCGGACGCCATCACGAGCTGATGGCCGACAACGAGACCTACCGGGAGATCGTGCTCTCCCAGCTGACGGAAGCGGAGGCCGCCTGATGAGCGGGCCGATGGCGGCGCGGATGGCGGCCGGTGCGCCCGGTTCGCGCTCGATGGACTTCAAGAACTCCGGCAAACGGCTGCTCAAGCGGCTCGCCGCGCACCGGACGGCGGTCGTCTCGGTACTGGTCGCGGTCGTCATCAGCGTGGGTCTCTCGGTGGTCGGGCCGAAGATCCTCGGGCACGCCACCGACCTGCTGTTCGGCGGGATCATCGGCGGGCAGATGAAGGCCGGGCAGACCAAGGAACAGGTCATCGAGGGCCTGCGGGCCAAGGGTGACGGCGGCATGGCCGACATGCTCGGCGGCGTCGACTTCACCCCCGGCCAGGGCGTGGACTTCGACGCGATCGGGGAGGTGCTGCTGCTCGCGCTCGCCGTGTTCGCGGTGGCCGGCCTCGCGATGATGATCGGCACGCGGCTCGCCAACCGGGCGATCAACCTGGCCGTGGCGCAGCTGCGCAAGGACATGCAGGCGAAGCTGTCGCGCCTTCCGCTGTCGTACTACGACAAGCAGAAGCGCGGCGAGGTGCTGAGCCGGGCGACCAACGACATCGACAACATCGGGCAGACGCTGCAGCAGACGATGGGGCAGATGCTCAACTCGCTGCTGACCATCGTCGGCGTGCTGGTGATGATGTTCTGGATCTCCTGGCTGCTGGCGCTGGTCGCGCTGGTGACGGTGCCGCTGTCGGTGCTCGTCGCGGCGAAGGTCGGCAAGCGCTCGCAGCCGCAGTTCGTGCAGCAGTGGAAGACCACCGGCAAGCTGAACGCGCACATCGAGGAGATGTACACCGGCCACAACCTGGTGAAGGTCTTCGGGCGCCAGAAGGAGTCGGCGGAGCAGTTCGCCGAGCAGAACGAGGCACTGTACGAGGCCGGCTTCAAGGCGCAGTTCAACAGCGGCATCATGCAGCCGCTGATGTTCTTCATCTCGAACCTGAACTACGTGCTGGTGGCCGTCGTGGGCGGTCTGCGGGTGGCCAGCGGTTCGCTGTCCATCGGTGACGTGCAGGCCTTCATCCAGTACTCGCGGCAGTTCTCGATGCCGCTGACGCAGGTCGCGTCGATGGCGAACCTCGTGCAGTCGGGCGTCGCCTCGGCCGAGCGGATCTTCGAACTCCTCGACGCCGAGGAGCAGTCGGCGGATCCGGTGCCCGGGGAGAAGCCGGCCGATCTGCGCGGGCACGTCGAGTTCGAGCACGTCGCCTTCCGCTACGAGAAGGACAAGCCGCTCATCGAGGACCTGTCGCTGACGGCGGAGCCGGGGCACACGGTCGCGATCGTGGGGCCGACGGGGGCGGGCAAGACCACCCTGGTCAACCTGCTGCTGCGGTTCTACGAGGTCACCGGCGGGCGGATCACGCTCGACGGGGTCGACATCGCGAGGATGTCGCGCGACGAGCTGCGGACCGGCATCGGGATGGTGCTGCAGGACACCTGGCTGTTCGGCGGGTCCATCGCGGAGAACATCGCGTACGGCGCCGCGAAGGACGTCTCGCGGGAAGAGATCGAGGAGGCGGCGAAGGCCGCGCACGCCGATCGCTTCATCCGTACGCTGCCCGACGGGTACGACACCGTGATCGACGACGAGGGGACGGGGGTCAGCGCCGGTGAGAAGCAGCTCATCACCATCGCCCGGGCCTTCTTGTCCGACCCGGTGATCCTGGTGCTCGACGAGGCGACCTCCTCCGTCGACACCCGGACCGAGGTGCTGATCCAGAAGGCCATGGCGCGGCTCGCCGCCGGGCGGACGTCGTTCGTCATCGCGCACCGCCTGTCGACGATCCGCGACGCCGACACGATCCTCGTCATGGAGAGCGGGGCGATCGTGGAGCAGGGCTCGCACGACACGCTGGTCTCCGGCGGCGGGGCGTACCAGCGGCTGTACGAGGCCCAGTTCGCGCAGGCCGTGGCCGAGGTCGACTAGGACCTGTCCGGCGGATCAGGTGGCGGCTCGGGTGGCCTGCGCCGCGTCCGCGACACGATCCGCCGGACAGGCCTGGAACGGCGCTGAGGGGCGCGGCGTTGCCGCGCCCCTCAGCGCCGCTGCCCGACCGATCGTGAGCGTCGTCAGTCCAAGTAGCCGCGCAGCTGATCGGCGAAGGCGTGGTCACGCAACTTGTTGAGGGTCTTCGACTCGATCTGGCGGATGCGTTCGCGCGTGACGCCGAAGATCCGGCCGATCTCCTCCAGGGTGCGGGGGCGGCCGTCGGCGAGGCCGTAGCGGAGCTGGACGACCTTGCGTTCGCGCTCGCCGAGGGTCGACAGGACCGCCTCCAGGTGTTCGCGCAGCAGCAGGAACGCCGCCGACTCCACGGGGCTCGTCGCGTCGCCGTCCTCGATGAGGTCGCCGAGCGCCACGTCGTCCTCCTCGCCGACGGGGGCGTGCAGCGAGACGGGTTCCTGGGCGAGGCGCAGGACCTCGCTGACCCGCTCGGGCGCCAGGTCCAGGTGGGCGGCCACCTCTTCGGGGGTCGGCTCGTAGCCGCGCTCCTGCAGCATGCGGCGCTGGACGCGGACCACCCGGTTGATCAGTTCAACGACGTGGACGGGCACGCGGATGGTGCGCGCCTGATCGGCGAGGGCGCGGCTCATGGCCTGGCGGATCCACCAGGTCGCGTACGTCGAGAACTTGTAGCCGCGGGCGTAGTCGAACTTCTCGACGGCGCGGATGAGGCCGAGGTTTCCCTCCTGGACCAGGTCGAGCATGGTCAGGCCGCGGCCCACGTACCGCTTGGCGACGGACACCACCAGGCGCAGGTTCGCCTCGATCAGGCGGCGCTTGGCCATCCGGCCCATGACGACCAACTTGTCGAGGTCCACCGCGAGTTGGGAGTCCAGGTCGGGGGCGTGGGCCAGTTTCTCCTCGGCGAACAGGCCGGCTTCGACGCGCCGGGCGAGGTCGACCTCCTCGGCCGCCGTGAGCAGCGGGATGCGGCCGATCTCGCGCAGGTACTGGCGGAACAGGTCGGAGGAGGGGCCGCCGGTGTCCGCCCGGACGCTGCGCACCGGCTCGGGCGGCTCGATGCTCGTCTCGATCGGTTCCGGTTCCTCGGGCGCCCCGGGCTCGGTGGTGTCCGCCTCGGGGTGGCGTGCCGCGCGGCTCTGCGCGGGCACCTTGGTGAGGGAGTCACCCTCCGTGGCACCGTCGGGATCGGCGACGGCCTGCGCTGCGCTGTCGCTCTGACTGAGGGTCCGGGTCTGCACGGGGGCGACCTCCAAGGTGATCGCTGCTGAGGCGTGCGGGAGGGGGACGGGAGCGGCGGCCGCGCCGCTGTCCGTCCCGTACGCGATGAGCGGAACCGCGGGGGTGTCGGACCCGGTGTCCGGGCTCCGGCCGCGCTCCGAGGACTCAGGCACCGCAACCCAGTGTGGAGTACGACACAGTGCCGCCACGAGGGGCGTGCGTTGACTTTTTGAGTCCGGTGCGTGACCGCACGGTTACCGTGATGTACGAGCGCCGGTGGTTTCCCGCCGGGTGACCGGGTGAAACGGCTTGTCGGGGTGCGACGGGTCGCGTGTGGGGCTCGCCGCGCCCGTGCCCGGCGGCGCGCGCCGAGGTCTCGGGGCCTCTGCCCGGGCCCGTTCCTCAAGCGCACAGGGGCTTGGTCGGGCGGGGCTTCAGAGTGCCGCCGCGCCCCGCTCGCGCAGCGCCTGGCCGTACTGCTGGAGCACCCACAACTCGTTCTGCACGGCCGCCAGCCGGGCCGGGTCGCCGCCCGAGCCGAGGCGGGTCAGGGTGCCCTGGACGTCGCGGATGCGGCGGTCCACGGCGCGCCTGCGCACCCAGACCAGCTGCTCGCCCGCGTAGGCCTCGTCGACCGTCTTGCGGTGGATCGCCTCGACGGCCAGCTCGGTGACCATCGCGCGCACCGCGTCGTCGGGCGCCGCCTCGCGGACCCGGACGAGGTACTCGTGCGGGTCGTGGACGCCCTGTTCGGCGCCGCCCGCCTCCAGGACGCAGTGCCGCACGGCGGCGTAGGGCGCGGCGGTGAACTCGTCGACGCCGTACGCGTCGAACGCCGGGGAGACCAACTGCGGGTACTGGAGCGCGAGTTTGAGCAGTTCGCGCTCGGTGGCGTAGACCGGGTTGCGCAGGGTGAGCGCCGGGCCGCCGAACGCCGGGGCGGGCGCGGCGCCCTGGGCGGGCTGCGGGCCCCGCGCGCTCGGC
>NZ_JAAGMG010000177.1 GCF_010548525.1 Streptomyces sp. SID14478
CGACACGGGCCGGCCGCCGGGCGCGAGCCGTCAGCCGCCGGTCGGCACCGCCAGGCGGTCCGCGCTGCCGCGGCTCCAGCCGGCCTTGATCGTGCCGGCCGCGAGGGCCATCATCACCGCGCCGAACACGGCGGCCGTGGAGAACATCGTGAAGCCCAGGTCGGCGTGGCCCGCGGCGAGCAGCTGACCGCCCATCCAGGGGCCGAAGACGGCGCCGAACCGGCCCATGCCGGAGACCCAGCTCAGGGCGGTGGGCCGGTCCTCCTCGGCGTGGTGGGAGCCGACGGTCGCGTAGACCATCGTCTGCCCGCTGAACAGGAGCAGTCCGGCGAAGAAGACCACGACGTACAGCAGCCACACCACCATGTGCGCGCCCATCAGGTAGACGAACACGGCGGTGAGCGCGAACCAGATGATGACGATGCGGCGCGGGCCGACCAGGTCCGCGAGGCGGCCGGCGACGAGCATGCCGACGATGCCGCCGACGTTCAGGCAGGTGGAGAAGAGGAGCGAGTCACCGGTGTCGTAGCCCAGGTCGCCCATGATCTTCGGCAGCCACTGGCCGACGCCGTACACGAGGAGCAGACCCGCGAAGGACGTCAGCCAGAAGCACAGAGTGGTCGTCCACTGGCGGCCCCGGAAGAGGGCCTTGAGGCTCTCCAGCTTGTCGGTGAGGTGGCCCTTGGGTTCGGGCAGGGTGAGTCCGTACGCGTCCGCCGCGCGCTGCGCCTCTGCACAGCGGCCACGGGTGAGCAGGTTGGTGGGCGACTCGGGCAGCATCTTGAGGGCGAGCGGCAGGAAGACCAGCGCCGGGACGGCGCCGACGAGGAAGGCCGAACGCCAGCCGAAGTCGTCGATGAGCCACAGCGCGAGCAGCGGGGCGACGGCGCCGCCGGTCTGGTGCGCGGTCATGATGACGCCGGTCGCGAGGGCCTTGCGGGTACCGGTGGTGAACTCCATGCCGTACGAGATGGCTATCGGCAGCAGCGCGCCGAGACCGAAGCCGCACACCAGGCGGAAGAAGCCGAAGACGGTGGCGCTCTGCGCGAGTCCGCAGCCGACGGTGGCGACGGTGAAGACGGCGACGGAGACGAAGACCGTCCCGCGGCGGCCGACCCAGTTGCTCGCGGTGCCCGAGAGGATCGTGCCGATCAGCATGCCGAAGGTCGTGTAACTGCCGATGTCACCCGCGGTGGCGTCGGTCAGGCCGAGTGCGTGGGAGCCGAGCATGTGCGGCAGGGCCGAACCGTAGATGAACGTGTCGATGCCGTCGATGAAGACCAGCGCCCAGCACAGGGCGATGACGACGGTGCGGCTTCTGCGGGACGCGGCGCCGCTCGGCGGGGCGAGCGGGGAGGTGGCGGAGGAGGACATCGTTGTTTCCTCTCGTGCGGGACGCAGGGGGGACTCCTGGTCCCGGGCGGCAGGGGGCGCGGTGTGGCGTAGACGCTAAGAAGTCCCGCACCGTTCGTCAACACTTTTGTTAACAATCCAGGGGAACAGTGCGGCCCCGACGGCCTGAGCGCGGTCGCCGGGGCCGGGTCTGCTGGTCAGGACCGGACGGGCGGGGTCCCGTGGGTGTGGAACGACTGGATCGTCTTCAGGCCCCAGGCCTGGCCCTTCTTGCGCTCCTCCTCGGTCCAGGTGATCAGCGGCCAGTCGGGCGCGAGGACGAGGCGGGTGAGCGGGTTGCACAGTTCGATGCGGTTGCCGCCGGGCTCGTAGACGTACAGGAAGAAGGTCTGCTGGATGGCGTGCTTGTGCGGGCCCGTCTCGATGAAGACCCCGGAGTCGATGGCGAGGTCGGCGGCGCGCAGGATGTCCTCGCGGGTGTCCGCGGCGAACGCGATGTGGTGCAGGCGGCCCTGACTGCCGGTCCAGTCCTCGGTGTAGACGACGTCGTACGACTTGTTCGTGAAGGTCAGCCAGCGGGCGGCGATCCGGCCCGTGTCCAGCCGGATCTGTTCCGTCGGGCGGGCGCCGAGGACCTGCTCCTGGAACGTGGCGTTGGCGAGGACGTCCGCGGCCAGGAAGTTGACGTGGTCCAGGCGCCGGACGCCGACGCCCCGGTTGGGCTTGGCCTGGGGCTGGTTCTTGAGCGCCGGCCTGAGGTCGTCGGGAGCCCGGTAGTGCTCGCTCTCCCAGTACAGGGCGTGCTCGTGGCCGTCCGGGTCGGTGGTGACGTACATCTTGCCGATCCCGGGTTCGTCCTCGACCCAGCAGCCGGTGCCGCCCGCGTCCTCGACCGCCTTCACGCGGCGCCGGAGCGCCTCCTCCCCGGAGGTGCGCAGGGCGAGCCGGCCGAGCCCCGGCCGGTCGCGGGCGGTGACGACGAGGCTGTGGTGCTCGTAGTCGTCGAAGGTCCGCAGGTAGACACTGTCGCCGTCCCGGCCGTTGACGGTGAGGCCCAGGAAGTCGGTGAAGAAGGCGACGGAGGCGTCCAGGTCCGGGGTGAACAGCTGGGCGTGTCCGACGTGGGCGATGTCGCCGAGGGGCGCGGTCATCGGGGACCTCCTGAGGGTCGGGCGGGCAGGGCCGCCGAGGCGGCGGGGCGGGGGAAGACCGTGCCGTCGAAGAGCGTGCGGGCCGTGCGGACCACGGCGGTGCGGTGGGCGCGGGGCACGCCGTCCGCGCCGACCCGGACGGTACTTTCGATGTCTGTGAATCCGCTGGGGTGCTCGATGCGCAGCCGCTCCCCCGCGGGCAGCTGCGCGAGCGGGGCGCCCACGCCGCCGGCGATCCGCAGTCCGGCGGCGACGCTCGCCGCGCCGAGGACGCCGATCGCGGTGTGGCAGCGGACGGGCAGGAAGGTGCGGGTGGTGACCGCGCCGCCGTGCCGGGGCGGGGCGAGCAGCGTCACCTTGGGGACCGTGGCCTCGCCGACGTCGCCGAGGCCCATCAACTCCCCCGCCTCGATCCGCAGTTCGTGGACACGGGCAGCCAACTCGCCGTTGGCCTCCAGCTCCTGCGGGTCCTCGTAGCCGGTGACGTTCAGGGACGCTGCGGGCACGAGGACCGTCGGCATCCCGTTGTCCACGCACGTCACCTCGACGCCGGCGGCGGTGTCCCGGACGTTTCCCGAGGGCAGCAACGGGCCGTCGCCGGGCGGGAAGGCGAGGACGACGGCCGCGGCCGTGCCGGGGACGCCGGAGATCTCCGCGTCACCGGTCGGGTCGAAGTACCCGCCCGGGGTGGGGAACGTGGCCGTGGCGAGGTCCCCGCTGTTGACCATGCGCACGCGCACGGAGGTCTCGGCGCCGCCGGTCGGTACCAGCCCGCGTTCGAGGGCGAACGGGCCGACCCCGGCGAGGAGGTTGCCGCAGTTCTGACGGTCCGACACCTCCGGTTCCCCGACGCCCACTTGGAGGAAGAGGTAGTCCACGTCGGCCGCCGCGTCGGTGGACGCCGAGACCACCGCGACCTTGCTCGTGAGGGGGTGCGCCCCGCCGAGGCCGTCGATCTGCCGCGGGTCGGGACTTCCCATGATCCGCAGCAACAGGTCGTCACGGACGGACGGTTGCGCCGGGAGGTCCTCGGCCAGGAAGTAGGCGCCCTTGGAGGTGCCGCCGCGCATCAGCGTGCAGCGCACCCCCGCGGGTCCGCTCACGATCCGTTCCCGGTGTACTCCTCGTACGACTGGCAGGTGACACCGAGCGAGTCCAGGGCGTCCCTCAACCCGTAACGGTCCAGGCCGAGTTGACCCTCCCGGAAGGCCTCCCGGGTCGCGGCCTCCTTGTCCTCCCTGGCCCGCGACCTCTCGGCGGCCTCGCCGGCCCGCTCGCGCGGGACGACCACGACGCCGTCGTCGTCGGCGACGATCACGTCGCCGGGGCGGATCACTTCACCGCCGATGACGACGGGTACGTTCACGCTGCCGCCGGTCGCCTTCACCGTGCCCTGTGCGGACACCGCGGCGGACCAGGCGTGGAAGCCCATCGCGCGCAGTTCGGCGGTGTCGCGGATTCCGGCGTTCGTGACGACGCCGCGCACCCCGCGCCGCTGCAGAGCGGTCGCGAAGAGCTCGCCGAACATGCCGTCCGTGGACGGTGAGGTGGTGGTGACGACGAGGATGTCGCCCTCGCGGCACTGCTCGACGGCCGCGTGGATCATGAGGTTGTCGCCGGGCCAGGACAGCACGGTGACGGCGGTGCCCGCGACGCGCGTGTCCCGCTGGTTGGGGCGCAGGTGGCTGCCGAGGAGGCCGGTGCGGCCCAGGGCCTCGTGGACGGTGGCGACGCCGTGCCCGGCGAGCGCCTCGACGTCCTTCGGCCCGGCCTTCGGCGGGTCGGTGACGATCACGCCGGGCATCAGGCGAGCTCCTTCGCGATCTGCGGGTAGGGGCGCATGTACGCCTCGGCCAGGGTCGTGTGGGCGAGGCCCAGGTTCGGGCCCGCGTTCCGCTTGAGCTGGACTCCGCGGCGTACGGCGAGATCGGTGTAGTAGTCCCACAGGTGCCGCTGCGCGCCCAGGCACTCCATGGCCTTGCGCTTGGTGTCCCAGACCTCGGTGATGTCGAGCAGGACCTCCGGCTTGAAGCCGCTCATCTCGGGCTGGTGCGGCTCGAAGAGGAAGACGGGCGGGGCGCCGATGATCTCGCCCTCGCCGGGGTAGCCGATGGCCTGGGCGAGGACGCGGGCCTCCAGGGCCATGCGGTGGGCGGCCGGGTGGTCGCCGTTGTACGGGTCCTCGGCCGGGTGCGTGAGGACGACGTCGGGCTGGGTCTCGCGGTAGAGGGCGACGAGCCGGTCCGTGAGCGCGGCGGTGGGCACGAGCGGGTAGTCGCCGGCGTCGAAGAAGCGGACGTCGGCGCCGAGTTCGGCGGCGGCGCGCTCGGCCTCGTCGCGGCGCAGCGCCTTGATCTCGTCGAGCTTCTTCCCCTCGCGCCAGGCCTTCGCGGACTCGCCGCGTTCGCCGAACGTGAGGCAGGCGACGGTGACCTTCTCGCCCCGGGAGGCGGCCAGGGCGAGGGCGCCGCCGGCCCGCCACACGAAGTCCCCCGCGTGGGCGGTGACCACGAGCGTCGATCGTGGCGGGGTGGCGGGCGCGTTGCCGTGGGTCATGCTGCATCTCCTTGCTGACAGGTGGGCGCCCGCCCGCTGCGGCTCAGTCGGCGCGCAGGGCGTCGATCACGCTGCTGAGGTGGGCGCGGACGGCCGTCTCGGCCGCCTGCGGATCCCTGGCGCGGATCGCCTCGATCACGGCCAGGTGCTCGCTCAGGGACTGCTGCGGTCGGCCCGGGCGCAACGCCAACTGGAAGCGGTGACGCACCAGTTGGGCGTTGAGCCGCTCCAGGAGACCGACGGCCGTGTGCTGGCCGGAGATGTCCCGGATGCGGGCGTGCAGATCGTGGTTCAGCTCGGAGTAGGAGACCGGGTCGCCGTCGGCGACCGCCTTGGACATGGCCTTGCCCACGTCCGTCAGCTCGTCGAGCTGCGCCTCGGTGGCGTCCACTGCCGCCTTGGCCGCGCACAGCCCTTCGAGCGCCATCCGGCACTCGGTGATCTCCACGGCCTCCTCGACCGTGACCACGCGCACTCGCGACCCGCGGTTGCGGATCCGCTCGACCAGTCCTTCGGAGGCCAGGTCGAGCAGTGCCGCCCGGATGCTGGCGCGGGTGACGTCGTACTGCTCGGCGAGTTCGTTCTCCACCAGCCGCTGGGCCGGTGACATCTCGCCGCGCAGGATCGCCTGCCGGAGCCGCTCCAGCGCGTACTGCTTGGCCTGCTCTCCGGAGCCTGGACGGGCTTCCTTCGGCATCTGCCCTCCCTGAGTGAGTGCCTGTCGACGCTAAATCTAGGCCAACAAGATTGTCAACGATTTTGTTTGCGTTCTTCCGGGCACTCGGAACCCTCGGGACCCCGCAGGAACGACAGGTCAGCGGCGCGGCGCCGGCGGCTCGCCCCACGGAGCCTCCAGCGCGGAGCGCAGCGCCGCGACCGCCTCCGCCCCGATGCGCTCGGCGAGCCGGGCCTC
>NZ_JAAGMG010000216.1 GCF_010548525.1 Streptomyces sp. SID14478
GACGAGCTGCGCGACCTGCCCGTCGGCCAGCCGCACGTAACGGTGGCGTCCCTGCCGTTCCTCGGCGAGGAGGCCGCCCGCGACGAGCTTGCCGAGATGCTCGCTCGCGGTGGACGCGGCGACGCCCGCGTGCCGCGCGAGTTCCCCCGCCGTCCAGGCCCGCCCGTCGAGCAGCGCCAGCAGACAGGCGGCCCGCGTCTCGTCGGAGAGGAGGGAGGCGAGCGCGGCGAGCCGGGCGGCGCCGGGTTCCTTGGAGACTGCCATGCCTCAAGGATGCGCCGGGCACGTTTCGGCGTGCACCGAAATGTCAGTGGGCGGCGGCGCTGATCTGCTCGTACTGGAGGGCGAGCCCGTCGAGCAGCGCCGTGAGCCCGGTCGCGAAGGCGCGGTCGTCCACCACGTCCTGCCGCTCGGCGAGCAGATGTGCCTGCCCGAGGTGCGGGTAGTCGGCCGGGTCGTACGCCGTCTCGTCGTCGACGAAGCCGCCGGCGAACGAGCCGAGCGCGGAGCCCGTCACGAAGTACCGCATCAGGGCGCCGATGGATGTGGCCTGCGCGGGCGGCCAGCCGGCGTCGACCATCGCCCCGAACACGGCGTCGGCGAGCCGCAGTCCGGCGGGCCTGCGCCCCGGCCCCTGGGCGAGCACGGGAACGATGTTGGGGTGCTCCCGCAGGGCCGCGCGGTACGAGACGGCCCAGTCGTGCAGCGCGGTGCGCCACGGCCGGGGGTCGTCCGCGTCGAACATCGACAGGTCGACCTGCGCGCTCACCGAGTCGGCGACCGCCTCCAGGATCTGGTCCTTGGTGCGGAAGTGGTTGTAGAGCGACGGGCCGCTCACCCCGAGCTCGGCCGCGAGCCGCCGGGTCGAGACGGCCGCGAGTCCCTCGGTGTCCACGAGGGAGCGGGCCGCGTCGACGATGCGGTCGGTGCTCAGCAGGGGCTTGCGCGGTCGGGCCATGCGGCACATAGTAGGGCTGTCAGCCAAAAACTAGCAGTGCTAATTTAAAGCGTCCGCTTTTGCCTGCATCTGCCGCACGTGCCTGGGGAGTCGTCCATGAATCTGGAGCTCAGCGAGGAGCAGACCGCCGTCCGCCGGCTCGCGAAGGACTTCGTGGACCGCGAGATCGCGCCGAACGTGGTGGCGTGGGACCGCGCCGAGGAGGTCGACCGGGCCGTCGTCAAGAAGCTCGGCGAGGTCGGCTTCCTGGGCCTGACCATCGACGAGGAGTACGGCGGCTCGGGCGGCGACCACCTCGCGTACTGCCTGGTCACCGAGGAGCTGGGCCGCGGCGACTCCTCCGTGCGCGGCATCGTCTCGGTCTCGCTCGGTCTGGTGACCAAGACGATCCAGGCGTACGGCACCGAGGAGCAGAAGCGGGAGTGGATCCCGCGGCTCACGGCGGGCGAGGCGCTCGGCTGCTTCGGCCTGACCGAACCCGGCACGGGCTCCGACGCGGGCAATCTGACCACCCGCGCGGTCCGCGACGGCGACGACTACGTGCTCAACGGCTCCAAGATGTTCATCACGAACGGCACCTGGGCCGACGTCGTCCTGCTCTTCGCCCGCTCCACCGACGCCCCCGGCCACAAGGGCGTGAGCGCCTTCCTGGTCCCGGCCGACACCCCCGGCCTGACCCGCCGCACGATCCACGGCAAGCTCGGCCTGCGCGGCCAGGCCACGGCCGAACTGACCCTGGAGGACGTCCGCGTCCCCGCCACCGCGCTGCTCGGCCCCGAGGGCAAGGGCTTCTCGATCGCCATGGCCGCCCTCGCCAAGGGCCGGATGTCGGTCGCCGCGGGCTGTGTCGGCATCGCCCAGGCGGCGCTCGACGCCGCGGTCGGCTACGCGGGCGAGCGCGAGCAGTTCGGCAAGTCGATCGCCTCGTACCAGCTGGTCCAGGAGCTCATCAGTGACATCGCGGTCGACGTGGACGCGGCCCGGCTGCTGACCTGGCGCGTGGCGGACCTGATCGACCGGGGCGAGAGCTTCGCGACGGCGGCGTCCCAGGCCAAGCTCTTCGCGTCCGAGGCGGCGGTCCGCGCGGCGAACAACGCCCTGCAGGTCTTCGGCGGCTACGGCTACATCGACGAGTACCCGGTCGGCAAGCTGCTGCGCGACGCCCGCGTCATGACCCTGTACGAGGGCACGAGCCAGATCCAGAAGCTGATCATCGGTCGCGCGCTGACGGGGGTCTCGGCCTTCTGAGGGCGTCGTCGCGCATAAGCGCAACCCCCTGCGGTCTGAGTACGCGGATGAGTACGGGAGCGGATGGGGCGCGGGCCCCGTCCGCTCCATGCTGTCCGCATGAGTGAGACACAGGTCAAGCAGCACAACACCACGGCCTTCTACGGACAGGCCGTCGCCTCCTTCGCCGTGGCGCTCGCCGCGGTCTCCGTCGGGATCTACAGCCTCGACGCCAGCGGCTGGATCCGCGCGTTCCTCGCGATCTCCGTCCTCTACCTCACGACCTCCGCCTTCACCCTGGCCAAGGTGATCAGGGACCGCCAGGAGGCGGACCAGATCGTCAGCCGGGTGGACCAGGCCCGGCTGGAGAAGATCCTGGCGGACCACGACCCGTTCAAGCCGGTGGCCTGAGCCGACCTAAGCGCTCGCTCAGTGCGGGGGGTATGGTGTGGGCCCCAGGTCACCGACAGGGATGTGAGCGGACCGATGACGCAGGACGAGCAGGTCGAGGCGGAGGCCGTCGACGAGATGCCGTGGGCCGAGGTCACCCCCGACGCGGCCCGGCGGCTGCTCGTCGCCGCGGTCGAGGCGTTCGCCGAGCGCGGGTACCACGCCACCACCACCCGCGACATCGCGGGCCGGGCCGGCATGAGCCCGGCCGCGCTCTACATCCACTACAAGACCAAGGAAGAGCTGCTCCTGCGGATCAGCCGGATCGGCCACGAGAAGGCACTGGCGATCCTGCGCCGCGCGGTCGACGGCGAGGGCACCGCGGCCGAGCGGCTCACGGAGGCCGTCCGCTCCTTCGTCCGCTGGCACGCCGGGCACCACACGACCGCCCGCGTGGTCCAGTACGAACTGGACTCCCTCGGCGAGGAGCACCGCCCGGGCATCGTGGAGCTGCGCCGGCAGAGCGACGCCGCCGTGCGCGAGATCATCAACGACGGGGTGAAGGCAGGGGAGTTCGACGTCCCGGACGTGCCCGGCACCACCCTCGCCGTGCTCTCGCTCTGCATCGACGTGGCCCGCTGGTTCAACACGGAGGGCCGCCGCACGCCCGACGAGGTCGGCGCGCTCTACGCCGACCTCGTCCTCAGGATGGTGGGAGCCGACCCGGCCGGGCGGTAGTACCCGGCTCAGAGGTAGTAGCGGGACACCGACTCGGCGACGCAGACCGGCTTGTCGCCGCCCTCGCGCTCGACGGTGAACGCCACCGCCAGCTGCACGCCGCCCGCCACGTCGTCCACGGACGTGATCTTCGCGGTCGCCCGCAGCCGCGAGCCCACCGGCACCGTTGCGGGGAAACGCACCTTGTTCGTCCCGTAGTTGACGCCCATCTTCATGCCCTCGACACAGAGCAGCTGCGGCCCGAACAGCGGCAGCAGCGACAGCGTGAGGTACCCGTGCGCGATGGTCGTGCCGAACGGGCCCTCCTTGGCGCGCTCCGGGTCGACGTGGATCCACTGGTGGTCACCGGTGGCCTCGGCGAACAGGTCGATCCGCTCCTGCGTGACCTCGACCCAGTCGGAGTGCCCCAGCTGCTCCCCGACGGCGGCCTTCAGCTCGTCGACGTCCTTGAAAACCCGCGGCTCCGCCATGTTCCGTGACCTCCATGCTCATGTCTAAGCGCTTGCTCAGAGCTCTTGGCATGCTAACAACGGAGCAGCCGTGCGACTAGGCTCGGCCGGGTGCCCCAGATCCCGGAGAAGATCCATGAGCTCACCGTCGGCCAGGTGTCGGCCCGCAGCGGCGCCGCCGTCTCCGCCCTGCACTTCTACGAGTCCAAGGGCCTGATCGACAGCCGTCGCACCTCCGGCAACCAGCGCCGCTACACCCGCGACACCCTGCGCCGCGTCGCGTTCATCCGGGCCGCGCAGCGCGTCGGGATCCCGCTCGCCACCATCCGCGACGCCCTCGCCGAACTCCCCGAGGAGCGCACCCCGACCCGCGAGGACTGGGCGCACCTGTCGGAGGCCTGGCGCTCCGAGCTGGACGAGCGCATCACGCAGCTGAGTCGCCTGCGCGACCATCTGACCGACTGCATCGGCTGCGGCTGCCTGTCGCTGGAGACCTGCGTGCTGTCCAACCCTGACGACGTCTTCGGTGAACGCCTCACCGGTTCGCGTCTGCTGGCGGAGCGCCGGGAGCGCCCGGTGCGCTGACCGCGGGTCCGAGGAGCCGGAACACCACGCTGAGGGCGATCGCCGCGAGCGCGCCCGCCGCGACCCCGCTGCCGCACAGGGTGCGGGCCCACGAGGGCAGGTCCGCGTACATCTGCGGCGCCACGATCGGCAGCATGCCGACCACCAGGGCGAGTGCGATGACGACGCTGTCGGTGCCGTGCGACAGGTCCGTGCGGGACAGCATGCCGAAGCCCATCACCGCGATCACCGCGTAGATGACCAGTCCGGCCGCGCCGACCACCGGCTCGGGGATCGCCGCGAGCACCCGGGTCAGCGGCGTCAGCAGGCCGCACGCGATCAGCAGCACCCCGGCCGCCGCCGTCACGAACCGGCTGCGTACCTGGGTGAGTTGGACGATGCCGATGTTCTCGGCGCTGGTCACCATCAGCGACGTACCGAAGATCCCGGAGCCCAGCGAGACGAGCGCGTCGGCGCGGGCGATGCGCGGCACGTCCCGGCCCGGGTCCGGGGTGCGGCCCACGGCTTCGCTGTTGAGGACGGTCTGCCCGGTCGCCTCGGCCAGCGACGCGAGCGCGAAGACCAGCAGCGGCAGGGCGGCGAGCAGGTCGAAGTGCGGGGCGCCGTACGGGAAGAGGTCCGGCAGCGCGAACGTGCCGCCGTGCGCGACGTGCAGCTCGGTGCCGGTGAGGACCGCGATCAGCGTCCCGCAGACCAGCCCCAGCAGCACCGCCATCTGCCGCCAGACTCCTCGCAGGACGAGGAAGAAGAACGCGATGACGCCGAGCGTGGCGAAGCCGAGCCCGGGACCCGAGGCGACCATCGGGGCGGTCACCTTGATCATGTTGATGCCGATGAGGACGACCGTCGTGCCCATCACGAGGGGCGGGAAGAGGCGGACGAGGCGCCCGTAGAACGGCAGCACGCAGAGCAGGAACGCGGCCGCCACCAGGACCGAGCCCGATGCCGTCGCCGGGCCGTACTCCCGCGCGATCTCCAGGAAGATCGCCACCGCGGCGCCGCCCGGCAGCATCAGGAACGGCAGCCGCGCGCCCACCCGCAGCACGCGCACGCCGAGCGACTGCAGCAGCGCGCCGAACCCGCACAGCACCAGGGTCGCGCTGAGCAGCGATGCGGTCTGCCCGGTCGACAGCCGCAGCGCCGTCGCGATGAGCAGGACGGACGAGACGGGGGCGGCCACGCCCGCCAGCAGGTGCTGGCAGGCGAGCGGGACGAGTCGCCGCAGCGGCAGACGCTCGTCGACGGGTGCCACGGTCGTGCCGGAGCGGGCCGCGGTGGAGGTCACCGGTCGAGCCAGGGCAGCTCGGCCGCGGAGTAACGGTAGGAGCGGAACACGGCGTTGGGCTCGGACGGAAACAGCTTGCGGACCTCTTCCTCCTGGTAGCCGCCGAAGAACGGGACGACGTACTCCCAGCACAGATAGCCGTCCTCGGTCACCTCGAAGAGACGGCCCGCGGGGGAGTCGGTGACCAGGGTGTTGCCGTTCGGCAGGCGCTGGGCGCTGCCCATGAACGGCGCGAAGAACGACTCCCGGGCCGGGTCGTGGTACTCCCACACGACCTTTCCGCTGCCGCGCTCGATCTCGATGACGCGGCTGAACGGCACGTCCCGATGCGGCCGGAAGACGCCGTTGTCGAAGACGAGGAAGTTGCCGTTCGCCAGCTCGGTGGGGCAGTGCTGCTGCGAGACGACGCCCGGTTCGGAGCGCCAGATGATGTCGCCGCTCGCGCGCTCGATGACGACGACGGCGGACACGGAGCGGAAGCTGGCGAGGACGTTGCCGTCGGCGAGCGGCAGGACGCTGTTGATGAGCGGGTAGTGCTCGCGGGCGTAGTCCGGGTGGAGGGGGAAGTCCGCGCGGTCGAGGCGCTCGGAGACCTTCCACTCCCAGGTCCGCCTCCCCTCGGCGTCGACCTCGACGATCGTGTCGGCCCATATCGTGTCGCCGCCCGCCTCGGAGCCGGGCACACCCCCGCGCACGGCGGCAGCGGCGTCACCGGTCAGGGCTTCGAGTGCGGTGTAGAGGATGCGGCCGTCGCCGTAGTGGTGGGCGTCGTGGTGCTGGAGCGGGTCGCGGTGCTCGCGCACGACCGTGCCGTCCGGGGTGATCTCCTGCATGAGGCCGCCGCGGTACTTGTGCCACATCGGGAACAGCGCGGGCTCGTCGGGCAGGACGCCGCTGTAGGCGAGGTTCCCGTTCGCCAGGATGCGGGCGTGCCGGCCCGGGCGGTGCGGCAGGTTCCACTGGTGGACGACCCGGCCGTGCAGGTCGATCAGATACACCTCGCCGGAGCCGGTCAGCGGGGCGAAGAGCGTGTAACCGCCGTACGCCGCTTCCTCGTCCAGCGCGATCAGGCCGGTGCCGCGGCGGCGGCGCTGATTCTGGTCCACCCGAGCCATGGAGACCCCTCCGTCAGTGGTTAACTTTTTTAAGTGACGGTTAAGGAGTTAAGCACGGCATAGGCTGCGCAGGAACGGGAGGCGTAGAGAAAGGGCGTTACAAGTACATGAACGTGGGACCGGGCATCCGGCGCAGGCGGCGCGCCCTGGAGCTGACGCTCGCCGACGTCGCGCGGCGGGCGGGGGTCTCCGTCCCGTTCCTGAGCCAGGTCGAGAACGGTCGCTCGCGCCCCAGCATGAACTCGCTGCAGCGCATCGCGGACGCGCTCGACACCACCGCCGTCGCGCTCCTCGCGGCGGCCGAGGCGCCCCGCCCGGTCGACGTGGTCCGGGCATCGGCCCCGCCCGCGACCGAGGGCGGCGTACGCCCTCTCGTACGCGGCCAACAGCCGCTGCACGCCCTGGAGTTCACCGGTGGCCACGGCTGGGACCGGGAGTACCGGCACGCCGGGGACGAGATCCTCTACGTGGCCGACGGCTCGGCGGAGGTGGAGGCGGACGGCACCCGCTACGTCCTGGAGCGCGGCGACACCCTCTACTGCGCGGCCGAACTCCCGCACCGCTGGCGGCCGCTGGAACCCGGGACGCGCGTGGTCATGGTCGGGATCAGCTCCCCGTAGCCGGCCCGGCCAGCGCGGCCGCCACCAGCTCGGCGCTCCCGCCGGCCCGCTCCCCGCCGGGCAGGAACAGGGTGTCCTCCAGTCCGATCCGCGTCGCCAGGCCGCGGCGCAGCGCGAGCCGGAGCACCGGCC
>NZ_JAAGMG010000259.1 GCF_010548525.1 Streptomyces sp. SID14478
CTCGGACGCGCGGCTGGCCGCCGAACCCGCCCGGCACGACCTGACCCGCGAGCAGTACTACTTCGTCCTGCCGGACCGCTTCGCGAACGGCAGCGCCGGCAACGACAGGGGCGGGCTGACCGGCTCGCGCACGGCCACCGGCTACGACCCCACGGACAAGGGCTTCTACCAGGGCGGAGACCTCAAGGGCCTCGCCCGTCGCCTCGACTACATCAAGGACCTCGGCACCACCGCGATCTGGCTGGCGCCGCTGTTCAAGAACAAGCCCGTGCAGGGCGAGGGCAAGGACGCCTCGGCCGGCTACCACGGCTACTGGATCACCGACTTCACCCAGGTCGATCCGCACTTCGGCACGAACGCCGACCTGAAGAGCCTGATATCCAAGGCCCACGCCAAGGGCATGAAGGTCTTCTTCGACGTCATCACGAACCACACCGCCGACACCGTCGACTACACCGAGAAGACGTACACGTACCGTCCCAAGGGCGCCTACCCGTACCTCGACACGCGAGGCCGCCCCTTCGACGACGCCGAGGGTGTGGCGAAGGTCGACGCGGAGTCCTTCCCGTACACGCCGCGGAACACGGGCGAGAAGGTCCCGTCCTGGCTGAACGACCCGACGATGTACCACAACCGCGGCGACTCCACCTGGGAGGGCGAGTCGACCACGTACGGGGACTTCTCCGGCCTCGACGACCTGTGGACCGAGCGTCCCGAGGTCGTCAGGGGCATGGAGGACATCTACGAGAAGTGGGTGCGGGACTTCGCCGTCGACGGCTTCCGCATCGACACGGCCAAGCACGTCGACATGGCGTTCTGGACCCAGTGGGCCACCGCCCTCGACAAGTACGCGGCCGCGCACGGCCGCAAGGACTTCTTCATGTTCGGCGAGGTGTACTCCGCCGACACGGACGTCACCTCCCCGTACGTCACCCAGGGCCGCCTCGACGCGACGCTCGACTTCCCGTTCCAGGACGCGGCCCGCGCCTACGCCTCGCAGGGTGCCTCCGCCGACCGGCTCGCCAAGGTCTTCGCCGACGACTACAAGTACGCGACGGACAAGGCGAACGCCTATGAGCAGGTGACGTTCCTCGGCAATCACGACATGGGGCGCATCGGCACCTTCCTCAAGGCCGACAACCCACAGGCCGACGACACCGAACTCGTCCGACGCGACCGCCTCGCCCACGAGGTGATGTTCCTGGCGCGCGGCAACCCCGTCGTCTACTACGGCGACGAACAGGGCTTCACGGGGGCGGGCGGCGACAAGGACGCCCGGCAGACGATGTTCGGCTCGAAGGTCGCCGACTACCTCGACGACGACGAACTCGGCACCGACCGCACCCACGCCGACGACGCGTACGACACCGCACACCCCCTGTTCCGGACGATCGCCGCGCTCTCACAACTCCGCAAGAACAACCCCGCCCTCGCCGACGGCGCGCAGAAGGAGCTGTACGCCAAGGACTCGGTGTACGCGTTCTCGCGTACCGGAGACGACCGTGAGTACGTCGTGGCGGTCAACAATGCGACCGAGGCCAAGACGGTCCAACTGCCCGTCGAGTCCGCCGAGTTCCGTACGCTGTACGGCGGTTCGCGATCCGTCGCGGCCGTCGACGGCCGCGTGGAGGTCACCGTCCCGGCGCTGTCGTCCCTCGTCCTGCGCGCCGCACGCGCACTGCCCGCGCCGACCGCACGGCCCACGCTGTCGCTGACGGCCCCGGACGCCGGGGCCACCGGCACGGTCACCCTGACCGCGGACCCGGGAGCCACCGCGTCGGCCCGTGTCGTCTTCGCCGCCCAGACCGGCACCGGGAAGTGGCGCACCCTCGGCTCCGTCGACCACGCCCCGTACCGGATCACCCAGCACCTCCCGGACACGGTGTCGGCCGGAACGCCCCTGCGGTACAAAGCAGTTGTGGTGGACCGTGCTGGACGCACCGCGAGCGCCCGCGCCGACTCGACCGCGGGGCAGCCGCCCGCGCCCGGCAAGCCTGCCGCCGTCGACCGCGACTATGCCGTCGTGCACTACCAGCGCGCGGACGGCGACTACACCGACTGGACCCTCACGTCCGGAGGGCACACGGAACAGTTCAGCGGGCGCGACGCCTACGGCGCGTTCGCCTGGGTGAAGGTGCCGGACGGCGCGAGCGCCCTGACGTACACCGTCGAGAAGTCCGGCACCGGCGCCGACGGGCCGCAGCGCACCGTCGACCTGGCGAGGACCGGCGAGGTGTGGGTGGCACAAGGCAAGGACGGGCAGGCGACGACGCGCCCCGACGGGGTCTACCCGCCGCAGGACGAGAAGAAGGCCGTCGTCCACCTGCACCGCGACGACGGCGACTACACCGGCTGGGGCCTGCACACCTGGACCGGCGCCGAACACCCGACCGACTGGACGAAGCCGCTCCAGCCGACCGGCAAGGACGCCTACGGCCTGACGTTCGAGGTGCCGCTCGCCGACGGCGCGACGTCCCTGAGCTACCTCGTGCACAAGGGCGACGAGAAGGACATCGCCACCGACCGCTCCCTCGACTTCGCCACGTACGGCAAGGAAGTGTGGCTGAACTCCGGGGACCCCACCTACCTCCTGCCGTCCGTGGGCGCGGGCGCCGACCTGGACCTCACCAAGGCGCAGGCGCAGTGGATCGACGCCGACACCGTCGTGTGGAAGGTGACGGCCACCGCCGCCACGAGCCAGCAGCTCGTCTACGCCCCGGAGGGCGGCATCACCGTCGAGGACGGGGCCCTGAGCAGCGAGGGGCACTGGCTGCGGCTGGCCCCCGGGACGCTGACCGACGCGCAGAAGGCCAAGTACCCGCACCTCAAGGACTATCCCGCCTTCACCGTCGACGCCCGTGACCGCGACCGGATACGCGACGCCCTGCGCGGACAACTCCTCGCCACCCAGCGCGCGGCCAACGGCGCCCTGCTCGCGGCCACCGGCGTCCAGGTCCCCGGCGCACTCGACGACCTGTACGGGGACGCCGCCGAGAAGGCCGCTCTGGGGCCGGTGTTCCAGGGCAAGGAGGTCACGCTGTCGGTGTGGGCGCCGAGCGCACGGGACGTACGCCTCGAACTGGGCGGCAAGAAGGTGCCGATGCGCCGCGACGCCGCGAGCGGCGTCTGGTCCGTGACGGGGCCGGCCTCGTCCTGGCGCGGCAAGGAGTACCGCTACGCCGTGCGCGTGTGGGCGCCCTCCGTGCAGAAGCTGGTCACGAACGAGGTCACCGACCCCTACTCGGTGGCCCTCACCGCGAACTCGGAGCGCAGTCTCGTCGTCGACCTGGGCGACAGGTCGCTCGCCCCGAAGGGCTGGTCGACCCTGCGCAAGCCGAAGGCCGTCGCGATGAAGGACGCGCAGATCCAGGAACTCCACATCCGTGACTTCTCGGTGGCGGACGGCACGACGCCCGAGAAGGACCGCGGCACCTACCGCGCCTTCACCGACAAGAACAGCGACGGGTCGCGGCACCTGCGCGAACTGGCCGCCTCCGGCACCTCGTACGTCCACCTCCTGCCGGCCTTCGACATCGCCACCATCGAGGAGAGGAAGGCCGAACAGGCCGTTCCGGGCTGTGACTTGAGCTCCTACGCCGCGGACAGCGACCGGCAGCAGCAGTGCGTGACGAAGACGGCAGCCAAGGACGCGTACAACTGGGGCTACGACCCCTACCACTACACCGTCCCCGAAGGTTCGTACGCCTCCGACCCCGACGGCCCCCGGCGCACCGTCGAGTTCCGGCAGATGGTCAAGGCCCTCAACGACGACGGCCTCGGCGTCGTCATGGACGTCGTCTACAACCACACCGCGGCCGCCGGCCAGGACAGGACGTCCGTGCTCGACCGGATCGTGCCCGGCTACTACCAGCGGCTCCTGGCCGACGGCACGGTCGCGAACTCGACGTGCTGTGCCGGCACGGCACCCGAGAACACCATGATGGGCAAGCTCGTCGTCGACTCCGTCGTCACCTGGGCCAAGCAGTACAAGGTCGACGGCTTCCGCTTCGACCTGATGGGCCACCACCCGAAGGCGAACATCCTCGCCGTCCGCAAGGCCCTCGACGCGCTCACGCCCGCGCGGGACGGCGTCGACGGAAAGAAGATCATCCTGTACGGAGAGGGCTGGAACTTCGGCGAGGTCGCCGACGACGCCCGCTTCGTACAGGCCACCCAGAAGAACATGGCGGGCACCGGCATCGCCACCTTCTCCGACCGTGCGCGTGACGCCGTGCGCGGCGGCAGCCCCTTCGACGAGGACCCGGGCGTCCAGGGCTTCGCCTCCGGCCTCTACACCGACCCCAACTCCTCGACGGCGAACGGCACCCCGGCCGAACAGAAGGCCCGCCTGCTGCACTACCAGGACCTCCTCAAGGTGGGCCTGTCGGGGAACCTGTCCGCCTACGAGTTCACGGACTCCGCCGGCAAGCAGGTAAAGGGATCCGAGGTCGACTACAACGGCGCGCCCGCCGGGTACGCCGCCGCCCCCGGCGACGCGCTCGCCTACGCGGACGCGCACGACAACGAGTCCCTGTACGACGCGCTGACGTACAAGCTGCCCGCGGCGACGAGCACGGCGGACCGCTCGCGCATGCAGGTCCTCGCGATGGCCACGGCCGCGCTCTCCCAGGGCCCTGCCCTGTCCCAGGCCGGCAGCGACCTGCTGCGGTCCAAGTCGCTGGACCGCAACTCGTTCGACAGCGGCGACTGGTTCAACGCGATCCGCTGGGACTGCCGGGACGGCAACGGCTTCGGGCGCGGACTGCCCCCGGCGGCCGACAACCAGCCCAAGTGGCCCTATGCGAAGCCACTGTTGACGTCGGTCCCGGTGCCGTGCTGCGCCGCCGTCGAGGGCACGTCCGCCGCGTACCAGGACCTCCTGAGGATCCGCGCCGCCGAACCCGCCTTCCACCTGTCCACGGCCGCGCAGGTGCAAAAGGAGCTCTCGTTCCCGCTCTCCGGCAAGGACGAGACGCCGGGCGTCGTCACGATGCGGGTGGGGGACCTCGTGGTCGTCCTGAACGCGACGCCGCAGCGGCAGGAGCAGACCGTCGCGGCCCTCGCCGGGGCCGGGTTCCGGCTGCACCCGACGCAGGCCGGCGGCGCGGACGGCGTCGTCAAGTCGGCTTCGTACAAGGCGGGTTCGGGCACCTTCGTAGTGCCGGCCCGCACGGTCGCGGTGTTTGTGCGCAAGTGAGCCGCTGCGCGCCGGCGCTGTGGGCGCCGGCGCGCAGGGCGCTCATCCCTTCAGCAGGTGCAGCGGGAACGCCTGGGCCATCGCGGCCATCCCCGCGTCGTTCGGGTGCAGTCCGTCACCGCTGTTGTACGCGGCGAGCAGTCGCCCGGGGTGGCCCGGATCGCGCACCGCCGCGTCGAAGTCGACGACCCCGTCGTAGGCGCCGCCGGTGCGGATCCATTGGTTCACGGCCTGCCGCACCGCCTCCCGCTCGGGGGTGTAGAAGCCGAGGGTGTCGCCCTCGAAGGGCAGGATCGTCGCACCGAGCGCGGTGAGCCCCTTGGCGTGCGCGCGACGGATCAACTGCCGGTATCCCGCAATGAGTTCGGACGCCGACACCTCTTCCGACGCCGGGGCGGTGGTGCCCGGGTGGCCCAGGTCGTTCACGCCGAGCAGCACCACGACGGTCCGTGCCCCCGGCTGGCCCAGCACGTCCCTGTCGAACCGCTTGAGGCCGCTCTCACCGAAGTACGCGGCGTAGGACTCGGCGGGCGAGCCCGCGGGCGGGTTCGGGTCGCGCAGCAGGCGGTTCCCGCCGATGCCCGCGTTCAGGACGCCGGTGCCGGCGAGCCGCCGGTCCGCGCGCAGCCGCGCGGCGAGCAGATCGGGCCAGCGGTGATCGGCGTCCACCTGGGTGTTCGAGCCATCGGTGATGGAGTCGCCGAACGTGACCAGCGCCGTGTCCGCGGTGCGCCGCTGCCGGTTGA
>NZ_JAAGMG010000306.1 GCF_010548525.1 Streptomyces sp. SID14478
TCGCCGCTCCCGTCGGCCGCCCACGCCGCGTACCCGTCGGGCCGCACCAGCAGCGCCGTGCGCCGTCCGCTCGCCCAGTGCGCGACCCGGACCCCGTCGCCCTTGTGCTCGGCCCCCTCGGGCAGGATCAGCACGAACTCGCCCGCGCGCAAGGCCTCGTAGAGCCGGGTGCCGCCGGCCAGGGCCACGTCGGGGACGCGCCTGCCGACGAGCGGGTGCGCGCCCTTGGGGGCCGGATAGGCGAAGCCGAGGCCGGTGATCTGGCCGACGACGCGCTCCCGTGCGGGGCCCACCCGTCCCAGGAGGCCGGTGAGTGCGGAGCGCGCGGCCCGCGTCCACGGGTGCTTGGCCATCGCGAGGCGCACCATGCCGCCGCTGCTGCGCAGCACGGCCCTGCCCACGGGATGCCGTTCGGCCTCGTAGGTGTCCAACAGGGCGTCGTCGGCACGGCCGTTGACGACGGCGGCGAGCTTCCATCCCAGGTTCGCGGCGTCCTGCAGCCCGGTGTTCATGCCCTGGCCGCCGGCCGGGGTGTGCACGTGGGCGGCGTCGCCGGCGAGCAGGACCCGGCCCACCCGGTAGTGCGGTGCCTGGCGTTCGTCGCTGTGGAAGCGGGACATCCAGCGGGCGTCGTGCATGCCGTAGTCGCGGCCGAGGGCGAGCCGGGTGATCTCCTTGATCTCGTCGAGGCCGAGGGGGTCGCTCTCGGGGACGTCGCGGGCGCGGTGCCAGCCGATCATCCGGTAGTAGCCGTCGCCGAAGGGGGCGAGGAAGGCGAAGGCGTCGCCGACGGCGTTCACGGTGAGCAGGTTCTCCGGCTCCTCGGCGAGGCGCACGTCGGCGAGGACCACGGACCGGATGACGGACCTGCCGGGGAAGGGGAGCCCCACCGCCTCGCGCACGGCGCTGCGCATGCCGTCGGCGCCGACGACGTAGGCGGCGCTCAGCTCCGACGACTGCCCGTCCGGCGAACGGAGTCGGAGGGTCACCCCGTCGCCGCCCTGCACCAGGCCCGTCACCTCGGTGTCGTACGAGAAGGAGACCCCGGCCTCGGCGGCCCGGCGCCGCAGGACCTCCTCGACCTCGTACTGCGGGATGACGAGGAGGTGGCGGAAGCGGGACCGCAGGGCGGCCAGGTCGAGGGTGAGTCCGTCGAAGAGCCGCAGCCGGTCGAGCGGGCGCCCCTTCGCCTCGATCTCGTCGGCCAGGCCGCGCGCGTCCAACTGCTCCAGGGTGCGGGCGTGCACGGCGAAGGCGCGGGAGAGGTTGCTGAGCCTGCGGGGGCGCTTCTCGACGAGGGTGACGGGGACGCCCGCCGCGGCGAGGTCTCCGGCGAGCAGCAGCCCGGTGGGGCCGGAGCCGACGACGATCACCGATCGCGCGGGGTGCGTGGTGCCGTTCATGAGGGCCTCCTACGACCGTGCCAACACTTGTTGGTCAACGCTTGTTGGCAAACGTAGGACGGCGACCCTGGACTGTCAACACGTGTTGGCCTACGTTTGTTGGCATGAGCGAGAGACAGCAGGTGGCACGGCGCTCCGACGCCACGCGCGCCACGATCCTCACCGCGGCCCGCGAGCGGTTCGCGGCCGACGGGTACGAGCGGGCCACCATCCGGGCCATCGCCCGGGACGCCCGCATCGACCCGTCGATGGTGATGCGCTACTACGGGAACAAGGAGGGCCTGTTCGCGGCGGCCGTCGCGCTCGACCTGGAGCTGCCCGACCCGGCGGGCATCCCGCACGCGGAGATCGGCCGCACCCTGGTGAGCCACTTCCTGGGGCTGTGGGAGCGCAACGAGGTGCTGACGGCGCTGCTGCGGGTGGGCGCCACGAACGCGGCGGCCGCCGAGCGCATGCGCGGTGTCCTGCGCGACCAGCTGGTTCCGGTGGCGACGCGGGTGTGCCCCGACCCGGCGCAGGCACCGGCGCGGGCCGCCCTCGCCGCGTCGCAGATGCTCGGCCTCGCACTGACGCGCTACGTGCTGCGCTTCCCCGCGAGCGCGGAGCTGAGCCACGAGGAGATCGTGGACTGGATCGCCCCCACGGTGCAGCGGTACCTCACCGCGGCGACGCCCTGAGAACGCGTCGAGGGCACCCACCGCGACGTGTGCGCGACGGATGCCCTCGACGGAAAAACTGTCGGGCCGGGCCCGCGGGGTCAGCCCTGCTTCGGCTGCTTGCGGGACTTGTCGCCCAGGATCACCAGACCGGCGATCACCAGGAACAGCACGATCGGGGCGGCGACGTAGAGGCCGAGCGTCTCCACCACGCTCAGGCCCTTACCCGGGTCATCGCCGTCGTCGCGCGTGAGCGCGAGCGCGGGAGACGACATGAGCAGCATCATCAGCGTCGTACCGGAGGCCAGGGCGCCGGCGCGCAGGGCGTTCTTCTTGTCCACGGTGCCAACGTAGCGAACACCTAATCCGGGCGCGCGCCCGGGGGGCCTGTAAGAGGCTCGGCCGTCGCCTCGAACACGCTGAGCAGCGCGTGCGCGCGGGGGGACGCGGTCAGTTCCTCCAGGGTGATCGGGCGGCCCGCGGCATCCGCCACGGGAAGCCGCCAGTTGGGGTACTCGTTCCAGGTCCCGGGCAGGTTCTGCGGGCGCCGGTCGCCCACCAGGTCCGGCAGCCACAGGCCGACCATCCGGGCCGGGGTGCGCAGCAGGAAGCGGTGCACCGCCTGCACGGCCTCCTCCTCGTCCCGGCCGCCGCCGTGCGCGAGCAGGCCGAGCCGGGCGAACAGGTCGAGCCAGTCGGCGACCTCCGCCGCCGCCTCCGCGCCGGTCACCGTGGACAGGCCGAGCCGCTCGCGCAGCCGGACGTCGTCGCCGGACAGGCGGGCCGCGGTGGACGGCAGGTCGTGGGTGGTGGCCGTGGCCACGCAGTCCGTGCGCCACTCGTCGGCCGGGACCGGCCGCCCGTCGCCCTCGGGTCCGTAGTCCCGCTCGAACCACAGCACCGACGTGCCGAGCACCCCGCGCTCGCGCAGCCGGTCGCGCACCCCCGGCTCGACCGTGCCCAGGTCCTCCCCGATGACGTACGTGCCCGAGCGCGTCGCCTCCAGGACCAGCACCGCCAGCATCGCCTCGGCGTCGTAGTGCACGTAACAGCCCTCGGTCGGGGCCTCGCCCTCGGGGACCCACCAGAGCCGGAACAGGCCCATCACGTGGTCGATGCGGACCGCGCCCGCGTGCCGCATGAGGTGGCGCAGGAGGTCGCGGAAGGCGGCGTAACCGGTCTCGGCGAGCCGGTCGGGGCGCCAGGGCGGCAGGCCCCAGTCCTGGCCGCGCGCGTTGAACGCGTCCGGCGGCGCGCCCACGCTCATGCCCTGCGCGAAGACGTCGCGCTGCGCCCAGGCGTCGGAGCCGCCCGGGTGCACGCCGACCGCGAGGTCGTGCACCAGCCCGATCGGCATGCCGGCGTCGCGCGCGGCCCGCTGGGCGGCGGCCAGTTGGATGTCGGTGAGCCAGACCAGCCGGCTGTGGAAGTCGACGCGGTCCATCAGCTCCCGCCGGGCGCGCGCCGTCTCGGGCGAGCGGGGGTCCTGCAGCGCGGCGGGCCAGGCCTGCCGGTCGGGTCCGTAGCGCTCGGCGAGCGCGCACCAGGTGGCGTGGTCCTCCAGGGCGGTGCCCTGCTCGGCGAGGAAGTCCCAGTAGGCGGCGGAGCGGCCGGGGGTGAGCGGAATCCCGTGGACCGCTTCGAGGGCCTGCCGCTTCAGCGCCCACACCGCGTCCCGGTCGATCAACTCCCCCTTGCCCAGGACCGCCTCGCGCAGCCGGGCGGCGTCACCGGCCCGCGAGGGCACGTACGCGTACTCGGGGATGTCCTCGATCCGCAGGTGCACGGGGTCCGGGAAGCGGCGGGAGGAGGGGCGGTACGGGGACGGGTCGGTGCCGGACCCGGGGCCCGCGGGGACGGCCGCGTGCAGGGGGTTGACCTGGATGAACCCGGTGCCGTGCGTGCGCGCCGACCAGGCCGCGAGATCGGCGAGGTCCGCGAGGTCGCCCATGCCCCAGGAGCGGCCGGAGAGCAGGGAGTAGAGCTGGACCAGCAGGCCGTGCGTGCGGGTCGGCGGGCGCGGGGCCCGGGGCGGCGCGGCGATCAGGTGCACGGTGCTCGTGGCGCCGGTCGCGCCGTGGACGGTGAGCGGGTGGATCCCCTGCGGGGGCTCCGGCTGCGCACCGGAGCGGGACGGGTACTCCCATCCGGACTCCAAGGTCAGCCGCGTCCCCTCGGGGAGTTGCTCCAGCCACGCCGGCTGCGGCCCGTCCAGCCACCACACCACGGTCGGCGGCAGCGGGCGCCCGGCG
>NZ_JAAGMG010000347.1 GCF_010548525.1 Streptomyces sp. SID14478
TGGCGCTCAGCGGGCTCGCCCTGTACCGCCGTCGCCGGGGCTGACGCCGCCACGACCACGGGGCGCCCGGCCCCCGGCGCCGGGCGCCCCGAACTGTCACACCCCGCCAGTAGGGTGTCTGACATGGCCGACCCCTCCAGCTACCGCCCCAAGCCGGGACAGATTCCCGACTCCCCAGGGGTGTACAGGTTCCGCGACGAGCACCGCCGGGTGATCTACGTCGGAAAGGCGAAGAGCCTGCGCCAGCGCCTGGCGAGCTACTTCCAGGACCTGGCGAACCTGCACCCCCGCACGCGCACCATGGTCACCACGGCCGCCTCCGTGGAGTGGACGGTGGTGTCCACGGAGGTCGAGGCGCTGCAGCTGGAGTACTCCTGGATCAAGGAGTACGACCCCCGGTTCAACGTCAAGTACCGCGACGACAAGAGCTACCCGTACCTCGCGGTGACCATGAACGAGGACTTCCCGCGGGTTCAGGTGATGCGCGGTCAGAAGAAGAAGGGCGTGCGCTACTTCGGTCCCTACGGACACGCGTGGGCGATCCGCGACACCGTGGACCTGCTGCTGCGCGTCTTCCCGGTCCGCACCTGCTCCAAGGGCGTGTTCAACAACGCGGCCCGCACCGGCCGCCCCTGTCTCCTCGGCTACATCGGCAAGTGCTCGGCACCTTGTGTGGGCCGCGTCACCCCGGACGAACACCGTGAGCTGGCCGAGGAGTTCTGCGACTTCATGGCCGGGCGCACAGGGACGTACATCCGGCGCCTCGAGAAGGACATGACGACCGCCGCCGAGGACATGGAGTACGAGCGCGCGGCCCGCCTCCGTGACGACATCGAGGCCCTGAAGAAGGCCATGGAGAAGAGCGCAGTCGTCCTCGCCGACGCCACCGACGCCGACCTCGTCGCCCTCGCGGAGGACGAGCTGGAGGCCGCCGTCCAGATCTTCCACGTACGGGGCGGACGCGTCCGCGGCCAGCGCGGCTGGGTCACCGACAAGGTCGAGGCCGTCACCAGCGGCGACCTGGTCGAGCACGCGCTGCAGCAGCTCTACGGGGAGGAGAGCGGGGACGCCGTTCCCAAGGAGGTCCTCGTCCCGGCGCTGCCCGACCCCCTGGAGCCCGTCCAGGCCTGGCTCACCGAGCGCCGCGGGGCGAACGTGTCGCTGCGCATCCCGCAGCGCGGCGACAAGAAGGCCCTGATGGAGACCGTCCATCGCAACGCCCTGCAGTCCCTCGCCCTGCACAAGACCAAGCGCGCCTCCGACCTCACCACGCGCTCGCGCGCCCTGGAGGAGATCGCGGAGGCCCTCGATCTGGACGGCGCTCCGCTGCGCATCGAGTGCTACGACATCTCGCACCTCCAGGGCGACGACGTGGTGGCCTCCATGGTGGTCTTCGAGGACGGTCTCGCACGCAAGAGCGAATACCGCCGCTTCCAGATCAAGGGCTTCGAGGGCCAGGACGACGTCCGCTCCATGCACGAAGTGATCACCCGCCGCTTCAAGCGCTATCTCGCCGCCCAGGAGAAGTCGGGCGAGTGGTCCGACGCCGAGCCGGACGACGACGAGCTCGCGCAGGAGTCCCGGCTCACTGAGGACGACGGGCGCCCCAAGAAGTTCGCGTACCCGCCGCAGCTCGTCGTCGTCGACGGCGGCCAGCCGCAGGTCGCCGCGGCCAAGCGGGCCCTGGACGAGCTGGGCATCGACGACATCGCGGTGTGCGGCCTCGCCAAGCGCCTCGAAGAGGTCTGGGTGCCGGACGAGGACGACCCGGTGGTCCTGCCCCGCACCAGCGAGGGCCTGTACCTCCTGCAGCGCGTCCGCGACGAGGCCCACCGGTTCGCGATCACCTACCAGCGCACCAAGCGGGCCAAGCGCTTCCGGGCGGGCCCCCTGGACGACGTGGCGGGACTGGGCGACGCGCGCAAACAGGCGCTCGTCAAGCACTTCGGTTCGGTGAAGCGGCTCAGGTCCGCCACAATCGACCAGATCTGCGAGGTTCCCGGCATAGGTCGCAAGACGGCCGAGACCATCGTGGCGGCCTTCGCGCAGGCGGCACCGGCGGCGCCCGCGGTGAACACGGCCACCGGAGAGATCATGGAAGACGAAGACGACACCACGGAGCGCGCGACGGACGCGGGCTCCGGCGAGGAACCCGTCAGCGCGGGAGCCTCGGAAGAACGACGGGGGCAGGAGCCATGAGCGAGCAGGACCACGAAAGCAGCGACACCAGCGGTACGGCGGACAACCCCGCACAACCCGAGCACGGAGCACAGGTGAGCAGCGGCACAGGCGCGACCCCCGACACTCCCGGCGTCCCCGACGCCGTCATCCCCGAACTCGTGATCATCTCCGGGATGTCCGGCGCGGGCCGCTCGACCGCCGCGAAGTGCCTGGAGGACCTCGGCTGGTTCGTGGTCGACAACCTGCCGCCCGCCCTGATCCCCACCATGGTGGAGCTCGGCGCCCGCTCCCAGGGCAACGTGGCGCGGATCGCGGTCGTCGTCGACGTACGGGGCCGGCGTTTCTTCGACAACCTCCGCGAATCCCTCGCCGACCTGGAGTCCAAGCACGTCACGCGCCGCATCGTCTTCCTGGAGTCCTCCGACGAGGCACTGGTGCGCCGCTTCGAGTCGGTGCGCCGCCCGCACCCCCTCCAGGGCGACGGCCGCATCGTCGACGGCATCGCCGCCGAGCGCGAGCTGCTGCGCGAGCTGCGCGGCGACGCCGACCTGGTGATCGACACCTCCAGCCTGAACGTGCACGAGCTGCGCGCCAAGATGGACGCCCAGTTCGCCGGCGAGGAGGAGCCCGAACTGCGGGCCACCGTCATGTCGTTCGGCTTCAAGTACGGCCTGCCCGTCGACGCCGACCTGGTGGTCGACATGCGCTTCCTGCCGAACCCGCACTGGGTACCGGAGCTGCGCCCCTTCACCGGTCTGAACGAGGAGGTGTCGAACTACGTCTTCTCGCAGCCCGGCGCCAAGGAGTTCCTCGACCGCTACACCGAGCTGCTCCAACTGATCGCGGCAGGCTACCGGCGCGAGGGCAAGCGCTACGTGACGATCGCCGTGGGCTGTACCGGCGGCAAGCACCGCTCCGTCGCCACCTCGGAGAAGCTCGCCGCCCGGCTCGCCTCGCAGGGCGTGGAGACCGTGGTCGTCCACCGGGACATGGGCCGCGAATGACGGGACGTACGCTGCGGCTCACCAGCCGGATGCGCAGCAGGAGCGCACCGACCGGCCGCCGCAAGGGCACGACCCCCAAGGTGGTCGCCCTCGGCGGCGGCATGGGCCTGTCGGCGTCCCTGGCCGCCCTGCGCCGCATCACGGGCGACCTGACCGCCGTCGTCACGGTCGCCGACGACGGCGGCTCCAGCGGGCGCCTTCGCGACGAGCTGGGCGTGCTGCCACCCGGTGACCTGCGCAAGGCCCTCGCGGCGCTGTGCGGCGACGACGACTGGGGCCAGACCTGGGCCCGCGTCATCCAGCACCGCTTCCAGTCCAAGGGCGACCTGCACGAGCACGCGGTCGGCAACCTGCTGATCGTCGCCCTGTGGGAACAGCTGGGCGATCACGTCCAGGCCCTGGACCTGGTCGGCAAGCTGCTCGGCGCGCACGGGCGCGTGCTGCCCATGTCCGCGGTTCCGCTGGAACTGCAGGCGCGGGTCCTGGGGCACGACCCGGCGCGCCCGGACGACGTCGACACGGTCCGCGGCCAGGCCACGGTCGCCCTCACCCCCGGCGAGGTGCAGTCCGTCCACGTGGTTCCGCACGACCCGCCCGCCGTCCCCGAAGCGGTCGCCGCGGTGCTCGACGCGGACTGGGTGGTGCTCGGCCCGGGCTCCTGGTTCTCGTCCGTGATTCCCCACCTCCTGGTCCCGGAACTGCTGGACGCGCTCGTCGAGACGAAGGCCCGCCGGGTCCTCTCGCTCAACCTCGCGCCACAACCCGGAGAAACCGAAGGGTTCTCACCGCAGCGTCATTTGGAGGTTTTGGGACGACACGCCCCTAAACTCGCCCTGGACGTGGTGCTGGCCGACGAGGCCGCCGTGCCCGACCGCGAAGAGCTCATCGACTCCGCCAAGCAGCGTTTCGGTGCCGCGGTCGAGCTGGCGCCGGTAGCCAGGCCCGACGGGACTCCGAGGCACGATCCGGAGCTGTTGGCCGCCGCGTACGACCGTATTTTTCGGATGCATGGAAGGATCGGCCCATGGCGATGACGGCAGCGGTGAAGGACGAAATCTCCCGGCTCCCCGTCACCCGGACCTGCTGCAGAAAGGCCGAGGTCTCGGCCATTCTGCGGTTCGCGGGCGGCCTTCACCTGGTGAGCGGCCGCATCGTGATCGAGGCGGAGCTGGATACCGCGATGGCCGCACGGCGGCTCAAGCGGGACATCCTGGAGATCTTCGGGCACAGCTCGGAGCTGATCGTGATGGCGCCCGGAGGACTGCGCCGCGGTTCGCGTTTTGTCGTACGAGTGGTCGCGGGCGGCGACCAGCTGGCCCGCCAGACGGGCCTCGTGGACGGCCGCGGCCGCCCGATCCGAGGCCTCCCGCCGCAGGTGGTCTCGGGGGCCACCTGCGACGCCGAGGCGGCCTGGCGCGGCGCGTTCCTGGCGCACGGCTCGCTGACGGAGCCGGGTCGCTCCTCCTCGCTGGAGGTGACCTGCCCGGGCCCGGAGGCGGCGCTCGCCCTGGTCGGGGCCGCGCGCAGGCTCCAGATCGCGAGCAAGGCCCGTGAGGTGCGCGGCGTGGACCGCGTGGTGGTGCGCGACGGCGACGCGATCGGCGCCCTGCTCACCCGGATGGGCGCCC
>NZ_JAAGMG010000391.1 GCF_010548525.1 Streptomyces sp. SID14478
GGCACGGCCCGCCGTCTGCGCGGCACCTGCGCCACGAAGACCAGGGCCACCGTGACGGCCGGGCCGTGCGGGGCGCCGACCACCGACAGCGGTGAGAAGACGTCCAGCGCGGCGGCCACCACGAGCATGCCGACGCCGGAGCCGAGGTTCTCCACCGTCGCCGACAGACCGAAGGCATGCGCGCGGACCGGTCGGCGGGGTCTGCAGATGCGTGCTGTCCGAGGCCCCGGTGACGCCGTCGGCCGCGCCCACGAGCAGCGCGATCACTCCGTACGGGACACTGCCGCGCGCCCGTCGCGCCAGGGGCGGCGCGTCAACGGACCGTCAAGGTGGCGGGGTCACGCGCGAAGAACGCGCTAGGGGAGGACGACCGGGCCGTTCGCGGGACAGAACCTGAGCGGGCGCGACCGGCCACGGCGACGCGTCACCCGCCAACGAACCCCACCGGCCGACGGCCCGTGGGCAAAGGACCCCGATGACCACCCAGGCAACAGAACCCACCCCCACCGACACCACCGAGGAACCCCCCGATCCCCGGGACGCGGCGAACGAGAAGCACCGTCTCACCGCGATCACCGGCCTCGCCGCCCTCTCCCTCGACGCGATGGCCTCCGTCGCGTACGGGCCGGAGGCCATCGTCCTGGTGCTGGCGGCCGCCGGCGCCCACGGCCTGGGCTTCACCCTCCCGGTGACCCTCGCGATCGCCGGCCTGCTCGCCGTGCTCGTCGCCTCCTACCGGCAGGTCATCGCCGCGTTCCCGGACGGCGGCGGCTCCTACGCCGTCGCGAAGAAGCACCTCGGCGCCCGCACCGGCCTGGTCGCCGCCGCCTCCCTCGTCCTCGACTACGTGCTGAACGTCGCGGTCGCCGTCACCGCGGGCGTCGCCGCCCTGACCTCGGCCTTCCCCGCCCTCTACGACGACCGGGTGGGGATCTGCCTGGCCGTCCTCGTGGTGATCACGGCCGTGAACCTGCGCGGCATCGTCGACTCGGCCCGCGCCTTCCTCGTGCCGACGGCCGTGTTCGTCGTCTCGATCCTGGTCCTGATCGCCGTCGGCCTGTTCCGCTCCGCGCCGCTGTCCACCGAGGCCGCCACCGGCCACGCCTCCGTGCTCGCCGACAACGCCACCGGCGTCGGCGCCCTGCTCCTGCTGCGGGCCTTCGCCTCCGGCTGCTCCGCCCTCACCGGCGTCGAGGCCATCGCCAACGCCGTGCCGTCCTTCCGCGCCCCGCGCGCCCGCCGCGCCCAGCACGCCGAGGTCGCCCTCGGCGCCGTGCTCGGCGTCATGCTCATCGGGCTGAGCGTGCTCATCTCCCGCTTCCACCTCCAGCCCGTCGAGGGCGTCACCGTCCTCGCGCAACTTGCCGACGCCTCCCTCGGCCACAACGCCGCCTTCTACGTCGTCCAGTTCGCGACGATGATCCTGCTGGCCCTCTCCGCGAACACGTCCTTCGGCGGCCTGCCGGTGCTCCTCAAGCTGCTGGCCCGCGACAACTACCTGCCGCACGTCTTCGCCCTCAAGGCCGACCGTCAGGTCCACCGCTACGGCGTCCTGACCCTCGCCGCGGTCTCGGCCGCCCTGCTGGTCCTCTCCGGCGGCGACACCAACACCCTCGTGCCGCTCTTCGCCATCGGCGTCTTCATCGGCTTCTCCCTCGCCCAGATCGGCATGGTCCTGCACTGGCGCGGCGTGCCCGGCTCGACGGCCAAGAAGCTCCTCAACGGGCTCGGCGCCGTCCTCACCGGCGTCAGCGCGATCGTCGTGACCGCCACCAAGTTCCACGACGGGGCCTGGCTGATCGTCGTCGCCCTGCCCCTGCTGGTCGCCGCCTTCGAGGCCGTGCACCGCGCCTACGCCCGCATCGGCGAGCGGCTCGGCCTCGGCCGCATCCCGCAGTGCCCGACGCGCGCCCGGTCCCTCGTCGTCGTGCCCGTCTCCGGCATCTCCCGGCTCACCAGCGAGGCCCTGACGGCGGCCAACGCGCTGGGCGACGAGGTCCGCGCCGTCACCGTCTGCCACCCCGACCCCGAGGACCGGGACCGCACCGAGGCGCTGACCTGCGACTGGGCCCTGTGGAACCCGGGCGTCGACCTGGTCCACATCCCCTCCGAGCGGCGCACGCTGGGCAGGCCCGTGGCCGGATACGTCCGCGAGCTCGCCGCCACGCACCCCGGCACCCGCGTCACCGTGCTCATCCCGGAGGCCGAGCCGGGCCGTGCCTGGCAGCGGATCCTGCAGAACCAGCGCGGCGCGGTCGTCGCCCACGCGGTCCGCCGGGACACCGACGCCGTCATCTGCCGGCTCCGGTTCCGCCTGTCGTAGGCGGCCGGGCGCCGCGGCGCGCCCACGTCCACGTAAGAGACGCGTCAAAGGCGTGTACGCCCCCGTAAGGGAGGCGTCAACGGGGACCGAAACCGGCCATGGCCGGGGGTTTCCTCTCAAGTGTCAGTTCCAACCCGCACCTCTTCATCCAGGGAGCTCACGATGGCCGACCTGGCCTTCGTCGTCATCACGGTCGCGGTCTTCGCGCTGGTGGCACTCGTCGCCAAGGGGGTGACCAAGCTGTGACCGCCGAGAACATCGTCGGCCTCGTCGTGGCCGTCGCCCTCCTGGGCTACCTCGTCCTCGCCCTCATCTACCCGGAGAGGTTCTGAGCGCAGATGAGCCCCGTACTTGCCGGTGTGCTCCAGCTGCTCGCGCTCATCGCGGCGCTGGCACTGGCCTACCGTCCCCTCGGCGACTACATGGCCCGGGTCTACTCCTCCGAGAAGCACCTCCGGGTGGAGAAGTGGATCTACAAGGGCATCGGCGCCAACCCCAACGCCGAGATGCGCTGGACCGCCTACCTGCGCGGTGTCCTCGCCTTCTCCGCGGTGAGCGTCCTGTTCCTCTACCTGTTGCAGCGCGTCCAGGGCTCCCTGCCCGGCTCGCTCGGCTTCAAGGCGATCGACCCCGACCAGGCGTTCAACACGGCCGCGTCCTTCGTGGCCAACACCAACTGGCAGTCGTACTACGGCGAACAGGCCATGGGCCACGTCGTGCAGACCGGCGGCCTCGCCGTCCAGAACTTCGTCTCGGCGGCCGTGGGCATCGCCGTGGCGGTGGCCCTGGTCCGCGGCTTCGCCCGCTCCCGCACCGGTGAGCTGGGCAACTTCTGGGCCGACCTGGTCCGCGGCACCGTCCGCATCCTGATCCCGATATCGGTGATCGGCGCGCTCGTCCTGGTCGCGTGCGGCGCCATCCAGAACTTCGCCGGCATCCACGAGGTCGGCCAGTTCCTGGGCGGCTCGCAGCAGTGGAACGGCGGCGCCGTCGCCTCCCAGGAAGCCATCAAGGAGCTGGGCACCAACGGCGGCGGTTACTTCAACGCCAACTCCGCCCACCCGTTCGAGAACCCCAACGGGTTCGCGAACCTCTTCGAGGTCTTCCTGATCCTCCTCATCCCGTTCGCGCTGACCCGCACGTTCGGCAAGGTGGTCGGCTCCCTCAAGCAGGGCTACGCGATCCTCGCCACCATGGCGACGATCTGGGTCGGCTTCATCGCACTCATGATGTGGACCGAGTTCGCCCACCACGGCCCGGCGTTCGACCTGGCCGGCGGCGCGATGGAGGGCAAGGAGAACCGCTTCGGCATCGGCGGCTCGTCGATCTTCGCGGTCTCCACGACGCTCACCTCGACCGGCGCGGTGGACTCCTTCCACTCCTCCTTCACCGGCCTCGGCGGCGGCATCACGATGCTGGGCATGCAGCTCGGCGAGATCGCGCCGGGCGGCACCGGCTCCGGCCTCTACGGCATGCTGATCATGGCGATCATCGCGGTGTTCATCGCGGGCCTGATGGTCGGCCGCACCCCCGAGTACCTCGGCAAGAAGATCGGCACCCGCGAGATCAAGTTCGCCGCCTGCTACATCCTCATCACGCCGGCGCTCGTGCTCCTGTTCACGTCCCTGTCGATGGCACTGCCGACGCCGAAGAACTCGATGCTGAACGGGGGCGCGCACGGGTTCTCCGAGATCCTCTACGCGTTCACGTCCGGCGCCAACAACAACGGCTCCGCCTTCGCGGGGCTGAGCGCCGACACCAACTGGTTCAACACCATGATCGGTCTGGCGATGCTGCTCGGCCGCTTCCTGCCCATGGTGTTCGTGCTCGCGCTCGCCGGTTCGCTGGCCGAGCAGAAGCCGGTCCCGGCGACCGTGGGCACCCTGCGCACCAACAAGCCGCTGTTCACCGGCCTCCTGGTCGGCACGGTGCTGATCGTCACCGGCCTGACCTACTTCCCGGCGCTCGCGCTCGGCCCGCTCGCCGAGGGGCTCGCGTCATGAGCACCGACACCACGAAGACGCAGCACACGCAGAATTCAGAGGACAGCATGTCCACAGCCACTCCCACCCGGGCACCGCACCAGGACGTGCCGACCGGCCACAAGTCCAGTCACGAAGGCGAGGGGAAGGTCGGCGCGGGTCTCTTCGACCCGAAGCAGCTGCTCAAGTCGCTGCCGGACGCCTGCCGCAAGCTGCACCCGCGCGTCATGGTCAAGTCGCCCGTGATGTTCGTGGTCCTCATCGGCTCCGTCCTGACGACGGTGTTCTCCTTCAAGGACCCGTCCGACTGGTTCGGCTGGGCGATCAGCGCCTGGCTGTGGCTGACGGTGATCTTCGCCAACCTGGCGGAGGCCGTCGCCGAGGGCCGCGGCAAGGCCCAGGCCGACACGCTGCGCAAGGCGAAGACGGACACGGTCGCGCGCCGGCTGAACGGCTCCTCCGAGGAGCAGGTTCCCGGGACGCAGCTGAAGGTCGGCGACCTCGTCGTGTGCGAGGCGGGCGACATCATCCCCGGCGACGGTGACGTCGTCGAGGGCGTGGCCTCCGTCGACGAGTCCGCGATCACCGGCGAGTCCGCTCCCGTCATCCGGGAGTCCGGCGGCGACCGTTCGGCCGTCACCGGCGGCACGAAGGTGCTCTCCGACCGGATCGTCATCAAGATCACGACGAAGCCCGGCGAGACGTTCATCGACCGCATGATCAGCCTGGTCGAGGGCGCGGCCCGGCAGAAGACGCCGAACGAGATCGCCCTCAACATCCTGCTCGCGTCGCTGACCATCGTCTTCCTGCTGGCGGTCGCCACGCTGCCGCCGTTCGCGAACTACGCGGGCAAGAACCTCAGCATGGTCGTCCTGGTGGCCCTGCTGGTCTGCCTGATCCCGACCACCATCGGTGCCCTGCTCTCCGCGATCGGCATCGCCGGCATGGACCGTCTGGTGCAGCGCAACGTCCTCGCCATGTCCGGCAGGGCGGTCGAGGCCGCGGGCGACGTGTCGACCCTGCTCCTCGACAAGACCGGCACCATCACCCTCGGCAACCGCCAGGCCGCCGAGTTCGTGCCGGTCAAGGGCACCGCGGAGGCGGAGCTCGCCGACGCCGCGCAGCTGTCGTCGCTGTCCGACGAGACGCCCGAGGGCCGCTCGATCGTGGTCCTCGCCAAGGAGAAGTACGGGCTCAGGGAGCGCCTGCAGGGCGAGCTGGCCGGGGCGGAGTGGATCGAGTTCACCGCCCAGACCCGGATGTCCGGTGTGGACGTCGACGGGCGCAAGATCCGCAAGGGCGCGGCCGGCTCGGTCATCGCCTGGGTCACGGAGCGGGGCGGCCGGGTCGCCCCCGACGCCGAGGTTCTCGCCGGCACGATCTCCCAGGCCGGCGGCACCCCGCTGCTCACGGCCGTCGAGGACGACAAGGGCGCCCGCGTCCTCGGCGTCATCCACCTCAAGGACGTCGTCAAGGACGGCATGCGCGAGCGGTTCGACGAGCTGCGCCGCATGGGCATCAAGACCGTCATGATCACCGGGGACAACCCGCTGACGGCCAAGGCGATCGCCGACGAGGCGGGCGTCGACGACTTCCTCGCGGAGGCCACTCCCGAGGACAAGATGGCCCTCATCAAGCGGGAGCAGGCCGGCGGCAAGCTCGTCGCGATGACCGGCGACGGGACGAACGACGCGCCCGCACTCGCCCAGGCCGACGTCGGCGTGGCCATGAACACCGGTACGTCGGCGGCCAAGGAAGCCGGCAACATGGTCGACCTCGACTCGAACCCGACCAAGCTCATCGAGATCGTCGAGATCGGCAAGCAACTCCTCATCACCCGGGGCGCGTTGACGACGTTCTCCATCGCCAACGACGTCGCGAAGTACTTCGCGATCATCCCGGCGCTGTTCGCGGCGGTCTACCCGGGCCTGGACAAGCTCAACATCATGGACCTGTCCTCGCCGAACTCCGCGATCCTCTCCGCGGTCATCTTCAACGCGATCATCATCATCGCGCTGGTCCCGCTCGCCCTGAAGGGCGTCCAGTACCGGCCGGTGAGCGCCGACCGGCTGCTGCGCCGCAACCTCGGGATCTACGGCCTCGGCGGTCTGGTCGCCCCCTTCATCGGCATCAAGCTCATCGACCTGCTCATCTCCCTCATCCCCGGAATCGGCTGATCGTCATGAACAACTCGGTAGGAAACACGACCCGGTTGCTGTGGGCGGGCCTGCGGGCCCTGATCGTCCTCACCGTCGTGTGCGGCGTGCTCTACCCGCTCGCGGTCACCGGTGTCGCCCAGGTCGCCTTCCACGACAAGGCCAACGGCTCGGAGATCACGTCGCAGGGCAAGGTCGTCGGGTCCTCCCTGATCGGACAGAGCTACACCACCAAGGACGGCAAGGCGGACCCGAAGTGGTTCCAGGGCCGCCCGCAGAACGGCCTCGGCACCAACAGCGTCAACACGCAGTACAAGCTGATCCTGTCCGGCGCCACCAACCTCGCGGGCGACAACCCCGAACTGGTCAAGCAGGTGAAGGCGGCCCGGGACGCCGTCATCAAGGACAACTCCACGGCCACGTACCGGGTGAAGCCCTCGGACATCCCGGCCGACGCCGTCACCTCCTCCGGCTCGGGCCTCGACCCGGACATCTCCCCGGCCTACGCCGAACTGCAGGTCCACCGGGTCGCGGAGCACAACCACCTCTCCGTCGCCCGGGTCGACCGGCTCGTCGACGACCACACCTCCAGCCGGATCCTCGGCTTCATGGGCGAGCCCCGGGTCAACGTCCTCGAACTCAACGTGGCGCTCAAGCAGTTGACCACCACGAGCTGATGACCCGCGTACTGGTGGTGGAGGACGACCCCCAGCTCGTCCGGGCCCTGGTCATCAACATGCAGGCACGCAAGTTCGGTGTCGACGCGGCGCCGGACGGAGCCACCGCGCTCCGTCTGGCCGCCGCGCGGCAGCCGGACGTCGTCGTCCTGGACCTGGGCCTGCCCGACATGGACGGCGTCGACGTGATCAGGGCACTGCGCGGCTGGACCCGCGTACCGATCATGGTGCTCTCGGCACGTCGCGCCTCCGCGGAGAAGGTCGCCGCGCTCGACGCGGGCGCCGACGACTACGTGACCAAGCCGTTCAGCATGGACGAGCTCCTCGCCCGGCTGCGGGCGGCGGTGCGGCGCACCGCGGCGGTGCCCGCGGCCCCCGACACCGGCGTCGTCACCACGGACGGCTTCACCGTCGACCTGGTGGCGAAGAAGGCCGTGCGCGACGGACGCGACGTGCGCCTGACGCCCACCGAATGGCACCTGCTGGAGATCCTGGTCTGCCATCCCGGCCGCCTGATCAGCCAGCAGCGGCTGCTCAAGGAGGTCTGGGGAGCCTCGCAGAGCACCAAGACGAACTATCTGCGCGTCTACATGGCCCAGTTACGACGGAAACTCGAAGGAGATCCCTCCCACCCGCGCTACCTGATCACCGAGCCCGGCATGGGCTACCGCTTCGAGAACCCCGGGCGCTGAGAGGAGACGCCCGCGGTGCCCGTGCCGCTAGCGGACCGCCGCCCCCGGCCCGAGCGGAATCCCCAGTGCCCACCACGCCAGGAACAGCAGCGTCCACGCCACCGTCATGGCGACCGCGAGCGGCAGGGTGTACGAGGCGAGCGTGCCGAGACCCGCGTCCTTGCGGTAACGCTGCAGGAAACCGAGCGCCATCACGAAGTACGGGCTCATCGGCGTGATCGCCGTCGACCCGGAGTCGGCGATGCGGAACAGCGCCTGCGTCGTCTCCGCGGGGACGTGCACCAGCATCAGCATCGGTACGAGCACGGGCGCGGCCAGCGCCCACATCGCGGAGCCGCTGGTCACCATGACGTTGACGAGCGTCAGCAGCACCAGGATCAGCAGGAAGACCACGACGATCGGCATCCCGCTGTGCCGCAGCGCCTCCGCGGCCCGCACCGACAGCACGTCGCCGATGTGCGTCCAGTCGAAGTAGGCGAGGAACTGGGCGATGGCGAAGAAGAGGACGAGCACCGGCGCCATCTGACGGACGCCGTCGGCCATCAGCTTCGGCACGTCCCCGGCCCGGCCGATCGACCCCGAGCGCAGGCCGTACACGATGCCGGTGACCGCGAAGAGACAGGCGACCACGGCCGCGATGCCGTCCAGGAACGGCGAGTCGACGATGCTGCCGCCGTCCCCGCGCAGCGGCGACGACGTGGGCAGCAGCGCCGCCACGACCAGTACCAGGCCGGCGCCGAGCGTGAGCAGCGCGGCGCGCAGCGCGGACCGTTCCCGCTCGCTCAGGTGGAGGGTGCCGAGGTCCTCGACGTCGGCGTCCGGATCGGCGTCGAGGTCGGGGCGCCGGGCCAGCACGTAGCGCGTGACGAGCGTGATGACCGCGGCCAGCAGCAGGGAGGAGACGATGTTGAAGAACCAGTTGGACAGCGGGGACACGTACGCGTCGTCGCCGCCCGCGATCTTCGCGGCCGCCGTGGTGATCCCCGCGAAGATCGCGTCGTTCGGCGTCGGGATCGGGCTCGCGTCGTAGCCGGACGCGATCGACGTGTACGCCACGACGATGCCGAGGATCGGGGAGCGCCCGACGGCCCGGAAGGCGAGCCCGCCGAGCGGCACCAGGATGATGTACGCGGCGGCCGACGCCACGTGCGCGACCGTCCCGGCGAACGCGACGGCGAACACCACCCACGCCGCGGGCACCCGGGCCACGCCGACCTTCATCGCGGCGGCCAGGAACCCGCTGCGCTCGGCCACGGCGACGCCCATGATGACGACCACGATCGTCGCCATCGGCGGGAACTCGGCGAAGTTCGACACCATCGTCGACACCGCCATGGCGAGCCCGTCGCCGCTGAGCAGGTTCTGCACGGTGACCGTCTTGCCGTCGGCGGGCGACACGACGGACACGTTGAACCCGGCGAGCACGGCGCTGACGACGGCGAGCACCGCCGACAGGATCCAGAACAGCCAGAAGGGGTGCGGCAGGGCGTTGCCCGCGCGCTCGACGACGGCCAGGACGCGGATGACGCGGGGAAGTCTCGGCGCCTCGTCGAGCGGTGGCGCTTGTTTCTGAGCGGACATGTCGGCGGCTCCAACCAGCGGTCAGTTACGGGGCAGTTGGTGGTTCTGGAAGAAGTCCCACATCACGGCGTGGGCCTGGATCGTCTGCGTGGTGTAGCCGCCGCCGCTGTATCCGTCGGCGCCGGGCCAGGTGTGCCCGCCGTCGGTCACGGCGACGTGGGTGACCTCGGCGCCGTCCGCGCAGCCGGTCCACCGCTGCGTGGTGATGTCGGGTTCGGTCACCTCGTCGGGCAGCCGCGTGGTGCAGTGGTCGCGCTCCGCCCAGTCGCCGACCCACTTCTGCAGGGACGGCAGGCCGCGGTCCTCGTCGCCGCCGTACGGGATGGTGGCGTCGCCGGTGCCGTGGAAGTCGAGCACCGGGACGGGCCGCGAGGGCTCGCAGTTCTCGCCCGTGGCCGGGTAGAAGGCTCCGGCGACCGGGGCGACGGCCGCGAACCGGTCGGCCATCCGGCACGCCAACAGCCCGGTGAATCCTGCCCCGTTGGACTTGCCGGTGGCGTACACCCGCCCCTGGTCGACGCAGAGGCGGTCCTCCAGGCCGTCGAGCAGGTCCTCGGTGAACCGCACGTCGTCGACCCCGGCCGCCGCGTACGGCGCCCCCTGCCACGCCTGCCGGTCGCCGTCGCCGGTCCCGACGACGCCGTTCGGGTACGCGACCACTGCGGGCAGCGTCGACAGCCGCGAGAACGCCTCGGTCCCGGCGCCCGTGTTGCCGCGCCCGTGATAGGCGACGATCAGCGGCCAGCTCCGGCTCGCGTCGTAGCCGTCGGGGAGGTGGAGCTGGTACGTCCGCTCCCGGCCGCCGCTGGTGAGCGTGTGCAGGACGCTGGTGCCGGGCTCCTGGGGAGCGGCGCTCCCGCACCCTGGCGAGGCGGGCTCGTCGTCGGCGGCGTAGGACGGGGCGAGCGGCACGGCGACGAGCGCGGCGGCCAGCACGCAGGCACGCCAAAGTAGACCCTTCATGTACGACTCCTCGGAGGGGTTGTTTGATGCAGGGGTGGTGCGGTTGAGGGGGTGTCGGGGGCCGCGTCCTAGGCGTCGAGCCATTCCTCGACGAACGCGCACACGCGCGTGACGACGGCGTCCACGATGGCCCGCCCGTCGTCCGCCGTCACGGAGGTCGGGTCCCCGAGGACGCCGTTCGCGCTCAGCTCGTCGTACGGCAGGGTCAGGGAGGGCTGGGAGAACGTACGGGCGAGGCGGGCCGCGGGCTTCAGTTCGTCGAGGGAGGTCGTTCCCGGAGTCAGGCGCTGCGTGTGCACCAACTCCGGTGCCAGGGCCAGCATCTGGGCCGTCTCGGCCTCCCCGCTGTGGCCGTGCACCTCGCTCACGCCCATCCCCGCGACGACGCCGGAGGCGAGCGTGGTCACCGGCGACCAGGCGAAGCGCACCTCCGGGTCGGCGACGAGCAGGTCCTGAGCGACCGTGGTCAGCGCCGCGTTGTTCCCGCCGTGCCCGGTCAGCACCAGGAAGCGGAGCCAGCCGTGCCGGCGCAGGCTCGCCACGTACTCGCGCACGACGGCCGCGAACGTCGACGTCGTCAGGGTCACCGTCCCGGCGAACGCCATGTGGTGCGGCGACACCCCGACGGGCAGCGGCGGCCCGAGCACCACGCGCCCCGCGAGCCGCGCGGCGACCAGCTCCGCGATCCGCTCGGCGCGGACGGTGTCCGTGGCGATCGGCAGGCCGGGCCCGTGCTGTTCGTACGCCCCGGCCGGAATGATCACGACGGGCGCCCGGGTGACCGCTTCAGCGGCCTCCTCGGTCGTCAACTCGGCGAGCCGCAAAGGGTGGTGGGCGTTCATGCCTGCTCACCGCCGCCCGGGAAGTCGGCCGACAGGACGGCGTCGCGGATCGCGCCGAGGTGGTCCCGGGTGATCTCCTCGGCGGCGGCCGCGTCGCCGCGCCGCACCGCTTCGAGGATCAGCAGGTGTTCGGCGTGGTCGCGCTCCCGGTCGTTGTAGCGGTGCCGGATCTCGACCTGGTCACGGGCGCGCACCTGGAGCAGCGCCTCGACGGTCTCCTTCAGCAGCGCGTTCCCGCTGGCCGTGGCGAGCGCGACGTGGAAGTGCACGGAGCGGCGCAGCGACTCCTCCGGCGGGAACAGCGCGTTGGCCGCCGCGTACTCCAATTGCTGCATCGCCTGCGGCAGCCGGATCCGCGCCGCCTCCGCCGCGACGGCCGGCTCGACGACGAGGCGGGCCTCGACGAGTTCGAGCACGGACTGCCGGGTGCTGCGCGGCTGGTGCGGATTGGCGAGCAGCCGCCGCTCGATGCCGGGCCCCACGTACGTGCCCGAGCCGTGCCGGAACTCCACGACCTGCGTCGCCTCCAGGCGGCGCAGCGCCTCCCGCACGGTCGGCGTCGTCACCTCGAAGCGCTTGGCCAGCTCGCGCGAGGAGGCCAGGGCGTCACCGGGGGAGAGCCGCTCGGTGCGGATGATCTCGACGATGTCGTCCGCCAGGCGTTCGGACAGGGAGGGCTGATCGGTGTAACTCATAAAGTGAATAGATCACTTGATCTCTGAAGGTGTCAACGGTCGTGCACGAGGCTGTTCCCCGTACGCGAGATCCCGCCTTCCGTGCGCGTGTGATCCCGCCTTCCGTATCCGTGCGCTACAGAAGCTCCCGTACCCGTGCGCTGCATGCGCTACAGCAGTCCGCGCTCCATCGCCACGACGACCGCGCGCGTCCGGTCGCTGACGTCCAGCTTCGCGAAGACCCGCAGCAGGTGGGTCTTCACCGTCGCCTCGCCGATCACCAGACGCTTGCCGATGTCGGCGTTGGACAGTCCGTCGGCCACTGCCTTCAGGACGTCCACCTCGCGCGAGGTGAGCGCGGCCTGGACCGGACGGCGCATCTTCGCCACGAGCTTCTGCGCGACGCGCGGGGCGAGCACCGTCTCGCCGCGGGCCGCCGAACGGATCGCGTCGACGAGCTGCTCGCGCGAGGTGTCCTTGAGGAGATAGCCGATCGCGCCGGCCTCCACCGCCCGCTCGATCTCGGTGTCCGTGTCGTACGTCGTCAGGATCAGCACGCGGGTGCCGCTCGCGCCCGCGACGATCAGCTGGGTCGCCGCGACCCCGTCGAGATTCGGCATGCGCAGGTCCAACAGGGCCACGTCGGGGGTGAGTTCCTCGACGAGCGCGACACCCGCGCGCCCGTCATCGGCCTCCCCGACCACCTCGATGCCGGTCTCGGGGGCGAGCAGCGCGACGACCCCGGCGCGCATCACCGTGTGGTCGTCGACCACGACGACGCGCAAGGCGGTGTCGGTCATGTTCCCTCCAGGGGGAAGTCGATCGGCAGGGCCGCGAGGAGTCGCGTGCCGTCGCCGAGAGAGCTGGTCACGGTCAGTTCGCCGCCGAGTTCGGCGAGGCGCCTGCGCATGCCGTCGAGGCCGAAGCCGCGGGCGGCGGCCACGTCGAAGCCCTGGCCGTCGTCGGTGATCTCCAGGTCGATCGAGCCCGGCCCCCGGTCCAGGACCACGACCACCGTCGTCGCCCCGGCGTGCTTGCGCACGTTGGCCAGGGACTCCTGGGTGCAGCGCAGCAGCGCGATCCGGGTCTGCTGGTCGCAGTCGACGTCCGCCAGGTCGGCCTCCACCGCTATGCCGGTGTCCTCGGTGAACCGGTCCAGCGTGCGGTGCAGCGTCTGCGCCACCGACCCCTGCACCCCGCCGCCCGGCGGCGGCACCGCCCCGACCAGGGCGCGCGCCTCCGCGAGGTTCTCCCGCGCGGTCTGCTCGATGGACGTCAACTGCTGCGCGGAGCGAGTGGGTTGGGAGACGATCCCGGCCCGCGCCGCCTCCGCGAGCACGATGATCGAGGCGAAGCCCTGGGCGAGCGTGTCGTGGATCTCCCGGGCGATGCGCTCCCGCTCGTCCGCCGCGCCCTGGCGGCGGTGCGCCTCCACCAACTCGGCCTGTGTGTCCGCCAGTTGCGAGCGCAGGCGCGCCCGTTCGTCGCGCAGCTCCAGCGCCCGCGGTGTCAGGCTCGTGATCAGCGCGCCCACCACGAACACGGCGAGGGTCGAAAGGGTGTTCCGGGCCAGCGCGTCCATGCCCCAGCCCTGCCGCAGCGCGCCGCCCAGGGTGATGGCGGCGCCCCCCAGGGCGCTGCTCACCAGCGCGCCCCGCCGACTGTCCGCGTACACCACGAACTGGGTGAGGGCCACGGTGTAGAACACGCCGAAACCGTCGCGCAGATAAGCGAGTTCGCCCAGGGCGGCGATCAGCAGGCCGAGGTAGACGTAACCGGGGAGCGGGCCGCGCCGGCCCCAGCGACGGACCGCGAGGTTGCACCCGCCGAGCACGACCAGCAGTGCCAGCGACCCGTACCGCTGCCCGGCCGGGGCGTCCCCCAGGGCCGTGATCAGCGCCACCAGGCCGATGATCGCCCACGAGAACAGGTCCCAGGAGTGCAGGAGCCAGATCCAGAACGGGTCGCCGTGCTGCGGTCGATGCAACATCGGATCAGCCTACGTTCGCCATGATCCGGTCCGCCGGGTTTCCCGCCCGCCGCGGCCCGTTGCGGCGCGCGGGCCACCAACTGCGCTCGCCCAGCAGCAACATGAGCGCGGGCAGGATCAACACCCGGATGACGAAGGCGTCGAGCAGGACCGCCACCGCCAGGCTGAAGCCGATCTGCTTCATCTCGATGAAGTGCAGCGACACGAAGCTCGCGAACACCGTCACCATCACGAACGCCGCGCTGGTCACCACCCCCGCCGAGCTGCCCACACCGTCGAGCACCGCCTGCCGCGTCGGCACCCCGCGCAGCACGCCCTCCCGGATCCGGCTGATCACGAACACCTGGTAGTCCATCGACAGGCCGAAAAGGATCACGAAGAGGAACAGCGGCACCCGCGAACCGATCGTCCCCGTCGAGTGGTAGTCGAGCAGGCCCTCGGCCCGGCTGCCCTGGAAGACGAAGGTCAGCACGCCGAGCGAGGCCGCCGCGGACAGGAGGTTGAGCACGACGCCGACCACGCCGAGGACCACCGAACGGAACGCCCACACGGTCATCGCGAACGTGACGAGCAGCAGCGCCCCGATGATCAGCGGCAGCTTCCGCTTCTGGTGCTCGGGATAGTCGGCGTAGCGGGCCACGTCACCGGTCACCGCGGAGTCGACGCGGCCGTCCAACGTGCCGACCGTGTCCGGGAGATAGCGCTCCCGCAGCCGCTCCAGGGAGTCCAGCGCCGGCTTCGCGCTCACGTAGTGGGGCACGGGCAGGTCGAGCGAGGTGACGCGGCGGTCGGGGGAGGTGCGCAGGGTGTACGTGCCGTTCGTGCCCGGGTCGCCCTGCGCCTGCGCGGCGAGCGAGCGCAGCGCGCCCGCCACCTCGTCGGCACGGCCCGCATCGGCCCGGACGAGGACCTGGTGCGAGGCCTTGACCTCGGGGAACGCTGCGTTGAGCCGGTCGAAGGCGGGCATGCCCTGGGTCTGCCGGGAGTGCGTCTCGCGGCCCATGTCCGTCAGCTTCATGCCGAGCAGGGGTGCGGCCAGGGCGAGCAGCGCCACGACGGCGACGGTCAGCACGGCGGCGGGGTGGCGGGCGGTGAGGCGCAGCAGGGCGTGGTGGCGCACGGGCTCGGCCGCGGGACTGACGCGGTTCTTGCGGGCCGCCCTGCGCTCGGCCCGCGCCCCGATCCCGGCGAGCAGGGCGGGCAGCACGGTGAGCGAGCTGACCACGGCCACCAGGGTGACCACGATCGCCGCGGTCGCGATCGACGAGAAGATCACGTCGTCGGCGAGATAGAGCGTCGCGCTGGAGACGGCGACCGCGAACCCGGACAGCACCACGGCCCGGCCCGAGGTGACGGCGGCCAGCTCCACCAGCGCCTGCGGGCTCAACCTGCCCTGGGCGCGGGCCCGTTCCTCCCGTTCCCGTTTCAGGTAGAACAGCGTGTAGTCGACGCCGACGGCGAGGCCGATCAGCAGGATGACGTTGGTGCCGACGCCCGCGTCGGGAAAGACGTGCGAGGCCAGCATCGACAGGCCGATGGACGCCGCGATCGACGTCAGGGCGAGCAGCAGCGGCACCGTCGCCATCGCCACGGACCGGAAGACGAACAGCAGCGTCAGCAGGGTGATCGGCAGCGCGATCATCTCCGTGCGCGACAGATCGCTGCCGCGCAGTTTGTCGACGCCCTGGCTGATGGACGGCCCGCCCGTCTCCTCCACCCGCAGCCCCGGATGCGCCTTCTGCACCGCGGCGGTCTGCGCGCGCAGCGGGTCGACGTGCTTCTTGCCGTCGAGCTCGGCGCCCTTCATGGTCACGTCGACGCGCACGGCGCGGCCGTCCTTCGACCACACGGGCGCGGCCACGGAGCGCACCTCGGGCAGCTTCCGCATCCGCTCCGTGACGTCGCGGGCGAGCGCGCCGCCCTCGGTCCGGTCCAGCCGCGCGGTGCCGCCTCGGTGCTCGATCAGCACCCGCTCGACGGGCCGCTGGGCGAGCCCGCCCTCCCGGGCGATCGCCTCACCGCGCCCGGCCTCGCCGACACCGAAGTCCGCCGACGTGGCCGGGTGCGAGCCGACGGCGATACCGGCGCCGAGGCACAGGACGACGAACAGGAACCATCCGGCGATCGCGCGCCACGGATGTCCCGCGCTCCAACGAGCCATACGTACGGGGTAGTTGGTCATGACGTCCATGCTGCTCGCGGGGATGGTGCCCGCGGCAGCAGCGGCCGGTGGAACCCGGGGTCCACCGACCGGTGGACCCCGCCGTACGACTCGCCGGTCCCGCCCTCGGGCCGACCGCGATCCCGCCCCCGTTCCAGGACTCGGACGCCCCGGCCGATATGTGCTGCTTACAGCTACTCTCCGTCCGACACGCGACGGAGCGGGAGGCACCCATGGACGACAACGGAACCGGTGGCGGCGGACGGATCGTCGCCGCACTCGACGGCGCGAGCATGCGCCGCTACACCACCGGCCAGGTCATCCTCGACGGCATCGACTGGAGCGTGCGCTCCGGCGAGCACTGGGCGCTGCTCGGCCCCAACGGCGCCGGCAAGACCAGCATCCTGCGCCTCGTCGGCGCCACCACCTTCCCCACCACCGGCACCGTCGAGGTCCTCGGCCACCGCCTCGGCAGCGTCGACGTGCGCGAGCTGCGCGCCCACATCGGCCACGTCTCCACCTCCCAGCGCGTCCCGCAGGACCTCCCCGGGCACACCGTCGTGCTGACCGGCCACACCGGCACGGTCCAGCCGCTGTGGAAGTCGTACGACAGCGACGTGCGCGAGCGCGCCCACGAGCTGCTCGCCGAACTCCAGATCAAGGACCTCGCCGACCGCGAGTACGGCGTCTGCTCGGGCGGCCAGCGCGCCCGCATCCTCATCGCCCGCGCCCTCATGGCGAACCCGTCGCTGCTCCTGCTCGACGAGCCGTTCAACGCGCTCGACCTGCCCTCGCGCGAGGACCTCATCGACACGATGCGCCAACTGGCAGTGAACCGACCGGAGTTGGCGACGGTCACCGTCACCCACCACCTGGAGGAGCTCTCCCCGGCGATCAGCCACGCCCTGCTCCTGCGCGAGGGCCGCGTCCTCGCCCGCGGCCACGTCGACGAGGTCCTCAACGCCGAGCGCATGACGGCCTGCTTCGGCCGCCCCATCGAGGTCACACGCCACGAGGGCCGCTGGCTCGCCCGCTCGGGCGGTCACCCCTAGGGCGGGTGTACTTAGCGACACCCCCGGTTCGGGCCGTACGCCCAATGCCCGGCGCCCGCGCTGTCCCTAGCGTCTTAGGAGAGGCGCACAGGGCGCCGGACGAGGGGATCGGCGGACATGCGACACCACAAGAAGAACCACGGACAGTACGGGCAGCACGGTCAGGTCTCCGACGCCGGCCGCGCCGAGGCGCTGCGCCTCGTGCGGGTCACCAAGACGTACGGCGCGACGGACGACGGCACGGGTGCGGCGGGCGGCACACAGGTCACGGCGCTCGACGACGTCACCCTCAGCCTGCCCACCGGCAGTTTCACGGCCGTGATGGGCCCGTCCGGCTCCGGCAAGTCGACGCTGCTGCACTGCGCCGCCGGCCTCGACCGCCCCGACAGCGGGCTCGTCGTGGTCGACGGCGAGGAGATGACCGGCGGCCCGGGGCCGGCCCGCGGCGAGGCCGCGCTCACCCGGTTCCGGCGCACCCGCATCGGCTTCGTCTTCCAGCAGTACAACCTGCTGCCCACGCTCACCGTCGCCCAGAACACCGTGCTGCCGCTGCGGCTCGCCGGGCGTCGCGTGAACCGGGCGCGCGTCGAGCAGATCCTCGGCGACGTCGGGCTCGGCGACCGGCTCGGACACACCCCCGACCAGCTTTCCGGCGGCCAGCGCCAGCGCGTGGCGATCGCCCGCGCCCTGGTCGCCGAACCGTCCGTGATCTTCGCGGACGAGCCGACCGGCGCCCTCGACACCCGGAGCGCCCGCGACGTGCTGCGGCTGCTCCAGGAGGCGGTGCGGCTGCACGGCAGGACCGTGGTGATGGTGACGCACGACCCGGTCGCGGCGTCCTACGCGGACACCGTGCAGTTCCTCGCCGACGGCCGGCTCGCCGGGCAGATGGCGGCCCCGACCGTCGACCAGATCGCCGAACGCCTCGCGCACCTCGGCGACGACATCAACGGCACGTTCACGACGACCATGAGTGGGGTGTGAACCATGTTCACGATGCTCGGACTCGCAGCGCGCTCCGTACGGCAGCGTCCCGGCCGCTTCCTCGCGACCCTCCTGTCCGCGTTCCTCGGCGCGGCCATCATCATGACGTTCAACTCGATGCACGACACCGCGGGTGCGCGCGGTGTCGACAAGGTCAGCTCGGAGTCGCTCACCACCGCGGCGAGCGTCGTCGGCGGCTACGGCACGCTCCTGGTCTTCTTCGCGATCGCGTCCACGTTGACGGTCAACGTCCGTCAACGTACGGAAGAGATCAACCTGTTGCGCACCACAGGAGCGACGCCCGCCCAGATCAAGCGCATGGTCGTCGGCGAGTCCGTGGCCGTCGCGCTCGTGGGCGCGCTCCTCGCGATCGGCCCCGCCGTGCTCGGCGGACACATCCTGCTCGACGTCTTCAAGGACAGCGGCCAGGTCGCCGATTCCGTCTCGTACTCCTTCGGCCCGATCGCCCTCATGTCGGGCGTCGCCGTCACGTTCCTCGCGGCGGCCGGAGCGGCCTTCCTCGCCGTGCGCCGCGCGACGAAGGCAGCGGCGGGCGTACGGCAACGGACGAGTAGGACAAGGCAGTTCGCTTCCTGGGCGGCCGTCGTCGTCGGCGCGCTCGCCGTGTGCAGCACCTTCGCCATGAAGCCCACCGACGCGGCCCTGATGGCGGCGCCCGCCTACGGCGCCATCATGCTCTCCGTCGGCTTCGCCCTGGTCTCGACGAGGCTGCTGCGCACGGTCCTCGGCCGCGTCGAGCCCCTCCTGGCGGCACTCACCGGCGTGAGCGGCTACTTGACCGTTCGGAACATGCGCCGCCGTGCGGCCGAACTCTCCGGCGTCCTCATGCCGTTGATCCTCTTCACCGGCATGGCCACCGCGACGCTGTACATGCAGGCCATCGAGAACGACGCGATCAAGGCATCCGGGTTGACCAAGTCAATAGATGACAAGAACCTCGAAACGCTCAACCTCACGGTCGTCGGCGTCATCGTCGTCTTCGCCTGCATCATGCTGATCAACTCCCTGTACGCCGCCACGGCCTACCGCGTACGGGAGTTCGGGCAGCAGCGACTCGCCGGCGCGACCCCCGCCCAGGTCCTGGGAACTGTCGCGGTGGAAGGCGTCGTCCTGACCGTCACGGGAGTGTTCTTCGGCACACTCTCGGCACTCGCCGGCATCCTCCCGTTCACCGTCGTACGCACCGACGGACTGCTGCCCGAGCAGGGCCTCGGCATCTGGATCGCGGTGGTGGCCATAGCCGCCGCGGCCACCCTGGTCACCAGCCTGGCCACCGCCCGACGCGGTGTCCGGGTCCCCGCGGTGGAGGCCGTGGCCCTGGCCGCATGAGACTCCCGTCCGTGTCGGTGTTGGGCTGAACGGGTGACATGGCGTAAGAATTGGCCGGTGCAGACAACAGTGCGAGCCCGGACGGGGTGGGGGCAGTGAACGGCCACGACGTCACCGATGAACAGTGGGAAGGGCTCGCCCAGGTCGTACCGCTGCGCAGCCGCAACGAGTGGCCGTCGGCGGTCGACCATCGGGCGATGCCGGAACGGGAGACGGAGCCGCGCCGCCGCTTCGTCGTCCTGCGGGTCAACGTCTTCGGCGACGCCCGCGAGGTCGCCGAGACGGTCATGTCAGGGATCCCGGTCCTGCTCGACCTGACCGGCGCCGAGACCGAAGTGGCCAAGCGCGTCCTGGACTTCAGCAGCGGCGTGGTCCTCGGCCTCGGCTGCGGCATGCACCGCGTCGACCGCAACGTCTTCCTGCTGGCCCCGCCCGGGACCGAGGTCCAGGGCCTCGTGGCGGGGGCCGGCGCGCTCTCGTGACCGGACCCCGGCCGATGGCAAGCCCGCAAGGCATAGTCCCCCGATCGTAGGAAGGTCCCCGGGGATGAACGGTTCTGCGGGGGCGTTCCGCCTACGTTCACCGCATGACCGTGCTCCAGCGGGGCCCGTCCCCGTTACCGCCGGGCGCGTCCCCGGACCGCCCGCACCTGACCGAACTGCGACTCTCCGCCTTCGGCAGGCACCGCGGCCTCACCCTCCCGCTCGGCCCGCTCACCGTGCTGAGCGGACCGAGCGGCAGCGGAAAGACCAGCGTGCTGCGGGCACTTGAGGCCCTCGCCCGGCTCGGCGGCGGAGCGAGCCTGCCGGAAGTGTTCCCCGACCCGGGGGCGTACGTCCCCGAACGCGCCAGGCCCGACGGCCAGCAGCGCCGCGGCTTCCGCATCGGCTGCACCGTCGAGGGCCCGGCCGGGCCCGTCCGCCTCGACCTCGCGGTCCAGGCCGAGCCCGAACTGCGGGTCGTCGGCGAGCGGTTGACCGGCCCCGACGTCCGCTACCTGGAGACGGCCCTGCGCGACCCCGGCCGCCGGGACGTCCAGGCCGCCTGGCACACCGCCGGATCGGTGCCGGTGACGCGCGGCCCGCT
>NZ_JAAGMG010000434.1 GCF_010548525.1 Streptomyces sp. SID14478
AGGCCGCCCGCGAGCGCCGCCAGCACCAGTCCGGCGGCGAGCAGGGCGAGCTGACCGGTGACGAGGCGGCGGGGTGCCGTCCGGTCGGCGAGCGGCAGCAGGAAGGCGAAGCCCGCGATGCAGCCGGTGAGCGCGGCGGTGGTGACGAGGCCGACGGCTGCGGCCGAGGTGCCGGTGTCGCGGGCGACGTCGCCGAGGGCGGGCTGGACGGCGTAGTTGTTGGCGAGGGCGATCCCGGCCGTGCAGGCAAGCAGCCCGACGCTGCCGCGGGGCAGGTTCACGGCGCCTCGCCCCGCACCAGGACGACGGCGTAACGGCACTCCCGGTCCGAGGAGTTGACGAAGACGCACGGCGCGGGGTCACCCAGTTCGACGGTGTCGCCCGCCTCCAGTTCGTGCACCGCGTCGCCCTCGTGGAAGGTGAGGTGCCCGTCGACGACCCAGATGATCTGCCGGTGGAACGCGAACGCGGCGGCCGGATAGGGCACGCGGGCCCCGGCGGGCAGCCGGATCTCGGCCATCTCCGCCGGGAACCCGGGGCCCGAGAGCTGCCGTCGCACGTACCCGGTCTCCGGGTCGAGCCACTGCGGCGCCGTGTCGGCGCGCCGCACCTTCTCCGCGCCCGCCTCGGGGTCGAGCAGCGTCGCGACGCTCAGCCGGAACGCCGCCGACAGCTTGCCGAGGACGACGGCGGTCGGATTGCTCTCGCCCCGCTCGATGCGGTGGATCATCGCGCGCGACACCCCTGAGGCGTCGGCCAGCTCGGACAGCGTCCAGCGGCGCCGGTCCCGCTCGGCCCGGATCCGGGCACCGATCCGCTCGACCAGGGGGTCTACGATGTTGGACATGAATCCACCATACGAGACGGGGCCGCGGGCGGTGACGGTCCGCCCGGCACTTTCGCAGGACCTCGACGCGGTCCTCGCCATCCGCAACCACGCCATCGCGCACGGGACGGCGCTGTGGACCGACACGCCGCAGTCCCGTGCCGAGGGCGAGGCCTGGCTCGGCGCGCACCTGGCGCGCGGCAGCGCGTACGTGGCCGAGCACGACGGCACGGTCGTCGGCTTCGGGGTCTACGGACCCTGGAAGGACTACTCCGGTTTCCGGCACACGGTCGAGAACTCGGTGTACGTGGCCGAGGGCCACCACGGCCGGGGCATCGGCTCCACGCTGCTCGCCGTGCTGATCACCTCCGCCCGGGAGGCGGGGCTGCACATCATGATCGCCGGGATCGAGTCGGGCAACGCGGCGTCGATCCGGCTCCACGAGCGGCACGGCTTCGCGCACGCGGGCACGGTGCGCGAGGTCGGCACGAAGTTCGGGCGCTGGCTCGATCTGACGCTGATGCGGCTGCAGTTGAGCTGACTCACGTCTCGGCGAGCTCGGCCCGGTCCGTGCGCGGGCCCGGGGCGTGGGTCCAACTGATGCGCGTCCCGCACAGGGCGACGACCGCCGCCGCCAGCGCGACGACGCCGAACCCCCACACCAGGCTGCTCGCGTTCGCGACGAAGCCGATGAGCGGCGGTCCGGCGAGCAGGCCCGTCGTGCCCATGGCGGCCACCAGCGCGAGCGCGTCCGAGCCCTGCCGGGCCGCGGCGACGTAGACGCACGGGGTGACGGCCGCGATCCCGAGGCCCACGCACGCGAAGCCGACGAGCGCTCCCCCGACGTTGCCGCTCAGCAGCGCGAGCGCCAGGCCCGCGGCGGCCAGCGTGCTGCCTGACACGACGATCCGGCCGTCGCCCCACCGGCCGCGCCAGCGGTCGGCGAAGAGCCGGGCGAGCACCATCATGCCGGAGACCACGGCGATGCCGAGCGGCGCCGACTGCCGGGAGGCGTCGGCGACTTCCTGCAGGTAGAGCGTGGACCAGTCGTTCATGGCCCCCTCGGTGACCGTGCCGAAGGCCATGGCGCAGCACATCCACAGCACCACGCGCGGGGGCATGGCCCACCTGCCGCGCCGCTTCTTCTGCGCGGGCTGCGACGCGGGTTCGTCCTCGGTGAGCAGCCCGGTCCTGGCGTACGCGGCGAGCAGCAGGAGCAGCGCGGCGGCGACGGCGAAGTGCGCGGGGACGGACGACGTCATCGCGTTCATTCGGGAGGCGAGCAGGGCCGCGAGCAGGGAGCCGCCGCTGAACGTGGCGTGCAGGCGGGCCATGGTGGTCCGCTCGAACCGGGCCTCCAAGGCGGCGCCCTGGGCGTTCATGGCGACGTTCAGACAGCCGACGAGGACGCCGTCGGCCCCCAGGACGAGGAGCGCGAGGGGGTAGTTCGGCGCCGCGGCCAGGGCGAGGAGCAGCAGGGCGAGACCGAGCGCCGACAGCAGGGCGAGCCGCCGCGAGCCGAGCCGCCGCATGAGCGGGTCCACCAGGGGGAACGACACGACCGCGCCGATCCCCGCGGCCATCAGCAGCACGCCCACCTCGGCCGCGCCGAGTCCGAGGTCGTCCTTGAGCGCGGGGATGCGGGAGGCCCAGGTGGCGTACTGGAAGCCGAGGGAGCAGAACAGGGCGGCGATCGCCCACTGATGGCGGCGGAACGGATCGGGGACGGCAGGGGCTCCGTCAGGGACAGGGGACACGCACACCACTCGTTTCCGGTGATTCTCGGGGCAGGGGGGTCGTTTCGAGGGACAGGGACATGTAGACGGCGTCCGTGCCGTAGTCGCCCGGGGCGACGACGCCGGGCCGCGGGGTGAAGCCGCGGGCCGACCAGAACGCCTGCGTCCCGCCGACGGAGACCAGGGAGACGCGGTCGTACGCGCGGGAGCGTGCCGCCGCGAGGAGGTGGCGCAGCAGGGCGCGGGCGAGGCCCCTGCGGCGCAGTTCCGGTGCGACCACGAGGTCGTGGAGGTGCAGGTTGCGGCTCGGCGCGGTGCCGCGCCGGGTCCGCCCGAGGTCCGGGTAGGCGCCGTGGGGGTAGGGCAACGCCAGGACGTAGCCCGCCAATTGGGGGCCCGCGTGCGCGGCGAAGCAGGTGTCGGGCGAGGCGTCCCGCCGGGCGCGCAGGGCGGCCGGCCCCTCCGTCAGGCCGAGGCGGGTGTACGCCCGGGCTTCGAGGGAGGCGATGGCGGGCCAGTCGCGTTCGGCGATCGCGCGGATGCGCGGGGCGTCGCTCATGGGCGCTCCCCGCCCACGCAGGTGTGCGGGAGCGGGGCGAAGCCGTTGAAGCCGCGGGTCATGTAACTGGTCGCGTAGGCGCCGCTGGACAGCACCCGGACGGGGTCGCCGGACGCGAGGCCACGCGGTACGCGGATCAGCCCGGGGAACGCGTCGTCGCTGTCGCAGGTGGGGCCGGCCACGCGGGCGAGGACCCGGTCCCGGTCGGCGCCCGGGTGGGCCGGGAAGTCGAGCGGGTACTGCACGGCGTCGGTCTCGTACAGGCCGTTGAACCGTCCGACGCTGAGGTACAGCCAGTGCCGCGGCGTGCCGTCGCGGTCGCGGCGGCGGGTCAGGCGCACCACGTGGGCGCGGACCACACCGTGGTCGGCGACGAGGTGGCGGCCCGGTTCGACAACGAACGCGAGGTGTTCGCCGTGCATGTCCCTCAGGTACTGCATGCCGTCGCGGAGCACCGCGAAGATCTTGTCCAGTGGCGGGTCGAGCGGGTTGCCGTGCCGGTCGGCGTAGCCGAGCGCGGGCAGGCCGCCGCCGAGGTTGACGTGGTCGAGGACGAGACCACGGCGGCGTACGGCCGTCAGGGTCCGGTCGAGGTCGGCGAACGCGTCCTGCCAGGCCTCCGTGGTCATCTGCTGCGATCCGACGTGCACGGACAGGCCCGCGGGCACGAGACCCGCCTCCCGGGCGGTGAGGAGGATCTCGGCCGCGTCCTCGGGGGCGCAGCCGAACTTCTCGCTCAGGCCCCACAGCGCGCCGTCGCCGGTGGTCGAGAGCCGGCAGAAGACGCGGGATCGCGGCGCGTGGGCCGCGAGGGCCCGGACGTCCTCGACGCTGTCCGTGGCGTAGTCGCGCACACCGAGACGGTGGGCGTGTGCGATGGCCCGGTCGGACTTCACGGTGTTTCCGTAGTGGATGCGGCCGAGGGGCACACCGGCCCGCAGTGCCTGCGTGATCTCCTGGGGGCTTGCCGCGTCGACGCCGATCCCCCGGCGGGCGAGATGTCCGAGGACCTCGTCCACGGGGCAGGCCTTGAGGGCGAACCGCACCCGGACGCCGGGGAGTTCGCGCCGCAGCTCGTCGCAGCGCCCGCCGATCCCGTCGAGGTCGTACACGAGCCGGTCGTCCGCGGTCATCGGGGCTGCTCCCCCGCGTGCACGGGCGTGGTCCTGGCCGCTTCGAAGAGGGCGCCCCAGGCCTCCGTCAGGAGCGCGAAGTCCTCCATGTCGCGCCGGGCCTCATCGAGCAGGCGCTCGCGTCGAGCGGCGAGGTGGTCGGCCAGCTCCGCGTACCTGCCGCCGAGTTGCCGGTACGAGGCATCGAGGACGTCGAGGCGGCGGACGTTCGGCGACCGGTCGAGCCCGGTGCTCTCGCGGACGAATCCGGCGACGACGTCGGCACGCACCCGCCCCTGCGCGTCCAGCAGCGTCTCGCCCGCCGCGGCCATCCGCTCGTAGACGAAATGCAGGTACAGCATCGACAGCAGGAACTTGGCGAAGCGGGTCTGGTAGGCCAGGAAGCCGGCTCCCGTACGGCGTTCGCCGGTGTGGAAGTTGACGATGTCGCGGTTGTGCAGCACCCCGGGCAGCGTGGCGTCGTGGACGAGGTGAATGAGGAAGTAGTCGCTGCCGATCGTGTCGGTGGCGGGCGGCAGCGGTACCCGTTCGTGCACGTCGTGGAAGGCGATGTTGCACATGTCGACGCGCATCGGATCGACGAGGGCGAGCAGCGACCGGTCGTGGGTGAACGGGGCGGTCCCTGCGCCGAGGAACGACTCGGCGGCGAGGTCCGCGCGCTGCTGCGCCGACCAGTGTCCGGGCGCCCACAGGCCGACGATGTCGGCATAGAGGCCGGGGTCGATGGCCTGTATCTCGGCCACGTCCACGGAGAGTTCACCGATGAAGGAGGCGCCCACCATCGCCACGCGCTTGTCCCGGTGCGCGCCCGCCAGGGCTGTCTCGTCGACGGCGGCCGAGGCGTCGGCGGCGCGGCGGCCGAGGGTGCGCAGTTCGTGGTGGACGGGGAAGACGGTTCGGCCGTCGACGCTCTGGTAGCGGCTGTCCGAGTCCCTGCGGTGCACGGAGGTGCAGCCGAGCGCGGCCGCGATCAGGAACGCCCGGTTGGTGCAGGCGCCGTACGAGACGGCGTCCGGGAGCATCAGGTCGAGCAGGAGGTCGGGCTTGGGGGTGTCGGCGGCGTCGACGGCGCGGCGCAGGAAGGCGCGCTGCTGTTCCTCGTCGAGGTGGTGGACGGTGATCCGGGGATCTGCGGGCAGGTGTCGCAGGACGTCGCGGTGGCGCTCGCGCACGGTCGCGTCGCAGGAGTCCAGGACGAGCAGTCGCACCTCGACGTCGAAGGCGGTGACCGCGTACGCGGCCTCCTCGCCGAGGGCCCGGAGGGTGTCCGCGCAGGGTCTGTTGGTCGGCAGTGTCAGACAGATGCGGCGCACGGCACCTCCTCGGCGGCCCCGTCCCGCGCCGGACGCGCGGGGTCGTTCCAGGACTCCTTGCCGAGCAGCCTGGCGCCCAGGTCGGTGAGGTCGGCGGGGCCGTAGCGGAGCGATTCGGGGCGGACCGGGTCGCCGACCAGCGTCGGGTTCCAGTCGGGGGTGGACAGGGTGCGCCAGGAGTCGACGCGGGAGCGGCGCAGCGTCTCGTGGGTCTCCAGCGCCGGCATCATCGACAGGTACTGGACGGCCCGGACCCGGGTGCCGGAGAGGTTCGGCGCCACGCCGTGCGCCAGCATCCCGTTGAAGATCAGCAGGTCACCGGCGGCCAACTCCGGGCGCACGACCGGCATTTCGGTCCGGTCGACGGCAGGGCGGATGGGGTCCCGGCCGGCCGGCTGCAGGGCGGCCCACCGGTCGAAGCGCCGGAACAGTTCGGGGCAGCACTGGAACCCGCCGGTCTCGGGGCTCGTGTCGTTCAGCGCGATGATGCCCTGGACGCGCTGCGGCAGGACGCTCGCCGTGGTGTCGACGTCCCAGTGCAGCGCGATGTCGAAGCCGCGCTCCGTGGGTTCGATCAGTCCCCGGGAGCGGCTCTTGATGTTGGGCGGATTGAGGTTGAGCCGGTCGAGGGTGACCCACAGCTCCTCGCAGTCCCACACGTCGACGAACGCGTCGTAGACCCGCTGCGACTGGCGGCTGTTCCACAGGAGTTGGTGGTGGTAGGCCTCGACGAAGCCGTATACGTGCAGGTCCCGTTCGAGGTCGCTGCGGAACTCCCGCTCCTCGTACCAGGTGGCGGGGCGGGCCGGGTCCAGGCCCTGGAACTCCCAGGCGAAGTCGAGGAGTTCGTGTGCGGCGGCGGCCGGTATCGCCTCCTTCACCACGACGTATCCGTACGTCTGCCAGAAGGCGAAGTCCTCCGGCGAGAGCACTCTGAGCGGGCGGTTCTTGTGCAGGTGGCGCAGCTGGGTCTGCGCCAGATAGGTCTCGCCGTCGGCGCTGAGGTAGGGAACCTCGCCCGGGGCGCGGTGGAGAGGGGGAACGGTGGTCGGCGTGCGATGTGCCAAGGCTCGATCCTTCGGTGCTATTGCAACCGGTGAACTGGCGAGGAGCTCGCCCCGCGGAAGGCTCGCGGCGGTGACCGCCTCATTTGGACTAGACCAACCTGGACTAGACCAACTGAGGCTGTCAACACCGGACTTGACCGGAACGCCGATTCCCACTTCTCGACACCCGCACGTCACAAGCGCTTTCCGTGCTCGACAAGTCCCCGCTTGACAAGCCGAATTGAAGAGCGGGATGTTAGAGGTCTACACCACGAGCACCGTCCCGCTCAGCCCGCCGCCCTGCGCACGAGCTCGGCGATCGCGGTCTCACCGCGCGCGGTCAGTTCCTTCAGCGCGTAGGTGGTCGGCCACAGCACGCCCTCGTCGAGGTGTGCCTGGTCACTGAAGCCGAGCGTCGCGTAGCGTGACTTGAACTTCTTCGCATCCTGGAAGAAGCACACGACCTTGCCGTCCCTGGCGTACGCGGGCATCCCGTACCAGAGCTTCGGTGCGAGCTCCGGCGCGTTCTCCTTGACCAGCGCGTGGATCCGCTCGGCCAGGCCCCGGTCCCCCTCCTCCATCTCGGCGATCTTCGCGATCACGGCGGCCTCGTCCTGCGCCGCCTTCTCGGCGCGGGAGCCGCGGCGCGCGGACGCCTTCAGTTCCCGGGCGCGCTCCTTCATGGCGCCGCGTTCCTCGTCCGTGAAGCCGTCGTACGCGGCGGACCTGTCGGCTGTCTGCTCGGTCTTCGTCATGGCGGTGATCCCTTTCCCTCAGGCCCACGTACCGCCGGCGATCTGCCGGGTCGTGGCGTTGAGCCGGTTGAACAGGTTGGTGACGCCGATCATCAGGACGATCGCGGCGAGTTGCTTCTCGTCGAAGTGCGTGGCGGCGGCGTCCCACACCCCGTCGTCGACCGCGTCGGGGCGGTCGGCCAGGCGGGTCGCGGCCTCGGCCAGCGCGAGCGCCGCCCGCTCCGGCTCGGTGAAGTACGGGGCCTCGCGCCAGGCGGCGACCGTGGCCAGGCGCTCCTCGCTCACACCGGCCTTGCGCGCCGACTTCACACCGCCGTCGACACATGCGCTGCAGCCGTTGATCTGGCTGACCCGCAGGTGCACGAGCTCCTGCGTGTGACCCTCCACGCCGCCGGACGCCACGGCCTTCAGGAGGTTCTGGATGCCCGCCATCGCGTCGGGCAGGACAGCGGCGGGGCTCTGCATGCGGGCCTGTACCTGTATGGGCGACTGCATTTCGGTGTGCTCCTCGGTTCGGTCCGTCCCCCGTTTCCCTCGGGGCGTGGGTCCATATCAGCCCGCTCCGCCCGCCACGACCACGACGATGGGACACCGTGGGACAGCCGGAACGGCCTTGAGCAGCGCGGACCCTCCCGGATAGGTTTCCGTCCGGACGGGACACGGGGGGTCTTTCGATGAGTGCTCAGCGAGCGGCGAGGTCCGAACACGGCGAGCCGCAGGAGGAGTTGGCCGCCAGGTTGCGCATGCTTCAGGAGCTCTCGGGGCTCGGCGTCCGTGCTCTCGCGCGGGACAGCGGGCTCAGTTCCTCGTCGCTGTCGCGCTATCTCGGCGGGCAGACCGTGCCGCCCTGGCCCGCGGTGATCTCCCTGTGCCGCCTGGTCAAGCGCGACCCCCGCCCCCTGCGCCCGCTGTGGGAGCGGTGCTCCGGCCCGCTGCCCGCACCCCCGAGGTCCAGTCGCCACGGCAGGCCCCGGCCGCGCAACGACCTGCCGCGCGACGTGCCCGACTTCACGGGACGGCGAGCCGAGCTCACGGCCGTGCTCGCCGCGGTGGACAGCCACCGGGTGGTCGCCGTCGACGGGATGGCCGGTGTCGGCAAGACCAGCCTCGCGGTGCACGCGGCGCACCGGCTCACCGCCGACCACCCGGACGGCCAGCTGTACGTGGACCTGCACGGGTTCACCGAGGGCCGGGAACCGCTCGACCCCGACCCCGCCCTCCGTATGCTGCTCGGCGCCCTGGACGTACCGTCCGAGAAGGTGCCGCGCGAGGGGGTCGAGGAGCTGGCCGCGTGCTGGCGCTCCGAGCTGGCCGCCCGACGGATCCTCGTGGTTCTCGACAACGCCGCCGACGCCGACCAGGTCCGCCCGCTGCTGCCCGGCGCCGGGGCGTCCGTCGCTCTGATCACCAGCCGCAACCGCCTCCTCGGCCTGGAGGAGGTGCCGCCGGTGTCGCTGGACGTGCTGAGCCCGCAGGAGAGCGCGGAGCTCCTCGCCCGGGCCAGCGGCGAGAGCGACGGCTCCGGCGGCCGTCTGGCCCGTGATCCGCAGGCCGCCGCCGAGGTGCTGCGGCTGTGCGGCCACCTGCCGCTGGCGCTGCGGCTGGCAGCGGCCCGGCTGCGGCACCGGCCGGGCTGGACCGTGGGCATCCTCGTCGCGCGCATGGCCGAGGGCACGGGCGAGTTCGACGCCGCGTTCGCCATGTCCGTACGG
>NZ_JAAGMG010000480.1 GCF_010548525.1 Streptomyces sp. SID14478
GCCGTCCGCAGGACGAGCAGGCCCACGATCGCGAGCACCATGACGACGGCGACGGCCGGCCACAGCCAGCTGTTCCAGCCGGACGCGCGGCGCAGCAGCACGACCGCCCAGATCCCGGTGACGCCGAGCGCCGCCGGCAGCACCCACGCCCACCGCCGGTCGGTGCGCAAGGCGCGCAGCAGCATCGCGCCGCCGCCCCCGCACAGGGCCGCGACGCCGGGGGCGACCGCGGTCGTGTAGTAGGGGTGCATCGTCCCTTCGGCCGTGGCGAAGGTGACGTAGTGCAGCAGCAGCCAGCCGCCCCACAGGACCAGCGCGGCGCGCGTGAGGTCGGTGCGCGGGGCGCGGCCGCGCAGCACCAGACCGCCGACGAGGGCGATCGCCGCGAACGGGATCAGCCAGGAGATCTGCCCGCCGAGGGTGTCGTTGAAGAGCCGGCCGAGCCCCGCGCTGCCGGAGAAGCCGCCCCCTCCGCCACCGCCGCCCCCGCCGTTGCCCTCGCCGCCGAGGACCCGGCCCAGGCCGTTGTAGCCCATGATCAGGTCCCAGGCGGAGCCGTCCGTGGACCCGCCGATGTAGGGGCGGTCGTCGGCCGGCACGAGGGAGACGGCCGTGGCCCACCAGAAGCTGGAGACCACGAGCACCACGGCGGCGAGGGCCAGGTCGCGGACCTTCCTCGCCCAGCCCGGCCGGGAGGCGTACAGGTACACCGCGAGGACCACGGGCAGCGCGATGTAGCCCTGCAGCATCTTGGTGTTGAAGGCCAGGCCGAAGCAGAGGGCCGAGCCGAGCAGCGGCAGCAGGCTGCCGTCGCGGGTGGCGCGCAGCGCGAGGGCCGCGCCGCCCACCATCAGCAGCACGAGGAGCGTGTCCGGGTTGTTGTCCCGGTTGATCGCGACCGTGATCGGGGTCAGGGCGAGGACGAGGGCGGCGACCGTCGCCGCCGCGTGGCCCCACACCCGCTTCACGCAGGAGTGCAGGATCCAGATCGTGCCGAGTGCGGCGCCGATCTGCGGCAGCATCATCTGCCACGTGCCGAAGCCGAGGACCCGGCAGGACAGGCCCATCACCATCAGCGCGAACGGCGGCTTGTCCACGGTCAGGAAGTTGCCCGCGTCGAGGGAGCCGAAGAACCAGGCCTTCCAGCTCTGGGTGCCGCTGTAGACCGCGGCGCTGTAGAAGCTGTTGAGCCCGTCGGACGACAGGTTGACGGCGTAGAGCACCGCGGCCAGCGCGAGGATCGCGAGCAGCGCGGGCAGCGACCAGCGCGGCGTGCGGTGCACGGTCGGCGCTGCCGACGGCGGGGCGGGGGCGTGGGGGAGCGGTTCGGTCGCAGAGGTCACCAGGGAAAGGTGCACCGCGCGGGTGGGCGCGGGCTGTGCCAGGCCTGGGTGCCACCTGTGGGTGCGGGAAACCGGGCACGGCCCTGCCACCCGGCGAAGGCCCGTTACGAAGCCCCGGCACGAAGGCGGGGTGTCGCGGATCGGGGCGGCGGATTGTTGCGCCGGGATGAAATCCGCACCCCCTCGCGTTGGCCCTTCGGCAGGTCAGCACGAGCGGGAGGCGGCAAGAGTGGCGGAACAACGGGGCTGGGCGCGCAGGCTCGCGGGATACGCGTGGCGGTATCCCAAGGACGTCGTGCTCGCGCTCGGGGCGTCGCTGGGCGGCATGGCCGTCATGGCGCTCGTACCGCTGATCACCAAGGTCATCATCGACGACGTCATCGGCGACCACTCCCGGTCCATGGGGACCTGGGCGGGCGTCCTCGTCGGCGCGGCCGTCGTCGTGTACGTGATGACGTACGTCCGCCGCTACTACGGCGGACGGCTCGCCCTCGACGTCCAGCACGACCTGCGCACCGAGATGTACGCGACGATCACGAAGCTCGACGGGCGGCGCCAGGACGAGCTGTCCACCGGGCAGGTCGTCGGCCGCGCCACCAGCGACCTCCAGCTCATCCAGGGCCTGCTCTTCATGCTCCCGATGACCATCGGGAACGTCCTGCTGTTCCTCATATCCCTGGTGATCATGGCGTGGCTGTCGCTGCCGCTCACCCTCGTCGCGCTCGCCGTCGCCCCCGCCCTGTGGTTCATCGCCAAGCGCAGCCGCTCCCGGCTGCACCCGGCCACCTGGTACGCGCAGGCGCAGGCCGCCGCCGTCGCGGGGGTCGTCGACGGGTCCGTCAGCGGCGTCCGCGTCGTGAAGGGGTTCGGGCAGGAGGACCAGGAGACCGGGAAACTGCGGGAGGTCGGGCGCAAGCTGTTCGCCGGCCGGATGCGGACCGTGCGGCTCAACTCCAAGTTCACCCCGGCCCTGCAGGCCGTGCCCGCCCTCGGGCAGGTCGCGATGCTCGCACTCGGCGGCTGGCTGGCCGTGCGCGGGCAGGTCACGCTCGGCACCTTCGTCGCCTTCTCCTCCTACCTGGCGCAGCTCGTCGGCCCGGTGCGGATGCTCGCCATGGTGCTGACCGTCGGCCAGCAGGCGCGGGCCGGCGTCGAGCGCGTCCTCGAACTCATCGACACCGAGCCGAGCATCGAGGACGGCACGAAGGAGCTGCCCGCCGACGCTCCCGCGACCGTCGAGTTCGACGACGTCTGCTTCGAGTACGCCGGTGCCGACCGGGCCGTCCTGGACGGGCTGTCCTTCGAGATCCGCGCCGGGGAGACCCTCGCCGTCGTCGGCTCCTCCGGCTCCGGCAAGTCGACCGTCTCGCTGCTGCTGCCACGCTTCTACGACGTCACGCACGGCGCCGTCCTCATCGGCGGCCACGACGTGCGCGAGCTGACCCTGTCCTCGCTGCGCGCCGCGATCGGGCTCGTCCCCGAGGACTCCTTCCTGTTCTCCGACACCGTGCGCGCCAACCTCGCCTACGGTCTGCCCGACGCCACCGACGAGCAGATCGCCGCGGCCGCCCGCGCCGCACAGGCCGACCGGTTCATCGCCGAGCTGCCCGACGGCTACGACACCAAGGTCGGCGAGCACGGGCTCACGCTCTCCGGCGGCCAGCGCCAGCGCCTCGCGCTCGCCCGCGCCATCCTCACCGACCCGCGCCTGCTCGTCCTCGACGACGCCACCTCCGCCGTGGACGCGCGGGTCGAGCACGAGATCCACGAGGCCCTCAAGCAGGTCATGGCCGGGCGCACCACCCTGCTCATCGCGCACCGCCGCTCCACCCTGAACCTCGCCGACCGCATCGCCGTCCTCGACGGCGGCCGCCTCGCCGCCCTCGGCACGCACGAGGAGCTGGAGGCCGCGTCCCCGCTGTACCGGCGGCTGCTGACCGACCCCGACGAGCTGGGCGGGGTGTCCCCGGGGCATGCCGTGCCGGCCGCCCCCGCCGAGGACACCTCCGTGCGGGAGGAGCTGGACGCCGCGTTCGACGCCGAGCGGGGCGTCACCCCCAGGCTGTGGACCGGCGACCGCGAGCCCAAGGACACCGCGCTGTCCGGGATGCCCGCGACGCCCGAACTGCTCGCGCAGGTCGAGGCGTTGCCGCCCGCCACCGACACCCCGGACATCGACGAGGCGCGGGCCGTCACGGCCGAGGACGCGTACGGGCTGCGCAGGCTGCTGCGCGGGTTCCGGACGCCGCTGCTCATCAGCCTCGCGCTGGTGGCGGTCGACGCGGGCGTGGGCCTGCTGCTCCCGATCCTCATCCGGCACGGCATCGACCAGGGCGTCTCGCAGCTCGCGCTCGGCGCCGTGTGGAGCGCCGCCGCGCTCGGGCTGGTCGCCGTACTCGTGCAGTGGGCGGCGCAGATCGGCGAGACGCGGATGACGGGACGCACCGGCGAGCGGGTGCTGTACTCCCTGCGCCTGAAGATCTTCTCCCAGCTGCAGCGGCTCGGACTCGACTACTACGAGCGGGAGCTGACCGGGCGGATCATGACCCGGATGACGACGGACGTCGACGCGCTGTCGACGTTCCTGCAGACGGGCCTCGTCACCGCGTTCGTCTCCGTCGTCACGTTCTTCGGCATCATGGCCGCCCTGCTCGTCATCGACGTCCAGCTGGCGCTCGTCGTGTTCGCGACGCTGCCGCCGCTGATCATCGGCACGTACTTCTTCCGGCGCGCCAGCGTGAAGGCGTACGAACTGGCGCGTGAGCGGGTCTCCGTCGTCAACGCCGACCTGCAGGAGTCGGTGGCCGGGCTGCGCATCGTGCAGGCGTTCCGGCGCGAGGGGGACGGCGCACGGCGGTTCGCGGCCGGCAGCCACAGCTACCGCCAGGCCCGCACCCGGGGCCAGTGGCTGATCTCGGTGTACTTCCCGTTCGTGCAGCTCCTGTCGTCGGTGGCGGCCGCGGCCGTCCTGATGGTGGGCGCGCACCGCGTCGACGCGGGCACGCTCACGACCGGCGCGCTCGTCGCCTACCTCCTCTACATCGACCTGTTCTTCGCCCCGGTGCAGCAGCTCTCCCAGGTCTTCGACGGCTACCAGCAGGCCACCGTGTCGCTGGGCCGCATCCAGGAACTGCTGCGCGAGCCGACCTCCACGAAGGCCGCGAGCGAGCCCCTCGACGTCCTGTCCCTGCGCGGCGAGATCGCCTTCGAGGACGTCGAGTTCGCGTACGGCGACGACGAGGCCGCGCTCAGCGACGTGGCGCTGCGCATCCCCGCAGGGCAGACCGTCGCCTTCGTCGGCGAGACGGGCGCGGGCAAGTCGACCCTGGTGAAGCTGGTCGCCCGGTTCTACGACCCGACGGGCGGCCGGGTCACCGTCGACGGCACCGATCTGCGCGACCTGGACATGACGAGCTACCGGCACCGGCTCGGCGTCGTCCCGCAGGAGGCCTACCTCTTCCAGGGCACCGTCCGCGACGCCATCGCGTACGGCCGGCCCGACGCGAGCGACGCGCAGGTCGAGGCGGCGGCGCGGTCGGTCGGCGCGCACGACATGATCGCCACGCTGGAGGGCGGCTACCTGCACGAGGTCGCCGAGCGCGGCCGCAACCTCTCCGCGGGCCAGCGCCAGCTGATCGCCCTGGCCCGCGCCGAGCTCGTCGACCCGGACATCCTCCTGCTCGACGAGGCCACGGCCGCCCTCGACCTCGCCACCGAGGCCCAGGTCAACCAGGCCACCGACCGCATCGCCGGCAAGCGCACGACGCTGGTCGTCGCCCACCGTCTGACGACGGCGGCCCGCGCGGACCGCGTCGTCGTGATGGACCACGGCAGGGTCGCGGAGGACGGCACGCACGCGCAGTTGCTGCGCCTCGACGGGAAGTACGCGGCGCTGTGGCGGTCGTTCGTGGGGGAGGACGCGACGGCGGTGGCGTGAGGCGCGAGGTGGACGGCGGTACCGCGACCATCCGATGTCCGGTACGCGCCGTCCGTCCGGCCGTGGTGCAACCGTCCGGGCCGTGTCCCGCGTCCGTTCATCAGTACGCTGGTGCCGATGTGGCGGGAGGGGCTGCGATGCGTAGAGGTGAGGGTGGCGGTATAGGCGGCGTACGGCGCCTGCGCGGGCCGCGCAGGATGCTCGCGGGCGCGCTGACCGCACTGGTCTCCTCCGGCCTGCTGGTCGTCGCGGGCCCGGGCGTCGGTGGCGCGCACGCCGCCGCGCTCTGCCCCGGCCACAAGGTCCGCAGCCTGTCCTTCGCCACGGGGAGCGCGGTCGTCTACAAGAGCGGCAGGTACGTCTGCGCCGTCACCCTCGCCAAGCGCGCTGGCGCCCGCCAGTACATGTCGGTCGGCCTCCAGGCCCGCGGCAGCCGGGCCGTCGTCGACGCGGGACGCTTCACCCACCACGCGGGCCCGGTGACCGTGCACTCCGGACACCGCTGCGTCCGCGTGACGGGCCGCGTCGGGTCGAAATCAGTCGGTTCGGGCTGGATTCTGTGCTGAACCCGGTCTGAACCGGTACCGGGTGTCATGCTGAGCGGACACCAAGTACCCCTGGTGGTGCGCGAGTTGCTCCGATAGTTTCCGGACAGTTGTGCAACGTGACGTAACTCCAGGGGAGGGTGCATGCGCAAGGCGCTCAGATGGCTGCTGTCACTCGTGGTGCTGATAGGCACCGTGAGCGCGGCCGGGTTCACGACGGCCACCGCGGCCGAGCGACCGGCGGCCGCCGCCACCGACATCAAGGACAGGCTCCTCGCCGTACCCGGCATGAGCCTCGTGGAGGAGAAGCCGTACACCGGCTACCGCTACTTCGTCCTCAACTACACCCAGCCGGTCGACCACCGGCACCCGTCCAAGGGCACGTTCCAGCAGCGCATCACCGTGCTGCACAAGGACGTCAGCCGCCCGACGGTCATGTTCACCAGCGGCTACAACGTCTCGACGACCCCCTCGCGCAGCGAGCCGACCAAGATCGTCGACGGCAACCAGGTCTCCGTGGAGTACCGCTTCTTCACGCCGTCCCGGCCGCAGCCCGCCGACTGGTCCAAGCTCGACATCTGGCAGGCGGCCAGCGACCAGCACCGCATCTACCAGGCGCTCAAGCCCGTCTACGGCGCCAACTGGCTGACCACCGGCGGCTCCAAGGGCGGCATGACCGCCACGTACTACGAGCGCTTCTACCCGCGGGACATGGACGGGGTCGTCGCGTACGTCGCCCCGAACGACGTCGTGAACGACGAGGACTCCGCGTACGACCGCTTCCTCGCGAACGTCGGCCCGAAGGACTGCCGCGTCGCCCTGCAGAAGGTGCAGCGCGAGACGCTCGTGCGCCGCACCGCCCTGGAGAAGAAGTACAAGGAGTACCTCGCCGCCAACAACTACACCCTGAACACGGTCGGTTCGCTGGACAAGGCCTACGAGGCGACCGTCCTCGACCTGGTGTGGGGCTTTTGGCAGTACCAGCCGGAGTCCGCCTGCGCCGACGTCCCGGACGCCAGGACCGTCACCGACCAGGCGCTGTTCGACTACGTCGACGCCGTCGGCGGCTGGTCCTCCTACGCGGACCAGGGCCTGGAGCAGTACACGCCGTACTACTACCAGGCGGGCACCCAGCTGGGCTCGCCCGACATCAAGCAGCCCTGGCTCGGCAAGCTCTCGCGCTACGGCTACCAGCCGCCGCGCAACTTCGTGCCGCGCACCATCCCCATGAAGTTCGACGGGCGGGCGATGCCCGACGTGGACAACTGGGTGCGCCACCACGCGACGCGGATGCTGTACGTGTACGGCGACAACGACCCGTGGGGCGCCGAGCGCTTCCGCCTCGGGCACGGCACGCGGGACTCGTACGTGCTGACCGCCCCGCACGCCAACCACGGCGCGAACGTGGCCGGCCTGAACGCCGACGACAAGACGCTCGCCACCTCGCGCATCCTCGCGTGGGCGGGCCTGTCCGGTACGACGGCCAAGGCACCGCACGACGCGAAGCTGGACCGGCCGGACACCGCGCGGGAGTTCACGCTCCGCCCGTGACCGCAACGCAGTGACGGGGAAGAGGGGGCCGCACGCCGCGGCCCCCTCTTTCTCTTCCTGTGCTCACAGCTTCTCCGCGCAGCCCACCGGCGCGGCCCCGCCCAGGGCGACGTACAGCGCCGTGGCCCCGGGGCACTGCGCGCGGGCCGTCACCGCGGAGCGCACGCGGTACTGCGGCCCCCGCTCGCCCGA
>NZ_JAAGMG010000522.1 GCF_010548525.1 Streptomyces sp. SID14478
GCTCGGCGTCCTGGTCGGCCCCGGCCGCAGGGGGCGGCTGCTCGGGCGGCAGCGGGGGATGGGCGTAGGGGTCCGGGGCGCGCGGCGGCGCCGACCGGGTCGGCTCCGGGAGCGTGACGTAGGGGCGGATGCGCAGCGGACCGAAACGCTCCGCCTCGCAGCCGCACGACGGACTGCCGTCCGTGCGCACCTCGGCCCCGCACTCCTGGCACGTACGCCGCTCATCACTCATAGGTGGCCCCCCTCCCCGAGAACTGCAGCGCATTATGCAGAGTCGCCGGGCCCGCCCGCAGCGCGGGTCCCGAAGTGGACCGGCGACTCAACAGGCCAAACGCGCTCCCACCTACCAGGATGGGAAGTACCAAGCCCCCGCCCCGACCGGGCCGGGGTGCCTTCGGAGGTGGCGATGAGCAGCCAGGACGGCAGTCAGGACCTGGGCGCGACGGGGGCCGGCGGCAGCAGCCGCACACACCGGGCGCTGCCCGACGACACGGGCAAGAGCAGCGGCGTCCTCGTCTCGATCGGGGCGCTGCTGCTCGGCATGCTGCTCGCCGCCCTCGACCAGACCATCGTGTCCACCGCGCTGCCGACCATCGTCAGCGACCTGGGCGGCCTGGAGCACCTGTCCTGGGTCGTGACCGCGTACATGCTGGCCGCGACGGCGGCGACGCCGCTGTGGGGCAAGCTCGGCGACCAGTACGGGCGCAAGAAGCTGTTCCAGATCGCGATCGTGATCTTCCTGATCGGCTCGGCGCTGTGCGGGCTCGCGCAGAACATGCCGCAGCTGATCGGGTTCCGGGCGCTGCAGGGGCTCGGCGGCGGCGGCCTGATGGTGCTGTCCATGGCGATCGTCGGCGACATCGTCTCGCCCCGCGAACGCGGCAAGTACCAGGGCCTGTTCGGCGCCGTCTTCGGCGCGACGAGCGTGCTGGGGCCGCTGCTCGGCGGGCTGTTCACCGAGCACCTCAGCTGGCGGTGGGTCTTCTACATCAACCTCCCGATCGGGGTCGTCGCCCTCGTGGTGATCGCCGCCGCCCTGCACATCCCCGTCCGCTCGAAGAAGCACCGCATCGACTACCTCGGCACCTTCCTCATCGCGTCCGTCGCGACCTGCCTGGTGCTGGTCGCCTCGCTCGGCGGGACGACGTGGGGCTGGGGCTCGCCGGAGATCGTCGGGCTCGCCGCGGCCGGCGTGATGCTCGCCGTGGTGTTCGTGCTCGTGGAGTTCCGGGCGGCCGAGCCGGTCCTGCCGATGAAGCTCTTCCGGGTCCGCACCTTCACCCTGTCCGCGATCATCAGCTTCGTCATCGGCTTCGCGATGTTCGGCGCGATGACGTACCTGCCGACGTTCCTGCAGGTCGTCCAGGGCGTCTCGCCGACCATGTCGGGCGTGCACATGCTGCCGATGGTGATCGGCCTGCTGCTCTCCTCCACGCTCTCCGGGCAGATCGTCTCCCGCACCGGCCGCTGGAAGGTCTTCCCCGTCGCGGGCACGGCGGTGACCACGCTCGGCCTCCTGCTCCTGCACAACCTCGACGAGAACAGCTCCACCGGCGAGATGAGCGCCTACTTCTTCGTCTTCGGTCTCGGACTCGGCCTCGTCATGCAGGTGCTCGTGCTCATCGTGCAGAACGCGGTCCCCTACGAGGACCTGGGCGTCGCCACCTCGGGCGCCACGTTCTTCCGCTCCATCGGCGCCTCCTTCGGCGTCGCGATCTTCGGCACGATCTTCACCAACCGCCTCGGCACCAAGCTGACGTCGGCACTCGCCGGGCAGCAACTGCCGCCCGGCGTCGACGTCAACTCCCTCAAGGCCGACCCGCGCGGCATCGCCGAACTCCCGCCGGACCTGAGCCGGCCCGTGCTGCACGCCTACGCCACGTCGATCACCGACATCTTCCTCTACGCCGTCCCGGTCACCCTGCTCGCCTTCGCGCTGGCCTGGTTCCTGCGCGAGGACAAGCTGCGCGGCTCCGTCACCGCGCCGGACGTCACCGAGACGCTCGCCTCCAACCCCGTGCAGCGCTCCTCGTACGACGAGGTGGCGCGGGCCCTGTCGGCGCTCGGGACACGGGAGGGGCGGCGCGAGATCTACGAGAAGATCACCGCGCGGGCGGGCTACGACCTGCTGCCCGCGGCCAGTTGGCTCGTGCTGCGCATCAACCGCTACGGCTGGGCCGAACCGGCCGCCCTCGCCGAGCGCAGCGCCGTGCCCCTGCCGGTGATCATCGAGGCGGCCCGACAGGTGGAGGAGCGCCACCTCGCCACCCGCGAGGGCCTCGACCTCGTCCTGACCGACGAGGGCCGGGAGGTCGCGGCCCGCCTCGGCCGGGCCAGGGAGGACTCGCTCGCGGAGCTGCTCGGCGACTGGTGGGGACCCGAACGGCCCACGGACCTCAACCAGTTGGTGTCCGAACTGAACGCGGAGATGTGCGGCTCGGACGCGGAGCGGCCGCACGACGGGCGCACCGATCTGGCCGCGTGACGCACCGGTTTGGCTGCGTGCCCGACGGTCTGACGGCGTGACCTGGCTGCCTACCTGACCGCGTGCTACCAGCTGTCGGCCTGAGCTCGTGACCTGCCTACCTGGCCGCGTGGCTGCCGGCCTGAGCTCGTGACCTGCCTACCTGGCCGCGTGGCTGCCGGCCTGACCGCGTGACCTGCCCACCCGGCCACGCGGCTACCGGCCTGACCGCGTGACTACGGCACGAGCCGCTTGCTGAACCAGTGCTCGGCGTAGATGTCGTCGTTGTGCGCGGCGGTCTCCTCGTACCCGAGCCGTGCGTACAGGGCGCGGGCCTCCACCAGGTCGCTGCGGGTGTCCAGGCGCAGCACCCTCGCGCCCAGTGCGCGGGCCGCGTCCTCGGCCGCCGCGACGAGCAGGGGCGCCCCGCCCTTGCCGCGCAGCTCCTCGCGCACGAAGACACGGGTGAGCTCCGCGACGCCGGGGTCCGCGTCCGTCAGCCGTACGCCCGCGGTCCCGGCCGGCTCCCCGTCGTGGCGGCCGACGATCAACTGGCCCCTCGGCGGCGCCAGTTGCTCCTGCACGCCCTTCGCGATGCCGCGCTCCAGCTCCGCCGGGTCCGTGGCGTGCCCCTCGTGCAGCAGGTACCAACGGTCGCTCACCTCCGTGTAGTACGCGCGCCACAGGGCGACGGCGACGGGGGAGTCGTACGGCTCGGGGGCGAGGTTCCAGGAAGTGCGCATCAGGCATTGTGGCCCGCCCGGCCGGTTTGCGGGGCCGTTCAGCGGCTACTCGTTGGCTCTACGTAAGTGTCAAGTCCGTGCACCCTTACCGGGAAGGCCGAAAGAACCCATGTCCACAGGCGTGATCATCGCTCTGATCGTGGTGGGGATCGTGGTCGTCGGCGCGGCGGGACTTTTCGCCGCCCGCACCACACCCCGCGGCGGACGCGGTCTCAAGCGCCGCTTCGGACCCGAGTACGACCGGGCCGTGGCGCGCCATGACGGCGACACCAAGGCAGCTGAAGAGGAGTTGGCCGAGCGGGTGAAGCGGCACGGGGCACTGGAGCACCGCCCCCTGGAGCCCGCGGCCCGCGAGATGTACCAGGCGCGCTGGGCCCGGGTCCAGGAGCGCTTCGTGGAGTCCCCGGCGGAGGCGGTCGCCGAGGCCGACCAGGTCGTCGCCGACCTGGCGCGGGACCGCGGTTACCCCGACGGCGCGGACCACGAGGAACAGTACGCCGCGCTCTCCGTTCACCACGGCCACCGGATGCACGGCTACCGGCTCGTCCACGGGGCGGCCCAGGCCGGCCCCGGGCAGACGGGCACGGAGGAATTGCGTACGGCGCTGGTCGAGGCGCGGAGCCTGTTCGACGACCTGCTCGGCCCGGACCGTGTACCGGCTGCCGAGAAGCGGACTCATGCGCCCAAGGGGCGTCTGGTGAAGGGGAGTTGACCTCTGATGGCGAATATCGGACGCGGACGCAGGCACGAGCACGAGCGCGACCTGCCGGAGCAGAGGCCGGAGTCGGGGCTTGAGCCGGGAGCGGAGCCGAGGCTGGAGCCCGAGTCCAGGCTGGAGCCTGGGATGAGGCCGGAGCCGGGCACCGAGCCGAGCACGGAGTTCAGGCCGGGGACGGAACCGGGCTCGGAGCTGAGGCCGGGGTCGGAGTTGAGGCCCGAGACGGGGTCGAGGCCGCAGCCGGGCAGTGAGCTGAGGCCGGAGGCAGGGGCGAGTCCGGGATTGGGGTCGGAGTTGAGGCCGGAGACGGGGTCGAGGCCGCAGCCGGGTGGTGAGCTGACGCCGGAGACGGGATCGAGGCCGGGCCCGGGTACGGAGTTGAGGCCGGAGACGGGTACGAGGCCGGAGTCGGAGCTGCGGCCGGAGCCGGGATATGCGCCGACGGCGGGATCGGACCTGCCGCCGACACCGGGATCCGGACTGCCGCCGACGTCGGGGTCCGGACTGACGTCGGGGTCCGGACTGAAGTCGGGGTCCGGACTGACGTCCGGGTCGGGGTTCGAGTCGCAGGAGAAGGTGGCGCGCCCCGCGCACGGGCTCGTGCCGACGGCCGCCCGCGACGAGCTCACGGACCGCCTCCAGCACGCCGTGCACGGTTTCGTCGACCGGCCCCGGGCCGCCGTGGAGGAGGCCGACCACGTCCTGGAGGACCTGACGACCCGGCTCACGGAGACCCTCACGAGCCGCCGCGACACCCTGCGCACGACCTGGCAGGAGTCCGCCGAGGACACCGAGAAGCTGCGTCTCGCGCTGCGGGACTACCGGGAGACGGCGGAGCGCCTGCTCGGCCTCTGAGGCTCTCGGGCCTCTGGGGCTCTCGGGCCTCTGGGGCTCTCGGGCCTCTGGGGCCCTCAGGCTTCGGCGGCGAGCGGCGCGGTCTCCCAGGCGAAGCCGTCCGGGTCGGTGAACGGCCCGGCGGTACCGCCCAGCACGATCCGGTGCGAGCCGGTGCCGTCGGCCGGGACGCCGGCGACCTTGGCGAGGGCGCGCCGCTTGTAGAGCCCGAGCGTGACGGTGCCGGCCTCGGCGACGAAGTCGACGTACTTGCTGCCGTAGCTCTTGCGCACGGTCAGGCCCCGGCCGACGTAGAACTCCTTGGTCGCCTTGACGTCCTCGACCCCGAGCAGGAGCACGACCTCGTCGTACTCCCGGGTGGCGGGGCCGGTGTTCTTCTTCGTCGAGGTCGCGATCTGCCAGATCGTCCCGTCCGGCGCCTGGACGACGCCGCCGAAGCCCCAGAGCGACTTCGTCGCGGGCTTCAGCGTGGTGGCGCCGGCGGCGAGGGCGGATTCCATGAAGCCCTCGACGGTGGACGGCTGGGAGACGGTGAGCGTCAGCGTGAACCCGCGGAAGCCGCTCGTCGGCTCCTCACCGGCCCGCAGGCGCACCTGCGGAACGTGCCCGAAGGCCGTGTGGTAGAAGGTCTCGGCGGACGCGGGGTCGGCCACCTCGAGGGTGACGGATGCGAGGGAGGTCATGTCCCTCACGCTAGGCCCGTGACGCCCGCCGAGGCTTCTTCATTCCTGACCGGTGCCTGACCTGTCCCCGACCGGCCCGCGGGACTACTCGCCCTTGGGCGCCGCCTGCTGCACGACCTCGAAGGACCACACCGAGGAACTGCTGGAGGCGGGCTTGGGCCGGTCGCCGCCGCCCTGGTGGGCCGCCTTCATCGGGCCCTCCATCCACGCCTGGAACGACTCCTCGTCGCGCCAGCGCGTGTAGACCAGGTAGTCGTCAGTGCCCTCGACGGGGCGCAGAAGCTCGAACCACTCGAAGCCGTCCGAGTTCTCGACGGAGCCGGCGCGGGACGCGAAGCGCTTCTCCAGGACCTCGCGCTGCGCGGCCGGTACGGCCAGGACGTTGATCTTGACGATGCTCATGACCCCCATCCTGCCGCACCGCCGTCTCCGCTCTCACGGCCCTCCCGCCACTGCCGCACGATCTCCTCCACGTCGTACGGCTTCAGGCCCAGCGGCGGGCCCGGTGGCGGCTTGAACATCATGTCGCTGATCTTGGCGTTGATCTCGGTGACGATGCGGCGCACCAGACGTTCGGAGGGAGCCTTCGCGGCCGCTTCCAGGGCGTCCTCGGCCTCCTTGCGCAGGGCCAGGGTCGGCGGCAGCACGGAGAAGCCCTCGCGGGCCAGCTTCTGCTTGATCCACCAGTTCTCGTCGTAGGTGAGGTCGGACGGGGAACTCAAGGGCGCACCGGCGCCGGGCAGCGAGTCGAAGTCGCCGCGACGCTCGGCGTCGCGGATCTGCTTGTCGACGAATGACTCGAAGCTGACGCCGGGTGGTTTGCGTTCGGTCATGGAGTCATTGTCGCGCAGGCGGTCGCGGACGGTCCGGGGACCCTTAGGATGCGGCGGCCAGGACGGACACGAACGCAGGGGGAGTGCGGTGCTCGAACTGACCATGGCCACGGTGGCCGGGGGCGATGCGGGAGTCACGGCCGGGATGGTGATGGCCGAGGCGGACAGTGAGCCGGGGGCCGTGCTGCGGGTGGGGCGCGACGCCGCCGTCTGCCGACTGGTGACGCCGGAGGACTGGCTGTTCGTGTCGCGGGTGCACCTGGAGTTCCGGTGCGGGCCCGAGGGTGGATGGAGCGTCTTCTGGCTGCGCGGGTCGCAGGACGATCCCGCCTCCGAGGTGCGGGTGCGCTTCGGGGCGGCGCATGGCCCCGGCCAACCCCTCGCGTACGGAGGGGCGTTGGCGCTGCCGCGCGGCGGCTCCGGCGAGGTCGTCGTCCTCGACCGGGCCGGGCCGCGCACCGTGAACGTGGGCTTCTATCAGGAGGACCCGTAGGCCGGGGCGAGAGCGCTCGGCGCCGGTCCAGTACATCGGCCCTGTATCTCAGTCCTGTACGTAGGCCAGGGCGAACCCGTCATGACCCTTGGCGCCCACCGTCTGGATCGCCGTCGCCGACAACTTCGGGTGATCCGCGAGGAGTTGAAGGGCGTCGCGGGTGCCGGTGACGTCCGGGTCGGTGTTCGCCGCGTCGGCCACGCGGCCGCCCCGCACCACGTTGTCGACGACGATCACGCTGCCCGGCCGCGCCATGCGCAGCGCCCACTCCAGGTAGCGCGGGTTGTTCACCTTGTCCGCGTCGATGAAGACCAGGTCGAACGTCCGCTCCTCGGCGGCCAGTTGGGGCAGCGTGTCGAGCGCCGCGCCCACGCGGACCTGCACCACCTCGTCCAGGGCGGCCCGCGCGATGTTGGCGCGCGCGACCTCGGCGTGCACCGGGCTGTACTCCAGGGTGATCAGGGACCCGTCCGCGGGCAGGGCGCGGGCCAGCCAGATGGTGCTGTAGCCGCCGAGGGTGCCGATCTCCAGGATGCTGCGGGCACCCTGGATGCGGGCGATGAGGTGGAGGAGTTTTCCGTTCGTGGCCGAGACGTTGATGCTCGGCAGTCCCGCGGCCTCGCTGTCCGCGAGGGCGGCGGCCAGCGCCTCGTCGGCGGGGGCGAGCAGCTCGCTGAGGTAGGCGTCGACGGCAGGCGCGGATTCGGGCTGGTTCGTCATGCCCGTCAGCCTAGGCGCGGCGGTACGTGCACCGGCATGCCCGTCAGCCCAGGCGCGGCGGCACGTGCACCGGCACGGGCGGCAGTACCGGCCGGCGCCGGCGGGCGCGCAGGGTCAGCAGGGCCGCGGTCAGGGCGACGGCCGCCGTACCGAGCAGCGTCAGGAACCACACCGGGACGCCGGGCCCCACGGTGAGCAGCTCGTCCGTGTACCGCACCCTCCGGTACGGGGCGTCCGTCTGCGCGCGGCGCAGTTCGTGGTCGGCGTCGATCCGGGACGGCGTCGGGAAGGACTGCTCCAGCGCCGTCAAGTAGGGCGTCTCGTCGGCCAGTTGGGCGAGCGGTCCCGTCGCGGGGTGCACCTTGCCGGCGTACGTCACCCTCGGCCGCTGCCCGCCGATGGCCGAGCGGGTCTCCATGCGGTGCCCGGCGAGGACGTACAGGCTCAGGTGCTGCGGGGTGCGGGCGAGGCGGGACAGGCGCATCGGGTAGACGAGGCGGTCGCTGGCGAAGGTGAGGTGCAGCGGGTCGAGCCGGCCGCCCAGGACGGCGTCGCGGTCCTCGGGGGCGAGGCGGATCGCGACGTACTCCCAGCCCTGGTCGACGTACGGGCGCAGCGCCCTGTCGAGGCGGGCGGGCAGCTGGAAGCCGTTGTCCTCCAGCCAGTTCGCGAGGGCGTCGGGGTCGGTGGCGGTGAGGCGGGCCACGTCGAAGGGGCCCAGGTGTTCGCGGCCCACGACGTGCACGTCGCCGCGCGGTGCGCCCGGCTGCGGGGCCGCGGCACCGTCGCTGTTGTCGTCGTCGCCGAACGGTCAGTCGCCGTCCCGCGGCCAGAAGTGGTGCCGGGTGCGCCACTCGGGCGCGGTGGCGCGGTCGAGCGCGGTGAACAGCCCGGGGTCGCCGAGTGCGACGTCCGCACGGTGCGGGACAGGCATGACCCAGGCGACGTCGCGCACGTCGCCGCTCACCGACAGGCGCATCACGATCTCCTCGGTGCGCCCGTTCCAGCGGACCGCGGACGTCTCGTCCTCGACGACGACCCGCTGCCCCTGGTGCGGCACCATCGCCCCGCAGCCGCATGCGTAGGCGGGCACGGCGAGCCAGGCGATCTGGAATGCGCTCAGGGCCAGGGCGACGAGAAGTGCCCTGGCCCTGAGGCTCGGTGTGGTGTGCGTCATGCGCGTAGCGACGGGGAGGGGTGGGGGCCCGGTTCCCGCGGTGACGCAGTTGTGTCGGTCAGACCGCCGGCGGCGAGCCCGGCAGCGGGCGGCCCGCCGACTCGCGCATGCGCAGGGCCGCGACGCCGCCGATGACGGCCGCGGCCATCATGTAGTAGGCGGGGATCATCAGGTTGCCGGTCGCGGCGATGAGGGCCGCGGCGACCAGCGGGGTCGTGCCGCCGAACAGGGACACCGAGAGGTTGAAGCCGACCGAGAGCGAGCCGTAGCGCACCTTCGTCGGGAACAGGGCCGGCAGCGCCGACGGCATCGACGACGTGAAGCCGACGAGCAGGAGACCGAGGGCCGCGAGGCCCAGGGCGATCGCCCACGTCGAGCCCGCGCGGATCAGCAGCACCGCCGGGACGGAGAGCAGGACGAAGCCGGCGCAGGCCGCACCGATGACCTTCCGGTGGCCGTAGCGGTCGTTGGCCCGGCCCATCGGCAGCTGCACGACCATCATCAGGAGCATCACGCCGATGAGGATGAGCGTGCCGTGCGTGGCGTCGTACTTGAGCTCCTCGCTCAGGAACGTCGGCATGTACGACAGGAGCATGTAGTCGGTGACGTTGAAGACGAGGACGAGGGCGATGCACAGCGCCATCGCGTTGCCGTTGCCGACGAACATGTCCTTGAACTTCGGCTTGGGGTGCGCCTTCTGCTTGCTCTCGGCCTCCTCGGCGAGCTTCTGGAAGGCCGGGGTCTCCTCCAGCTTCATCCGCACGTACAGGCCGACGATGCCGATCGGGCCGGCGATCAGGAACGGCAGGCGCCAGCCCCAGCTGTACAGGTCGCCGTCCGAGAGCGTGGTGGTCAGCAGGGTGGCGAGGCCCGCGCCCGCCACGTAGCCGGCGTTCGTGCCGAGCTCCAGGAACGAGCCGAAGAAGCCGCGGCGCTTGTCCGGCGCGTACTCGGCGATGAAGGTGCAGGCGCCGCCGTACTCACCACCGGTCGAGAAGCCCTGCAGCATGCGCGCCGCGATCAGCAGCACCGGCGCCCAGACGCCGATCGTCGCGTACGACGGGATCAGGCCGATCGCGAAGGTGCCCGCCGCCATCATGATCATGGTGATGGCGAGGACGCGCTGGCGGCCGATGCGGTCGCCGAGCGGGCCGAAGAAGGCGCCGCCGACGGGGCGCACCAGGAAGGCGGCGGCGAAGGTGCCGAGCGTGGCGAGGACCTGCGCCGTGCTGGACGCCGACGGGAAGAAGACGTGGCCGAGCGTCGCGGTGAGGTAGCCGTAGACACCGAAGTCGAACCACTCCATCGCGTTGCCGAGTGCCGCCGCCTTGACCGCGCGCTTGACCAGCGAGGGATCGGTGACGGTGACGTCGGAGGAGGTGCGGCGGCCTCGGGCGGGTGCCGAGACCTTGCCGGTACTGACTGCGATGGACGTGGCGCTCAACGGTCCGCTCGCCTGCCTTTCGTGGGGGACAAGGGCAAAGGCCGCTCACGGGGGAACGGCCTTTGAGCGACCATAGGTGGGGCCGTGTTCGTTACGGAGCGTGCGCGGAATGCTGCATTCCGCGCGGAAACCCCCTCCGGCCAGCGCAAACGCGTGGCCGTTCGGGCGCCGTTAACGGACTAATCTGTGATCTTTGTCGCGGAACCAGAACCGTGTAGCGCGCAACAAAGCGGCCGCGCAGCGCCGTCTTCCGGTCAAAACCTGGCGGGCAGGCAGGTGAAGTAGGGGTTGCCTGCGTCTCACACCGGGGGCGGTGCGAACCTTTGGGAACCACTTGAAAAGTGACATGACGGGAGTCGGCGGCGCGTGGCGAATGCGGAGCGAGGACCGATGACAGGACCGGCGGGCACGGTGTCGGGGCGCGTGAGCGTCGTGCGCGCGGGTCTCTGGCTGATCGCCACCGTGCTCGCCGTCCGCCAGCTCGTGGCCGTGCTGAGCACCCCGCGCGGTGAGCGCCTCACCGACCTGGAGACCTGGATCGGCCCGAGCGGCGTGCTGCACGTGAAGGGCTCCCTGTACGACGGGACCGACCCCTTCACCGGTACGCCCTTCTCCGGCCTCGTCCTCAAGCCGCTCTCCCGCGCCGCCGAGCAGGCGCTCGGCTGGGGCTGGACCTTCGGCTCGCTCGCCCTCGTCGTGGCCCTCGGGCTCGTCGCCGCCCGCGCCCTGCCGCAGCCCGTCTCCCGCCGCACGTCACTGTTCGCCGCGCCGGTCGCGATCAGCCTGCTCATGCTGTCCCTGCCCGTGCGCAACGCGTTCACCCTCGGCCAGACCAGCATCCTGCCGGTCCTCCTCGTGCTGCTCGGCTGCTTCGCCGTCCGAGGGCAGAAGACGTCCGGAGTGCTCGTCGGCGTCGCCGCCGCGCTCCAGCCGACGGTCCTGCTGTTCGCCCCCCTGCTCTGGTTCACCGGGCGCAGGCGCGCGGCCGTCGTCTCGGGCGCCACCTTCGTCGGCGCGACCCTCCTCGCCTGGGCCGCGATGCCGCAGGACTCGTGGACGTACTGGGTGCACCACCTGGCGGGTGCGGGCCTGAGCACCGACCCGGCCGCGAACGCGAACCAGTCGCTGCACGGCATGCTGCTGCGCTTCGGCCTCGAAAAGCCGCTGGAAATCCTGCTGTTCCTCGTGCTCGGTGCCGCCGTCGCCGTGCTGGGCCTGCGCCGCGCCGTCACGTACGCGCGCGACGGACAGCTGCTGCTCGCCGTCGCGGTCACCGGCTGCGTCGCGGTCGCCGTCTCGCCCACTACCTGGCAGCACCAGCTCCTGTGGGTCCTGCTCGCGGTCGTCGGCCGGGTCGGCAAGCGGGCCTCCGACCGCTACATGTGGCCGGTGCTGGTCGTCCTCGCGCTGACGCTGCCGTCGAAGATGCTGCTGCCGAACATGCCGGTGGTCGAGCCGATCCGGGACAACGTCGTGCTGATCGCGGCCCTCGCCGCGGCCGTCGTCGTCCCCTTCCTCTCCCGTACGTCGCCGCTGTACCGGACGCCGATCGCGACCGAGTACGCCGAGCCGGTGCCCGCGCGGTGGAAGTGGGTGCCGCTCGTCCCCGTGTGGCGGCGCGTCCTGGCCCGGCCGAACCTGATCCTCGAACTGCTCCTGATCCGCGTCGGCTACTCCGCCTACCAGCAGGTCCGCCTCGCCGCGACCGGCGGCACGATCTCCGGCGGCCGGGCCACCGCCGAGCGCCACGGGCACCAGGTCCACTCGATCGAGAAGTTCCTGCACATCGACATCGAGCACTGGGTCAACCACACGGTGGTGGGCGGCGCCCCGTGGCTCAAGGACTTCTTCAACTTCTACTACACGTCGTTCCACTTCGTCGTCCCGCTGAGCCTGCTCGCCTTCATGTACGTGCGCCGTCCCGCGGAGTACCGCTGGGCCCGCTCGGCGCTCGGCTTCGCGACGATCCTCGCCCTGATCGGCTTCTGGGCGTACCCGCTGGCGCCGCCGCGCCTCATGCCGGGCCTCGGCTTCATCGACACGGTCCACGGCGCCCAGGACTTCTCCAAGCCCAACTACGGCACCCTCACCGAACTCACCAACCAGTACGCGGCGATGCCCTCGCTGCACTTCGGCTGGTCCCTGTGGTGCGGCATCGTCATCGTCGTCCTGGCCCGCAGGTGGTGGGTGAAGGCCCTCGGCCTCGTCCACCCGCTGTGCACGGTCTCCGCGATCGTCGCGACCGGCAACCACTGGATCCTCGACGCGGTGGGCGGCGCGACCGTTGTCTGTCTCGGCTTCTTCCTCACGTACGTGCTGCAGGGGCCCCGGGTGCGGACGGTGAAGGCCGCCGCCGCTCGGGCCGCCTCGGACGGCCCGGACCCGGTCAGGCCTCTCTCGGACTCGACGTCATCGTGACCTGACCGGCCTCGACGCCGCCGTGCAGGTGCAGGGCGCGCAGCGCCGCCTCCAGGGCGAAGCGGTGGCCCGGGTCCTCCAGCCGGTCGCCGAAGTGGGCGTCGAGGTTGCGCAGGCGGTAGCGGACGGTCTGGGCGTGCACGCCGAGCACCTCGCCGACCTGGTCCGCGGTGCCGCGGGTGGTCAGCCAGGCGTGCAGGGTCTCCACCAGCCGGGCGCGACGGGCCCCCGATGACTTGCCGAGCGGCGCCAGTTCCCGTTGGGCGATCTCGGTGACCAGCGCCGGGTCGGAGAGCAGCCACAGGGTCACCAAGTGGTCGGCGCAGTCGATGGCGTGGGCGTCGGCAACGATGTCATCGTCGACGAGCTGAAGCACCCGGCGGGCCCAGCGCAGCGAATCCGCGGCGTGCGAGGTCGGCACGGTGAGGCCCATCGCGAGCCGTGTGCCGAAGGCGGCGGCCTCCAGCATCGTGCGGCGCTCGGGGGTGAAGGGTCCGGGCACGAGCAGATGCGGCTGCGGGGCGCCCAGGTCGGTCAGGACATCGATGTCCAGGTCCGCCTGGATGTGGTCCGGCGCCGGCGTGCGCAGGGCGATGAGCGTGACCTGCTCGGGCAGCGGCCAACGGGCCTGCTCGCACAGCTCGGTGATGGTGGCGTGGTTGAGCGGGGTGCCGGCGAGGATGAGGTGGAGCAGTCGTCTTCGCAGCGTCTCCAGCGCCGATCCCGACTTCGCCTGGACCTCCTGGTAGCCCTCGCGTGAGAGCGCTCCCAGTTCGTCGATGTACGCGAAGAGGGCGTCGGCGAAGGTCAGCAGGAGGGTGGGGGAGAGGTCGTAGCGGCGGCCGATGGTCTTGGCGCGACGCAGGGCGACCCGGGCACCGAGGCGGTACGCGCCCTGCAGCGTCTCCAGGTCGCGGCCCTCGTAGGCCTCGACCCGGCCGAACTTGCGCAGGAGTTCGTCGCGTACGGCGGAGGGGGCGCCGGGGTCGGCGACGCGGTCGACGAACGCGGACAGCGCGTGCTCGACGCCCTGGCGGATCGCGGCGGCGTTCGGCCCGTTGAGGAGGTGGGCGTACTCGGGGTACGCGCGGGTCACTTCAACCCGTATCTCCTTGATGAGTCCGGGGAGTTCGGGCCGCATGATCGCGGCGAACTCCGGCGGCAACGGGCCGAGCGGCTCGTTCACGTCGGGGGGTTGTACGCGCTGGGGCATGGCACGGTCCTCCGCGTCTGGCGCCCGGTGGGGGGACGGGCGTCCGCGAGGGCCTGAAGAGTGTGGCCCTTTCGGCCCTTGCGGTGACCGTCAGGTGCGTACCTGTGGGAACTCCTGTGAAAGTAGAGCAACTTGAATGTGGTGTACACCACTTGCGCGCCGGTTGGCTGGAAGTGAGGGGGTGTCAGGGGGTCTTGCCGCCGGGCAGGGGTGGGATGACCGGCGGGCAGTTGGGGGTGCCGTTGAAGTCGGGGAGGCAGGTCGCGGCCTGGTTCATGGTGATGTAGTTGCCCGGCCCGCTGATCGAGGCCGTGAAGAGGGGATCGAGGTCCTCGCCGTTGGTGCCGCAGCCGGAGAACGCGGGGATGTCGACCACGCCGCTGAGGATGCCGCCCGTGAGGACGTTGTTGTAGCCGCCGGTCGGCAGGGTGAAGTCGCCCCGCAGGGTCACCCGGTAGCGCTGCGCGCTGCGGCAGTTCGGGCCGACGTCCAAGGGCGTGCCGTTGACCTTGACGTCATGCAGGCGCAGCGACTGGAAGAACGTGGCGACGGCGAACTTCTGGGCGTTGGGGGAGGAGCCGATGGTGCCGGTGGAGATCGTGATCTGGTCGTTCTCGAAGGAGGCCTTGGCGGTGACGGGCTCGAAGCCGAATCCGAGGAAGGTCGAGTCGGCGTCGGGCAGGCTCAGTTCTCCCAGGTTGTCGATGCGGGTGTAGAAGGGGCCGGGCGCGATCGAGCCCTGGGTCTGCATGCTGGCCCGGACGTTCATCAGGCCCGGCTCCTTGGCCGGATCATTGATGACCATGGAGCCGTCCAGTTTCCGTATGGTGCTCAGACCCACCGCGTACGCACACGCGCGGATGCCCGGCTGGGGCTTCAGCGGGCCCAGGTTGGTCCCCGGCAAGGGGGGCGGCAGCTGGCTGAGATCCGGCACTCCGGTCGGGGCCGTCGGCGCGCAGGTGCTCGCACCGGTGGGTCCGGCGGCCTCGGGGGCCACGGCGATGCCGTCCCGCCCTGCGCCGGCGCCGCCGGGGCCGCCCGACGCGGACGGCTCACCCGAGGGCGTGCCGTCCGGTACGTCGATGTGAGCGAGCCGCGTCGTCGAGGGGTCCTTGTCGGCGGGGGTGCAGGTGAGGGTGGACGGCGCCGTGGCGGTGGGCGCGCCGTTCACCAACGGGGTTATTTCCAGGGCGAGTTCCGTCGCGTTGAGCTCCACGTCCCCCGCGTCGCTCACCGTGAGGGTGGGGGCCTCGCCGGCCGAGGCGAGTCGCAGCGTGCCGTCCGACGGCGGGGTGCCGGCGGCGCCGGCCGTCGGTGCGGACCAGGTGGCGTCCGCCGACGCCTTGCCCTGTTGCACGTGGACGCCGAGCGTCGCGTCACCGGCCAGGCCGTTCGCGTCCGG
>NZ_JAAGMG010000553.1 GCF_010548525.1 Streptomyces sp. SID14478
CCGGGTGCCCGGTGCGAGCCGGGCCAGGGACGGCAGGTGCAGGTGATCGGCGTGCAGATGCGACACGAGGACCAGGTCGGCACGGGCGGCGCTCGGCGGCGGCGGGGCGCCGCGACGCCGCCGCAGGTGCGCGAGGCGCCGGGCGAAGAGCGGATCGGTGAGCACCCGGGTGCCCGAGTCCTCGACCGTGCAGGTGGCATGACCCCACCAGGTGATCTCCACCGGCACCCGTTGCCTCCTAGCGTGCGACTGCCCCGAGCCTACGTGCAGGAGTAGGGTCGGGCCGAAAACCGAGGTGAGGGGGACACCATGGGCGAAGCCGAGGGGGCGGTGCGGGTCGCGGCGATCGCCAGCCTGACGCCGCTGGAGGAGCTGGACGCGGACCCGTTCCTGGTGGATTCGCGCAGCCAGCACGCGATGTGCGCCCGCTGGGCCGCCGAGCGCGGCTACGTCATCACCCGCGAACTCCTCGTGCACGCCCTGCGCCCCGACCACGAGATCCTGTGGACGGACGTCGACGCGGGCCTGGTCGACGTCTTCGTCGCCCCCAGCGACCGGGTGCTGCGCGCCGCGCTCCGCTCGGTCGAGGCGTTCTCGCGGGAGTGCGCGCGGCGCGGGGTCCGCCTGGAGACAGCGGGGCTGGCGGAACCCTCGTACAGCACGGAGATGAAGGCACGCGTGCACCGCCGGCTGTCGATGCCCACGGCCGGCTACGACGGCTGCTAGCACTGGAGGAGCGCGAGGAGGCGGACGACCGGTCGCCACGGTGCGACGGCAGCTGACAGCAGTGACCCACCCAAAACGTATGAAATCCTGGCCCGACGACAACCAGCACACGGACGCACAGGGCGAGGGGAGCCGGAAAGTGGCCACAGGCCGGTGGTGGCGGCGGGCCGCGAGCACGGCATGGCGCTCGCTCACCGTGTGGGCGGCGGGCACCCTGACGATGATGGTCCTCGCCGGGATCCTGCCCGACTTCCAGCTCCAGTCGGACGACGGCGACAGCCTCACCCGCGTGGCCTTCACCGCCGCCCTCGGCGCCGGCGCCTTCGCCGTCCTGTCGGCGCTGGTCTGGCCCGTCCTGGTCCGCGCCCTCCTCCTCGTCCCGGCCCTCGTGCTCGGCCTCGTCGTCTTCTTCCTGAACGGCCTCGTCCTGCTCATCGCGCTGCACCTCATCCCCGACGGCCGGGGCGAGGTCAGCCCGGAGACTGCCGTGGTCGTCGCCGCGGTGATGTCCGCCGTCGCGTCCGCGACCGGCGGCGCCCTGGCGGTCCGCGACGACGACGCGTACCGGCGGCGCCTGTACCGGCTCGCCGACCGCCGACGCCGCAAGGACGGCACCGACGCCTTCCCGCCCACCCCCGGCACCGTCTTCCTGCAGCTCGACGGCGTCGGCCATGAGGTCCTGCTGCGTGCCGCCCGCGACGGCGTGATGCCCACGGTCGGCGGCTGGCTGCGCGACGGCGGGCACCGGCTGACGCCGTGGCGCACCGACTGGTCGAGCCAGACCGGCGCGAGTCAGCTCGGCATCCTGCACGGCTCGAACCACGACATCCCCGCCTTTCGCTGGTACGAGAAGGACACCGGCGAGATCCAGGTCTCCAACCGGCCCACCAGCGCCGCCGAACTGCAGCGCCGCGCCGTCGAGCACACCGGCGACGGCGGGCTGCTCACCGTCGACGGCGCGAGCCGCGGCAACCTCTTCAGCGGCGGCGCCGAGGAAGTGGCGCTCGTGCTGTCCGTCGCCGCCCGCCGCGGCAAGGAGAACCGGTCGCGGGCCGGCTACTTCGCGTACTTCTGCGACCCGGCCAACGCGGTGCGCACCGCCCTCTCCTTCTTCGCCGAGGTCGGCCGCGAGATCGGCCAGTCCACCCGCGCCCGCCTGCAGCGCCGCCGCCCGCGCATCGGCCGCGGCGGCCTCTACCCCTTCGTCCGCGCCTTCGCGACCGTCGTCGAGCGCGACGTCGTCGTCGCGGCCGTCATCGGTGACCTGCTGGCCGGCCGCAGCGCCGTCTACGCCGACCTCGTCGCCTACGACGAGGTGGCGCACCACTCCGGCCCGTTCAGCCGCGACGCCGAGAAGGTCCTCGCACGCCTCGACCGCTCGCTCGCGCTGATCGCGAAGGTCACCGAGCACGCCCCGCGCCCGTACCGCGTCGTCGTCCTGTCCGACCACGGGCAGAGCCCCGGCGAGACGTTCCGGGCCCGCTACGGGCTCACCCTGCAGGACCTGGTGCGCGCGGGCTGCGGGCTGCCCGTGCCGCGCAAGGCGCAGCGCACCCACAGCGGCGCCGAGGCCCGCTCCGCCGTCCGCGCCGCGCTGCGCCGTCCCGTCGAGGAGAGCCCGCGCAAGGGCAGACGCCACGAGCCCGTCGTGCTGGCCTCCGGCAACCTCGGGCTCGTCTCCTTCCCCGACGTCGATCACCGGATGAGCAGGGAGGAGATCGACAGCCGCCACCCGGCGCTGCTGGCGACCCTCGCCAACCATCCCGGCATCGGCTTCCTCCTCGTCCGCAGCGAGGAACACGGCGCCGTCGTGCTCGGCGCCCGCGGAGCGCAGGTGCCGATCGACGAGCTGGCCGACGGGCAGGGGCCCCTCGCCGACTTCGGGCCCGGCGCCGCCGACGCCGTGCGCCGCACCGACTCCTTCCCGCACACCGCCGACATCATGGTCAACTCCTGGTACGACCCGGTGGACGGCGAGGTACTCGCGTTCGAAGAGCAGATCGGTTCGCACGGCGGGCTCGGCGGTGCGCAGGCGCGCCCCTTCCTGCTCTCGCCGGCCGCCCTGTCGCCGCCGGTGCCCGACGACGGCGACCTCGTCGGCGCCGAACAGGTCCACCAGGTCCTGCGCCGCTGGCTGCGCGAGGGCAACGGCCCGCAGATCCCGCTGGAGAATTCCCGCCGGCGCGCCCCCGACGTCGCATCATTTGCGGTCGCCCCCGCAAAAGCGCAGGACGAAACCGCCTGATTTGGTGCGATGACCCGACGCGCCCGACGATGGAGCGCCGCCCGGCGATCCCGTGACGGCGTCAGCACGACCGAGAGGCGCACCACCCCATGCACGACCCCGGAACCGCGGCACCGACGGCTCCGGCGGGGGACGACCAGCACAGCAGGCACGCCCGCCGCTTCGGTCTCCCCGTCGCCACGGCCCTCGTCATGGGCAACATCATCGGCGGCGGCATCTTCCTGCTCCCCGCCTCCGTCGCCCCGTACGGCACCATCAGCCTCGTCGCCTTCGGCGTCCTCACGGTCGGCGCCATCGCGCTCGCCCTCGTCTTCGGACGCCTCGCGGACCGCCATCCGCAGACCGGCGGCCCGTACGTGTACGCCCGGGAGGCCTTCGGCGACTTCGCCGGATTCCTCGCCGCGTGGTCGTACTGGATCACCACCTGGGTGAGCAACGCGGCCCTCGCGGTCGCCGCCGTCGGCTACCTCGACGTGCTGCTGCCGATCCACGGCTCGACGCCGTGGACGATCGTCGCCGCGCTGGTCTGCCAGTGGCTGCCCGCGCTCGCCAACCTCGCGGGCACCCGCTACGTCGGCGCGGTCCAACTGGTCTCCACCGTCCTGAAGTTCGCGCCGCTGCTGCTCGTCGCGATCGGCGGCCTGTTCTTCTTCGACGCGGACAACCTCGGCCCGTTCCGGGCGAGCGGCGACTCCGCGCTCGGCGCCGTCTCCGCGTCCGCCGCGATCCTGCTCTTCAGCTACCTGGGCGTCGAGTCCGCGTCCGTGAGCGCCGGCGAGGTCCGCGACCCGCAGCGCAACGTCGGCCGCGCGACCGTCCTCGGCACCGGGCTCGCCGCGCTGCTCTACCTGCTGTGCACGGTGGCGGTGTTCGGCACCGTCGCGCACGGCGACCTGACGGACTCCACGGCGCCCTTCTCCGACTCCGTCAACGCCATGTTCGGCGGCACCTGGGGCGGCACCGCCGTCGCGATCGCCGCGCTCGTCTCCATGGTGGGCGCGCTCAACGGCTGGACGCTGCTGAGCGCCCAGACGCCGTACGCCGCCGCCAAGGACGGACTGTTCCCGACGGCGTTCGCCCGCAAGCGGCGCGGCATCCCGACGTTCGGCGTGATCGTCGCCGTCTGTCTCGCCTCGCTGCTGACGATCTACAACTACACGGCCGGTTCGAGCGGTGTCTTCGAGACGCTGGTGCTCGTCACCACGTTCACCGCGACCGTCCCGTACCTGCTCGCCACCGCCGCGCAGATCTACTTCCTGCTGTCCGGGCAGGGGTACCGCGTGCGGCGCGCGCGGCTGGCGCGCGACATGGTCCTCGCCGTCGCCGCGTTCGGCTTCTCGATGTGGCTGGTCGGCGGCGCGGGGTACGCGGCCGTCTACCAGGGCGTCCTGTTCCTCTTCGCCGGCGTCCTGGTCTACGCGTGGATGGCGGCCCGCAAGAAGCGGACCGCCACCCACTGATCCGACCCCCGTCGGTCACCTGGCGAGGGGTGCGACCACCCACCGCAGCTTCTTGAACATGCTGTCCCGCGAGCCGATCTCGATCAGCTTGCGGGCGGCCGGGTAGGCCTCGTTGCCGTCGATCTCGTAGCCGACCTCCAGCGTGCCGGGTACGTCCCTGACCTCCAGCTGCGCCTCGATGTCGGCCGCCGCGCGCTCGCCGTCCGCGGCCATCGCCGTCAGATGCGCGATGCGCCGCCGCTGTGCCTCGTCGAGCGCCTGGCGCGGGTCGCGGGAGCCGGGCGAGGCGAGAGCCTGCGTGCCCTTGCCGGACGGGGGCGCGACCGCCGAGGCAGGCGTGCGCGTCTCCCCGGTGGGCTGCCGCGTCGACAGCGTCGCCTGGACCACCGTGCCGTCGTTGTCGAGCGCCACCCGGAACTCGCCGCGCCCGGGTGTGATCACGGGGATGCCGCCGAACGTCTGGCGGAACGTGACGTGCGTCTGCAGCGACACCGGTTCACCGATCTGCGAGCCGTCCTTCTCGCCGCTGTTCTGCATCAGGTCGTGCACCCCGTCGACGACCAACTCGGCGCCGTCGGCGTGCTGTTCGGCGAACTGCCGGGCCAGCTCGACGGCCCGCTCGGTGGACAGCTGCCGGGTGTTGCGGTGGTTGGCCTCGGCCAGCTTCACCCAGCGCACCGCGCCCGGCGCCGTCGACACGAACCGGTCGCCCGAGTTCGCGCTCAGCACGCCCTGCCGCTCGACCTGGACCTCCTGCAGCGCGGCCGCGGGGAAGTGCGCCAGCTGCCCGAGCGCGGCGAGCTCCTCGCCGGGGGAGCGGGGCGCGAGCTGCACGATCTGCGGCTCGGCCGGCGCCTGCGTCTGCGGATCGCGCAGGCCCTCGCGCGCCGAGTACCAGCGCCACACGTACCAGGCGTCGGAGACGTGCTCGCGGTAGAAGTTGCGCTCCGCGTCGAGGCGGGTCTGCGCCTCGGCCCGGGTGGCTCCCGTCGCGGCGACCGAGGGCGCCTGGCCGTGGTAGATGTCCCAGCTCGCGTTGAGCCACGCGTCGCAGTACGTCTGGCCCGCGCGCCACTTCTCCCAGAACTTCTTGCCGTAGTCCCCGCTGTCGATGCTCGTCGTCTCGAACCCGAAGATCATCCGGGAGCCCAGGTTCGGGCCCGCCCAGGTGCGGATCGGGGAGTGCCCGTCGAGGACGCGCAGCGAGTTGCACGTCGACCAGAACACGTAGTTGGCGCGCTCGTTGCCGAACGCCATCCGGTTGGAGACCGCGTCCGAGCGGTTGTCCCAGGCGGCGCCCAGCGGCGCGAAGAACACGCCGTTGCCGTCCATCCCGCCGTGGCCCGAGTGGTACACGGCGACGACGGCGTCCATGCCGTACCGGTCCTGCCAGTTGTCGTACGTCTCCTCGTACGCCCACACCTGCGCGCCGCCGTCCGCGAACCAGAAGTTGCGGTCGTAGAACTGCTGCAGGTACGCGAGCCAGCCGGTCGCGTCCTCGTGCGTGTGCGAGAGCGGGTTCTGGTTGACGAACTTCTGGATGCTGAACGCACCCCACCAGCCGAACGTGGAATCGCGGTCGGCCGCGCCGGGTTTACCGGTTTCCAATGGTGACGGACCGCGGTCCGAGTAGATCATGCGCATTGCCGAACCCCCTGTGGAACCCCGTGCGAATCCCCCTGGTCGGGGGCCTCAAAGTGTCACCGCGGTGCCGTCTTGCCCAGCGCCCATTCCGGCCATGGTGGCGGCGCCACGGGCATGGCCGCGGGCCCCTCGCGCCTCCCTGACGCTGTCGTCCGTGGCGGTGCGCGGACGGGACGCCGCCGCGAAAACCAGCTGCGGGCGCGGACCGGTCGGCCCACACTGTTCGTACGGGAAGCCGCGCACCTGCGCGCCCCGCTCGAACATCTCCCCCCTTCTCCCAGGAGTCAGTACGTGCAGGCTGCCGTCACCGTCACGCCCTCCCGCATGCCGGAGCTGCTGCTCGGTCTCGCGTCCGTGCGGCCGGTCTTCATCTGGGGCGCCCCCGGCATCGGGAAGTCGTCTCTGGTGCGCGCCTTCGCCGACTCGCTCGGCCTGGAGTGCGTGAGCCTGCTGGGGACGCAGCTGGCGCCGGAGGACCTGATCGGCGTGCCGCAGATCCGCGACGGGCGCTCGGTGTTCTGCCCGCCGGAGTCCCTCGCCCGCGACGAGCCGTACTGCCTGTTCCTGGACGAGCTGAACGCGGCGACGCCCGACGTGCAGAAGGCGTTCTACTCGCTGATCCTGGACCGCCGCATCGGCAGCTACGAGCTGCCCGCGGGCTCCCTCGTGATCGGCGCGGGCAACCGCTCGACCGACAACGCGCTGGCCCGCCCCATCGCCTCCGCGCTCGTCAACCGCCTCACCCACGTGCACCTGCGGGCATCCGCGACCGACTGGCTGGCCTGGGCCGCGGGCGCCGGCATCCACCCGTGGATCCTGGACCACCTCACCGACCGGCCCGACCACCTGTGGTCGAAGCCGCCGAAGACCGAGGAGCCGTTCTCCACCCCGCGCTCGTGGCACATGCTCAGCGACGCGCTGCACAGCTTCGGCCCCACCCTCGACGAGGACACCCTCACGGTCCTCGCGCATGGCACGCTCACGCCCTCGCACGCGGTCGCGTTCTGCGGCTACGCCAAGGTCGTGCGCAGCCGCTTCGGCCTCGACGCGATCCTCAAGCGACGCCCGCTGGCCGCACCGCGTCGAGGACCGCGACCTGCTCCACTACCTCGCCGAATCGTTCCGCGGCCGCCTCGTCAAGGACCTCCCGGCGGCCAAGGAGCACGCCTCGCCGGGCGTGCGGCAGACCGCGTACCGCGCCAAGTCCCTGCTCGTGCAGCTTGCCGAGATCTCCGTCGAGGTCGCCCAGACCGTCATCGCCGACGACACCGACGGCAACCCCGTGCTGCCCGCCTGGTTCCTCGTGGAGGCGGCCCGCGACATGCCGCGTCTGGTGGAGGCCCGCCGATGACCCGCGGGCGCCGGAAGAAGGGCGACGAGCAGCGCCCGGACCCGGCAACGGAGGCCTATCTGAAGGGACTTGCCCTGGTGCGGGCCAACCCGGCCCTCGACTCCCTCGACGCCTCGTTCTGCCGCGCCGGCTGCCGGGCGGTGCCGGCGCACGGCTGGGCGCTCGTCGACTCCGACGGCTGCGTCCACGTCCACCCCACCCGCCGGGCCGAACCCGCCGAGTGGGCCTGGATGCTCGCCCACTGCCTGCTCCACCTCGGCTTCGGGCACGTGCCGGCGGCCAGGGGCGCGCGCGTACAGCCCGACGCCCACGACCTGGCGGCGCGCTGCGTCGTCGTCCAGCGCTTCCAGCAGACGTTCCCCGTGGGGCGGGCGCCCGAGGGCACGCCGGGCACCTTCCCCGGCGGCGACGAGGAGCAGCTCGCCGCGCGCTGGCGCCGGGAC
>NZ_JAAGMG010000601.1 GCF_010548525.1 Streptomyces sp. SID14478
GGGGCGACTTCCATGCTGCCGCCCTCCGGAACCTGTTCAATCGCATGCTCGGACAGCTTCATCACTGCCTCCAGACGCGGACTCTGTTCGATGAAACGGCCGCGTTCCCGATGCCGCTTCTCGCAGTTGCTTGACAAGTAGATGCCGTGAGAGGTCCATGCTCGACGTCCCACATGAGCTGGTTGAGCATGTTTCCTGGCTCATCTACGCCCGAAGGCGTGAACTACGCTCCCCCTGGCGGAAGTTGAGCTGCTTCAAGCAGGCCCTGCTGACGCTGGCGCATCTGCGTAAGAACGAAACGTATCGGCAGGTCGGCGCCGGATTCGGGATCTCAGAAGCGACGGCCTGGCGCTATGTGGACGAGACCCTCGAAGTCCTGGCCGCCTGGGCACGGGCCTGCACGAGGCCCTCGTCGGGCTGGGCGAGGGCGACTTCGTCATCGTCGACGGGACGCTCATCCCGACCGACCATGTCAGGGCGGACGAGCCGTACTACTCGCAAAAGCACGGCGGCACGGCATGAACATCCAGGTCATTGCACGCCCCGACGGCACACCATTGTGGTTCTCCCGCGCGACACCAGGCCGCACTCATGACCTGACCGCGGCCCGCGCCCACGGCATCATCCAGGCATGCCTCACCCGGCAGATCCTCATCCTGGCCGACCGGGCCTACCAAGGCGCCCGCGCCACCGTCCGCACCCCCTACAAGAACCACCGCGAACAACCCGCCCACTACCAGCAGTTCAACCGCGACCACGCCCGGCTCCGCGCACCCGGCGAACGCGCCTTCGCACAACTGAAGACCTGGCGGATCCTGCGCCGGGCCAGATGCTCCACCCGCCGCATCGGCACCATCATCCAGGCCATCCACACACTCCTGACCTGTACGCATTCAGGATGAAAGAGGTTCAGTGAACTGGTGGCTCGCTCGAGAGCCTGACAGCGCCGCAAGAAACCGGCAGGATCAGCTGTCATGAACATAGAAGAAAAGGGCCACCCACCGATCTACGACCAGCTGGTTCAAGAACACGGAGATCTGCTCACAGAAACCAGGAAAGCGGCCGAACAAGCGCAAGCCGAGGCTAAACGAGCACTGGACTGGAGTGAAGTGCGGCGTGCGCAGAAGGAGAGGGAAGATAATTCCTTTTCAGCTTTTGGCTGAGGACCGGCAGGGCGCGGGTCAAGTACGTCCGGTCGCAGCCCCGGCCCTCCGAGGGCCGGGGCTGCGACCGGGGGGGGCGCCCCATGGGTTTCGCCGGTCCCGGCGGCCGGCGACAAGCCCACTCGCCGGAAGAAACACGCACATGACCGTCCCTGACGCACCATCAACCAACTGCTCCACGTAGCGACTTTAACCCTCGTCGGATCGCGAACTGCGGCTGAAGTACGCGGCGCTCCAGATCGTTGTTCTGTTCACCCGCAGCCGGCGTCGGAGGGTCACTCACTCTGGACTTCGCCCCCCCCCCAGCGCCCGTCCTTGGCGCTTCGTCAGCGCGGCGTTGGCCGCCGGGTGCTGGGTGGCGCCCTCCTCGGCAGCCTGCTCCGGGTGGCGACGCCGCCAGAAGGGATTGTCGTGGGACAGCTTGCTGGAGACCCGCCCATACATCCCGAAGGAGAGGATGATCAGGCCTGCCAGGAAGCTGAACACCACGTTGGTCATGCCGAAGTCCAGGAAGTTGGCGGACCGGTCCAGCGTAAACACGTGGTAGAAGCCACTGAGCAGGAAGAGCGTGCCTACGGTCATGTTCAGATCCGAGGCGAAGGTTCCACCAATGAACCCGCCGGCGACGAGCGCCGCGCCCACCACGAGCGAGATCACACTCAGTGCCACGTTGGTGGCCATGCCGGCCACCTCCCCGTTCGTACTGAGAGGAGTCAGCACGTCGGCCAGCCCCAGGCAGCCGAACGCGATAAGCATGAGGCCGCAGAACGCGGCACCGTAGCGGTAGACGACGGCGAGATGGTGGTCGACGGGCAGTTCGTCCTTCAGCTTCATGCGGCTCCTTACAACAGCTGGCCCGCCGGCCAGCGAAGCCCGGGGCTCCACATGGTCACGCAGAGGCCTCCGGTCGTTTAGGGCATACCTGACAACCTCTTCCGGTCCAGCGGTTTCCGCGGATGCATGAATTGGCGACATTCCCTCTGGCTTCGGGGACAGCGATCACGGCACGGTCGGGCCCTCCTCATCCGGCCACTAGACTGGCTTCGTGGCGAGCGCAGAGGAAACGGCAGGCCAGAGCCCGACGGAGGCGACGACAGACGCCACGGATCTGCAGGCCTTTGCGGTGCAGTTGCGCCGTCTGAACAGTGAGATCAACCGTCTCGTCCACGACTTCGCCGCCGCGCAAGGTCTGCACGCCACCGATGTGCAGGCACTGGCCGCGATCCTTGACGCCGACTCCCCCTTGACCCCTGGCAGGTTGCGCGAGCACCTGGGCCTCACCTCGGGCGCCGTCACCGCTTGCTTGGATCGCCTGGAGCGCGCCGGGCACATCCGCAGATCGCGCGAGAGTACTGACCGCCGAGTCGTGCACCTGCACTACGAGGCGGGCGCCCGCGCCACGGCCCGTGCTTCCTTCCGGCCCCTGGCTGACGCCGCGGCGAGCGCTATGGACCGGTTCAGCGCGGACGAACTGGCCGCTGCACTGCGCTTCTTGGCCGCCATGAACGCCGAACTCGGCACGCTCAGATCCGCCGCCCGCTGAAGTCTTCGGCCCTGGCTGCATCCGCGGGACCTGCGAGCGGCGAAGCGTAAGGACAGAGCACAGGAGCACGTTTCACTCCGCAGCCCGGGTCCGATATTGTTCAATCATTGAGATTGTGAATGATTGAATGACATCTACCGATGGGGAAGTCCATGTTCACGGCCCCGCGCTCCGCGCGATGGCTCCTCCCGGTTGTCCTGCTCGTTGTCTGGCTGGGCATCGGCGGCTCACTCGGCTCCTACGCCGGCAAGCTCGGCGAGGTCGCCACCAACGACCAGGCGGCGTTCCTGCCGACCAACGCCGAGTCGACGAAGGTCATCGACGCACAGCGGTCCTTCCGCCAGGAGGAGACGCTGCCCACCATCGTCGTCTGGACCGCGGACGGTGGGGCAGAAAGCAAGGTCAGCACCGAGCAGCGGGGCGCCGCGACCAAGGCCCTCACTGCACTCAAGGGTGACAGGGGCCTGGTCGGCAGTCCCTCGCCTGCCCTGCGGTCGAAAGACGGCAGGGCGCTGCAAGCAGTCGTACAGCTCCGCCCAGACTTGGGCGAGGATCTACCCGACGTTCTGGACGACGTCCGCAAGGCGGCCGAGCAGGTGCCCGGCACCCGAGCCCAGCTCGCCGGGCCTGCCGCGAGCCAGGCCGATCTCGGTGACGCCTTCGCCGGGATCGACGGGCTGCTCCTGGGCGTCGCCCTTGCCTCCGTGCTGGTGATCCTCCTCCTGGTGTACCGCAGTGTGCTGCTGCCACTGGTGATCATTGCGGGCGCGGTCTTCTCCCTCGGGGTCGCCTGCGCCATCGTCTACTTCCTGGCCGATCAGGACCTCGTACGCGTCGACGGTCAGATCCAGGGCATCCTGTCCATCCTGGTCATCGGAGCCGCCACGGACTACGCGCTGCTGCTGACCGCGCGCTTCCGCGAGGAACTCGCAACCGGCGAGGACCGCTTCGCCGCGATGCGTTCCGCGGTGCGCCGCTCGGCCGGTCCGATCGTTGCCAGCGGCGCGACCGTGGCCCTCGGCCTGCTGGCCCTGCTGCTCAGCGACCTGACCAACAACCGCGCGCTCGGCCCCGTCGGCGCCATCGGCATCGCCTGCGCAGTCCTGAGCGCGCTGACCTTCCTGCCTGCCGCTCTGGTCCTGCTCGGTCGAGCTGCCTACTGGCCCGCCAAGCCGACGCCGGAGGCGCAGAAGTCCGCGGGGCAGGGGGTCTGGACGCGGGTCGCGGCCTGGGTGGACAAGGTCCCACGGCGGATCTGGGCCGGGACGCTCACCATCCTGATCGTGTGCGCCGCGTTCGCCCCCACGCTGAACTCCAAGGGCGTCCCGCTGGACGAGATCTTCGTCAACGATGCCCCGTCGGTCGCTGCCCAGGAGAGCCTCGGCAAGCACTTCCCCGGTGGATCGGGCAACCCGGCGGTCATCATCGCCGACGCCGGCCGCGTCAAGGAGGTGCGTACGGCCGCCAAGGGCACCGCCGGGATCTCCGACGCGGTCGCCGTCACTGCCGGGGGCAGGCCCGGTGCGGGCAAGCCACTCGTCGTCGACAACCGCGTACGCATCGACGCGACGCTCCAGGACGCCGCGGACAGTGACGCCGCAAAAAGCGCGGTGGCCGACCTGCGTACGGCGGTGCACGCAGTGGACGGCGCCGACGCCCTGGTCGGCGGCTACACCGCCCAGCAGTACGACACGCAAAAGACCGCCGAGCACGACCGCGGGATCATCGTCCCGGTGGTCCTCGCCATCATCCTGGTGATCCTGTGCGGCCTGCTGCGCTCGCTGGTGATGCCGCTGATCCTGGTGGTCACCGTGGCGCTCAACTTCCTGGCCACACTGGGCGTCGCCGCCCTGGTCTTCCAACACGTGCTCGGCTTCAGCGGCACCGACTCCTCCGTGCCGCTCTACGGATTCGTGTTCCTGGTGGCACTCGGCGTCGACTACAACATCTTCCTAATGTCCAGGGTCCGGGAGGAATCCCTGCGCCACGGCGCCCGACAGGGCGTCCTGCGCGGCCTCACCGCGACCGGCGGCGTGATCACCTCCGCGGGTGTGGTCCTCGCGGCGACGTTCGCGGCGCTCGGCGTGATCCCGCTGGCCTTCCTCGTCCAGATCGCCTTCATCGTCGCCTTCGGTGTCCTGTTCGACACCCTGGTCGTACGGTCGTTCCTGGTGCCGGCACTGGTGCGGGACATGGGTGCGGTCACCTGGTGGCCCGGTGTCATCAGCCGCAGGCGGAAAGGCACGTCCGACGCCCCTGCCACGCTTGGGACCGAGCGGATGAGCACTGACGCATAGCCGCCGCATCTGCACCGAGCCCCCGCGGCAGTCGCAGCAGGGGCTTGGTGCGGGTTACCCCACGCGCGCCCGCTTCCACCTGGGTCTCAACTGCTCGCCACTGCGCTCGCTACGCCCTGAGCAGTGCGACTGTCCCCAGCGCGGCGCTCTGCCCACCGACCGTGACGAGAACGCGTGCGCCTGCCGGTTCCGCACTCACGTCGACCAGGGCCCCGCTCGACGGCACCGGCGCACGCAGCTCCACCTGCAGTCCCACCACCGCCTCCGCGGTCAGACCGGAGGTGAGCAGAGCCGCTTGGCGGGCTGCTTCCAGTACGGCCAGCGCGGGCAGCCGGTCCGGACGGCCAGGGAGCAGGACAGGGTGGCCCGGGTCGCGCGGCTCCATGACCAGGTATGCCTGCGGTGCCCGCGCCAGCATGACGTCGGTGTCGGCCGACGCACCGACAGCGGCCGCCGAGGGGTACAGCAGCGACAGCGCGGGCGGCGCGACGGCACGCGGCGTAGCGAGGGATTCCGCACTGCCCAACCACATGGCGCAGGAGCCAAACGGCACACCTACGTACGCGTACTCGGCGGCGATCCGGTAAGCAGTGAGCACGCCACCGCGCGTCGCGAGGTCGCCCACACTTACCCGGACGGTCACGTCCGAGGCGCTGCCGCGCTCGATCGGCCGGGCATCGGGACTCAGCCCGAGGCGCACAGAAAGTAGTTCAAGAGGGAGCGATGTGCGCACGTCCGTGGACAGATATTGATGCTCCAGCGCCACAGCGAGCTGGCGGGTGGACTCCGCCAGGATCAGCGGGTGGTGGGTCACGGCGAGGCTGCGTTCATTGAGCGGATGCGTACGCGGCCACTGACACCGGGCAGTGAAGCCATTGCTGCCAAGACGCCGCAGCGACACGACCAGCAGGGCGGCCATCGTGTCGAGCCCAAGCTGACGCCAGGTTGGCGGCGGTCTCGGCGGGATACGTTCCTGATCTTCTCGCGGGTCGACATCCAGCGCGAACTGCTCGGTGTGCGCCGACATCAGCTGCCTTCTCCGAGCGTGCGTCGCAGCTGGAGAAGCCCCCGGCACACATGACTTTTGACCGTGCCGAGCGGCAGGCCGGTTCGCTCGGCGATCTGCATCTGCGTCAGATCTTCGAAAAACGCCAGCTGCAGCACCTCCTGTTGGCGCACGGGGAGGCGGGAGAGCTCGTCCAGGAGAAGCACTCGGTCGAGAACCCGGTCGGTAGCCGACGCCTCCTGGTGCGGTACGGGCGCATCCGTGGTCTGGGCCGCCGCTGCGGTCAGGCGCAGCCGCCTGGTGCGGGCGGCAAGGGCATCAACGATCTTGCGGCGAGTGATGCCGACCAGCCAGGCACCCAACGGCCCGCGTTCAAGATGGAAGCCCGCCCGCCCCCGCCAGGCCGCAAGGAACACCTGCTGGGCCACGTCTTCAGCTTCACGCGCGTCCCCCAAAGAGCGCGCGGCCATGGTGTGGACGAGCGGGCTCCAACGTCGGTAGGTGGCCGCGAATACCTGCTCGTCAGCGTCGATCAGCCCCTGGGCCAGCTCCTCCTCGGGCGCCGTCTCCCCGGCGAGTAGGAACAGAGGCTCAGCGGTTCGCACAATGGAACTCATGGTCTTGTTCCTCCTGCAGAGCTGCAATGCGGGATCGGAGATCATGTGTGGCAGCCCCCACAGGCCAGCGCGCGCCTGCACCAGTGACAAGTCTTTGACGCACAACCGACGCAGGCAACACGCGTCGGTTGTGCGTCGTACGTTGGACCTGTGAGTCCTTCTGAGCACGACACGACGGCGGCCCTGTCGACCGGCGCGGTGGCCAGATATCTGGGCGTCGCGCCCACCACTGTGCGTTCCTGGGACCAGCGCTATGGGCTGGGGCCCGACACCCATACCCGGGGCAAGCACCGCCGCTGGACGCCCGCGGACATCGCACGCCTGGAGCAGATGAGCACGCTCACCATGGCGGGCGTGCCGCCGGCCGAGGCCGCCCGCACCGTACGCGAGGGCACGTTCAGTGCAGCCGCACGCGAGGGCGAGCAGCCGGCAGCCGCGCTCGCGCCCCGGCCACCCATGCCGGCACCGACGCCCACGCGCAGCCGTTCGGGCACCGGTCTGCGTCTCGGTGACGTGCGCCGGGAGTGCAAAGGCCTCGCCCGCGCGTCACTGCGGCTCGACGCCGCTGCCGTGGACGACCTGCTGGCCGCAGCGATCAGGGACTACGGCCTGATCACCGCTTGGCAGGAGGTCATCATGCCGACGCTCCAGGCCGTGGGCCGCAAGTGGGAGACCTCGGGCGAGAAGTACGTAGAGGTCGAACACTTGCTGTCCTGGCACATCGTCGGTGCCCTGCGGCGTAGCGCCCCTCGCGTCCCGGCCGACAGGCAGGCACCCACGACACTGCTCGCCTGCACGCCCGGCGAGGTGCACACCCTGCCCCTGGAGACGCTGGCCGCCGTCCTTCTCGAACGCGGCCTGCCCGTAAGGATGTTCGGCGCAGACCTGTCTGCCGAAGCACTCGGGGAGGCCGTGCGACGGACTGGCCCTGCGGCTGTCGGGCTCTGGTCCCAGGCCCGCAGCACGAGCAGCCGCATCCTCGCGCAGAGAGTAGCCAGGATGGAATGGGGCGTGCGTGGTGCCCGAAGGCGTCCCCTCGTACTGACACTCGGGCCCGGCTGGGTCGGCCAGACCGTGCCCGGCCTGCTACGGCCCGGTGGCCTCGCCGAAGCCGTGGCCGTCCTTGAGGCGGTGACTGCCACTGCCCGGCGGCCTGTCACGCCGGCGAGCACACCCACAATGGCGACAACCTGACCCGCCATCGGCCGTCTCCCAACCACCCCATCCACACGGCCTACCGGACCACAAGACCAGGAGTCAGCTAATGTCTGTTCCCCACCGGTCAAGCCCTCACACAATCGTTGTCGGTGCGGGTCTGGCCGGCCTCGCCTGCGCGCTGGACCTGTGCCGGGCAGGACAACGAGTCACGCTCTTCGAGGCGTCCGACGCCGCGGGCGGGCGGATGCGCACGGACCGCAAAGACGGCTTCCAGCTCGACCGGGGCTTCCAGGTCTTCAACACCTTCTACCCGCAGGTCAAGCGACGCATGGACCTACGCGGCCTACGCCTGCGCCCTTTCACCCCCGGCCTGCTGGCGCACATGCCCGCCGGAGCCCAGCGGCTCACCGACCCCACCCGGCGCCCGCGCGAGGCCGGCAACCTCCTGCCGGGGCGCGCCCTGAGCGCCCGTGACCTCGCCGTCATCGGGACGCTGGCCGCCCGTGACGCCGTGCTGCCGGTCCGGGCGATCACCTGCGGTACGGACAGGAGTACCAACGTGGCCCTGGCGCGCTCCGGGCTGTCCCAACGCGCCGTCAACAATCTGCTACGGCCCTTCTTGGCCGGTGTGTTCCTGGAGGAAGACCTGGAGACCTCCGCACGCTTCTTCCATCTCGTGCTGCGCAGCATGGCACGCGGCACCCTGTGCCTGCCTTCAGGCGGAATCGGCGCGGCTCCGGCCCAGCTCACCCAAGGCCTCCCGACGGGCACGCTCCGGTTCGAGACGCCCGTCGCGGAAGTCACCGAGACCGGTGTCCTCCTGTCGGACGGCCGCGAGGAGCCCGCCGCCTCTGTGGTTGTCGCCACGGATACCCAGACGGCTGCACGGCTGCTTCCAGGCCTTGAGGTGCCGGACGGCCGCACCGTGACGACCTATTACCACGCTACGGACACACCCCCGCCGACCGGGCCGATCCTGCTGACGGACAGCACTCTGACCATCCTCAACACCTGCGTCCTCAGTGAAGTCGCCCCCGCATACGCTCCACCGGGGGCTTCCCTCATCTCCACCTCGGTCCTTGGCGGCGACCCGCCGGGAAGGGAGGACGCTGTACGCCATCGCCTCGCTAACCTGTATGAAACAGACACCTCGTTGTGGCAGCGTATCGCGACGTACACCATCGACGGAGCACTTCCCATGATGCGGCCACCCTGGCCGCTCAGCCGCACCACCCGTTACGCGCACGGACAGTACGTATGCGGCGACTACCGGGCCACCGGATCGGTGCAGGGCGCGCTCGCCTCCGGGACGCGGGCCGCGCGCGAGGTCCTTGTCGATGCGGCACAGGTCGTGACGAGGTAACTCTGCAACGCGGAGGAAACGTACAGTTCCACGGGGACACGCATTGTGATCGCCTGAGCCACCAGAGTCATCGTCGGCGCCCGCGCGGCCGAACTCGACACGCACCGGACAACGCCACGCCCTGGGCTGAGCGGAGGGGCCGCACCAGCAGGCTGCGGCCACTGCCCTGTTCACCTCTCACGATCCCCACACATACGACCGCGGTGTGCGGATGCTTCATGGGTAGGCGGGCTGGCAATGAGCAACGCATTGGACGTGAGGCAGTGCTATGGAGCTTGGTGGGCAGCAGCCCTTTATCGACCGCAAGATCGCGGTCGGTACCGCGTTCGAGGCCAATGCGGAGATCGGGGAGGCACGTGACATCGCCCGCAGCTTCCTCGTGTCCGTGCAGGCCGTCCACGCGTTGCCGGTGTCAGCGCAGGCAATGGGCGCGGTGCAGTTGGTCGTGAGCGAACTGGTCACCAACGTCCGTAAACATGCGCCGGGACCATGCTTGTTGGACCTGGAGATCAGCCAAGGGGCCGTCCAGATCAGCGTGTGGGACAGCAGCACCTCACTGCCATCAGTCCAAGCAGCAGATCCCGAGCGGATCGGTCACCACGGCCTGGAGATCGCCATGGCAGTGAGTCAGACCTTCTGCGTTCACCGCGAACCGGTGGGCAAGCGAATCACTACATCCGTCGTACTCGCCGACCACCCTAGCGGGAGCGGGGCCGGCCCCGGACCATGCGATCTTTAGGCACTTCATTTTGCGGCGGACGACTTGGGCTGCGGGCCCGTGGCACGCCCGCAGCCGGGACCTGACCGCGTCACTTACCGTTATGGTCGCCGAGCAACTCGTCCTGCAGCGGGGCAATGAGGCGGTTGATGGTGGCGAGCATCTCAGTCAATGCGCCGGCCTAGTTGCCACGGGCGGCCAGACCGAGGATCTGCCCCGCCTCAATCGACCGAAGGACCTTGGCGGCTTTCATCACCCGTCTCCCAGTCCGCATCGTCGGTTAAGACGTCGGGGCCGATCTTCAGCGCCAAGCCCGCTCCTCCCTCATGGCCGCGGAAACTGAGGTTTTTACGCCCGTGCGAAACACGCGAATGCCCCTCGATGCTGCTATAACGCGTCAAGCGTTGGAGGGAAGATTTTCAAGCTGCTGGATGCCTTCCGGTCGGGTGTTCGAGGAGTTTGAAGATCTGGCGGCAGATGGTTCACTTGAGGCACCGCTGCGCGTCTCGGGAAGTCTTGCCTTCGGTCACGCGGCGGGCGACGTAGGTTTTGGTCGCGGGATCCAGCCGCATCCTGATCAGGGTGATGGTGTGCATTGCTCGATGCAGCTGGCGGTCGCCGCTGCGGTCGATCCGGTGCTCGGTTACTGGCTTGGGAGCCGTGGTGTCGCCGGTGTGAGCCCTGTTCCGGGCTAGGCATCCGTCGATGATGTCGCCGCGGTGTTGGATCTGGCGGAGGGCTCGGTGCTGGATGCCATAGCCGCCTACGGCTTGATCCTGCTGTTCGCCTTCGCCATGTCGTGGGTCGGACCAACCATCGGGCTCATGGCTCGCAGCGTGGAGGTGGCGCAGAGTGCCGGACTGATCTGGCTCTTTCCCCTCACCTTCGTCTCGGGTGCTTTCGTCTCCGTCAGCACGATGCCCGGTCCGTTGCGCACGATTGCCGAATGGAATCCGGTCTCCGCGATCGCCACGGCCACGCGCTCCCTCTTCGGCAACCAGGCGCCGCCAGCAGTGGTCCCGCCCAGTTCCTGGCCGGACCTGCACGCCATCGGTTACGCGCTGGTGTGCTCCTACGCTGTCATTGCCGTCTTCATGCCCTTGGCCGTCAGCCGATATCGGCGCATCGCTCACGGCTGAGGGGATCAGCGCAGCGTCCCGCGAGGCTGGCCGTCTCCCGGCAACTGGTGCGTAGAGGTACAGGTTTCGGAGAATGTGAAGGGCTGGCCCCATCCCACCAGGGCTATCGACGTCTCCGCGGCTTCTCCTGCAGGACCTCCAGGAGAAGCCGGCAGCGCAGTGCGGATCGGGCGCTGAGCGGCCCCGCGCCTGACCACCCACTGGATGGGCTCAGCCGATGCGGTGCAGTGACGGATTGATCCAGCGTGGCTGCGGCGGGTCGAGAACCCGCTCGGCGTGGGTGGCTGACCGCTTGTCCTGTCTGGTGGAGAGCAGCGGATCGTGCGTCAAACTGCGTGGCGCATTGCGCTGTTCAAGGGTCTCGATGGTTGTGCTGACGAGGGCGGGCGGTCCAGCCACATAGACATGCCGATCGGCCAGGCACGGCCCCTCAGCGAGATGCTGCTGGAATTGGTCGTGAAAGCCGCGGACACGATGCGGGTCCGGCGGGTACCACCGATGGCAGGTCAGCTGGCGGTGCCGACTCTCAAGGCC
>NZ_JAAGMG010000633.1 GCF_010548525.1 Streptomyces sp. SID14478
GGCGGCCTCGCCGAGACGGGCGCCTCGAACGACGGCGCCCTGCGCGCCCTCGGTCTGGTGGCCGGCACGGTGATCCTGCTGGGCGGCGCGGTCTTCACGTTCCTGCCCAAGCGGCGCGCGGCCAGGGGGCGTTGAGCAAAGCGCATGAGTGAATGAGGGGCCGCAGGCGATGAGACACAAGCACTCATCACCTGTGGCTTCTCGCTGCACCCCTTGATCTTTTTCCGTACGTGTAGGCGCACTTCTCGGGGCCCGCGAAGGCGCACACGAAGGCGTATCGGTGCCACGCGAAAGGGGCCCGGCCGCACCGAACGGTGCGGCCGGGCCCCTTTCACACGCAGCGGAGACGGGTCAGTGCACGCCACCCATCAGCGGCTTGACCTTGCGGCGGAACATGAAGACCGCGACACCGGCGAGCACGGCGATCGCACCCTGCGAGGCGAACCACCACTCGGTGTCGGTCGGCGCGCCGATCAGCTGGAGCAGGGCGATGATGGAGTCACCGGCGGTGACCGCCAGGAACCAGACACCCATCATCTGGGAGCCGTACTTCTGCGGCGCCAGCTTCGTGGTGAGCGACAGGCCGACCGGGGAGAGCGTCAGCTCACCGATGGTCTGGATCAGGTAGACCGCGCACAGCCACAGCGGCGTGACCTTGGCGTCGCCGGTGGCCGCGGCCTGGGCGAGCATCATCACGAAGAAGGACAGGCCGATCAGGAAGACGCCGTTGGCGAACTTCGTGATGGTCGTGGGCTCCTTGCCGCGCTTGTTGAGCGCGACCCACAGCCAGGCGAAGACCGGCGCGAACGCCATCACGTACAGCGAGTTCAGCGACTGGAACCAGCTGGAGGGGAAGTCCCAGCCGAACAGCGTGTTGCTGGTGCTGTCCTGCGCGAACAGGTTCAGCGTGGAGCCGGACTGGTCGAAGATGCCCCAGAACATGGCGGCCACGACGAAGAACCAGATGTACGCCGAGACGCGGGACTGCTCGGTGTCGCTCAGCTCGCGGTCGCGCTTCATCTTGACCAGGTACCAGATGGGCAGGACCAGGCCGAGGACGGTCAGCGGCCACAGCACCCAGTTCACGGTGAGCAGGCCGCCGAAGCCGGTGATGGCGTAGAACACGACGGCCAGGGCCGCCCAGAGCGAGACCTTCTTCCACAGCGCGCTCTTCTCGGCGGCGCTCATCGGCGACGGCACGACGTTGGACTCGACGGCCAGGTAGCGGTAGCCGAACAGGAAGCACATCAGGCCGATGGCCATGCCCACACCGGCCATCGCGAAGCCGAGGTGCCAGTCGACCTTCTGGCCGATCGTGCCGATCGTCAGCGGCGCGAAGAAGGCACCGACGTTGATCGAGATGTAGAAGATCGAGAAGCCGCCGTCGCGACGCGGGTCGTTCTTCTCCGGGTAGAGGTGGCCGACCATCGTCGAGATGTTGGACTTGAGCAGACCCGAACCGGCCGCGATCAGCGCCAGGCCGGCGTAGAAGGACCCGGTCCACGGCAGGGCCAGCGTGAAGTGGCCGAGCATGATGATGGAGGCGCCGACCGCGGTGGTCTTGCGCGGACCCCAGACGCGGTCGCCGAGCCAGCCGCCGGGGAGCGCGAGCAGGTACACCAGGGCGTTGTAGACCGAGTAGATCGCGGTCGCCGTCGCGACGTTGAGGCCGAGGCCTCCGTCGATGACGCCGGCCGACAGGTACAGGACGAGCAGTGCCCGCATGCCGTAGAAGCTGTAGCGCTCCCACATCTCCGTCAGAAACAGAAAGGCCAGGCCGGCTGGGTGGCCAAGGAAGGTCTTGCCGCCGGCGACAGGCGCGGGGGCTTCCTTCGTCAGGCTGGACGCCATGGTGGTTCCTTGCTCGCTCGGGACGCCGCCGCTGCCTTTGTGGGGGTGGAGCGTGCGCCCGGGTGGGGGTCGGCCGGCACCGGAGTCCTACCGTCCTCCCCACGCCTGGAGGGGAACTGGTACGGCGGACCCGGGATCCACGCCCCGGCGCGCTTCCTTACGCGCGGGGCCCGGCCACAGGTCATTCCTTTCAACGCTGACAGCGTCAGCTCACACAGCAAAGGGACCTTCGGTGCGTCATACGCTCCGAAAGTCCCCCAGTAGTGCATCAGGCGTTCGGTCACCATACGACACGACAGTGCGGCATATGGAAGGACTTGAGAGATGGATCACAGGTAGCCGTGGAACCAACGGGCGGATTCAAAGGTGGTTTCCAGGATCGCACCCCACAGCTGTAGGACATCACGGCGGAGGCCGGGGTTCCGATTCGCCGGGGAACGGCGCGGTGGCCCGCACTGGCCGATCACCCCGCAGCCCCGCTCCGGCGCGGACTACCATCACCCCATGACCCGTGTACTGCTCGCCGAGGACGACGCGTCCATCTCGGAGCCGCTGGCCCGTGCCCTGCGCCGGGAGGGTTACGAGGTCGAAGTGCGCGAGGACGGCCCCACCGCCCTCGACGCCGGACTGCAGGGAAGCATCGATCTGTGCGTCCTCGACCTGGGCCTGCCCGGGATGGACGGCCTCGAAGTCGCCCGCCGGCTGCGCGCCGAGGGGCACACGGTGCCGATCCTGATCCTCACCGCACGCGCCGACGAGGTCGACACGGTGGTCGGTCTCGACGCCGGCGCCGACGACTACGTCACCAAGCCGTTCCGCCTCGCCGAACTGCTCGCCCGCGTCCGGGCGCTCCTGCGGCGCGGCGCCGCCGAGCCCAAGGAGGCCCCGGCCACGCACGGCGTGCGCATCGACGTCGAGTCGCACCGGGCGTGGATGGGCGACGAGGAACTCCAGCTCACGGCAAAGGAGTTCGACCTGCTGCGGGTGCTCGTGCGCGACGCGGGCCGGGTCGTCACCCGCGACCAGCTGATGCGCGAGGTCTGGGACACGACGTGGTGGTCGTCGACCAAGACGCTGGACATGCACATCTCCTGGCTCCGCAAGAAGCTCGGCGACGACGCGGCGAACCCCCGGTACATCGCGACGGTGCGCGGCGTGGGATTCCGGTTCGAGAAGAGCTGACCGACGGGAGCTGAGCCGCTGCGGGGCTCCCGTCCTGGACACTGAGGGACATGCGCCGCCGACTCATCAACTCCACGCTCGCCGTCGTCCTGGTGGTGATCGCCGTGTTCGGGGTCTCCCTCGTCATCGTGGAGACCCGGACCATCAGCAACAGCGCCCAGGACCGCGTGGAGTCCGAGGCCGTCCGGCTCGCCTCCGTCGTCGACAGCCGGCTGCTCAGTGAGGAGCAGGTCAACGGCGACATCCTGTCCGACCAGGTCGCCCTGGAGGAGCGGTACGCGGTCGTCGACATCCCCGGCCGCGCCCCCATCGAGCTGGGCACCAAGCCGCAGGGCGACGTCATCACGTACACCGCCTCCGGCGAACGCGGTGAGAAGGTCACCGTCGAGGAGCCCCGCTCGGCGGTGACCCGCGAGGTGGGCCGCACCCTGCTGATCATCGCGGGGGTGGCGCTGCTCGCCGTCGTCGCCGCCGTGCTGCTGGCCGTGCGCCAGGCCAACCGCCTCGCCTCCCCGCTCACCGACCTCGCCGAGACCGCCGAACGCCTCGGCTCCGGCGACCCGCGCCCGCGGCACAAGCGCTACGGCGTCCCCGAGCTGGACCGCGTCGCCGACGTCCTGGACGGCTCCGCCGAGCGCATCGCCCGCATGCTGACCGCCGAGCGGCGCCTGGCTGCCGATGCCTCGCACCAGCTGCGCACCCCCCTCACCGCGCTCTCCATGCGGCTGGAGGAGATCACCATGACCGAGGACCTGGCCGAGGTGAGGGAGGAGGCGACGATCGCGCTCACCCAGGTCGAGCGGCTCACCGACGTGGTCGAGCGGCTGCTCACCAACGCCCGCGACCCGCGCAGCGGCTCGGCCGTGAGCTTCGACCTGGACGAGGTCATCAAGCAGCAGCTGGAGGAGTGGCGCCCGGCCTACCGCGGCGAGGGCCGCGCCATCGTCTCCTCGGGCAAGCGCCACCTGGCGGCGGTCGGCACCCCGGGCGCGGTGGCCCAGGTCCTCGCCGCACTGATCGAGAACGCGCTGATGCACGGCGGCGGCACCGTCGCCCTGCGCACCCGCGTCACCGGCAACCAGGCGGTGGTCGAGGTCACGGACGAGGGCCCCGGCGTCCCGTCCGAACTGGGCTCACGGATCTTCGAGCGGACCATCAGCGGCCGGAACTCGACGGGCATCGGCCTCGCCGTCGCCCGCGACCTGGCCGAGGCGGACGGCGGACGGCTCGAAATGCTCCAGGCGTACCCGCCCGTCTTCGGCCTGTTCCTGTCCCGTACGGCGCTGAAGAAGTCCGTGGACGGCACGGAGCCGGAGACGACGATCAGGTAGGCCCCGGCGGAAGGGGGGGCTACTTCGCGCGCTGCACGGCGGGCGCGCCGGACGGCTCGTCCAGGAACGATTCGGCACTGGCGACGGCCTCGCGCGCGGGCAGCGCCCGGAAGACCCACGTGCGGTACGACCAGAAGCGGAAGAGGGTCGCGAGCCCCATGCCGAGGAACTTGAAGACGTTGCTCTGCAGCGAGCTGTCCCAGCCGAAGCCGTACGTGGCCGCGTACAGGACGCCGTTCTCGATCACCAGGCCGACGATGCTGAACAGCAGGAACAGCGTGAGTTCCTTGGCGCGGCCGCTCTTGTCCCGGTCGCGGTACGTGAAGTAACGGAACCCCACGTAGTTGAAGACGATGGCGACGACCGTCGCGATCACGCTGGCCCGCACGACCTGGAGGTCGGTGCCGTGCCGCATCAGGTTGAAGACCGCGAAGTTCACGAGGACGCCCAGGGCGCCCACGACGCCGAACTTGGCGACCTCGCGGGCCAGAGCGGTGAAGCGCAGCCGTAGTGTGCCGGTCGGGCTTGAAGTCCCAGTCATGTGCTCGCCTCGGCCCCCGTCGTCCCCGTCATCTGGTCGCGCGGCCCGCAAAGGCCGACCCAGCCATGCTAACCACGGGTTCCCGAAGACGCCTGTGGACCGCGGCCACCGCCGCGCGCATGGACTTTCCTCCAAAGGGAGGGCCGTACGGGTACCGGTCATATGGCCGATACCCTGAGGGTGTGACGTTCCCGGTAGTCGGCATGGTCGGCGGCGGTCAGCTCGCTCGTATGACACACGAGGCAGGCATCCCGCTCGGCATCAGATTCAAGCTCCTCAGTGACACGCCCCAGGATTCCGCGGCGCAGGTCGTCGGCGACGTCGTCGTCGGCGACTACCGCGACCTGGACACGCTGCGCGCGTTCGCGCACGGCTGTGACGTGATCACCTTCGACCACGAACACGTACCGACGGAGCACCTGCGGGCCCTGGAGGCGGACGGCATCCCCGTGCGCCCGGGCCCCGGTGCGCTGCTCTACGCCCAGGACAAGGGCGAGATGCGCGCGAAGCTCACGTCGCTGGGCGTGCCGTGCCCGCGCCACCGCATCGTGCGGGACCCGGCCGACGTGGCCGCCTTCGCGGCGCAGGGCGCGGGATTCCCCGTCATCCTCAAGACGGTGCGCGGCGGCTACGACGGCAAGGGCGTGTGGTTCGTGCGCTCCGAGGCCGAGGCCGCCGACCCGTTCAAGGCGGGCGTGCCGGTCCTGGCCGAGGAGAAGGTCGACTTCGTACGGGAGCTGGCGGCCAACGTCGTGCGCTCCCCGCACGGCCAGGCCGTCGCCTACCCCGTCGTCGAGTCCCAGCAGGTCGACGGCGTCTGCGACACGGTGATCGCCCCGGCGCCCGGCCTGTCCGAGGCCCTCGCGGGCGAGGCCCAGGAGCTCGCGCTGCGCGTCGCCAAGGAACTCGGCGTCGTCGGCCACCTCGCGGTCGAGCTCTTCGAGACGCGGGACGGACGCATCCTGGTCAACGAACTGGCGATGCGGCCGCACAACTCCGGCCACTGGACCCAGGACGGCGCGATCACCTCGCAGTTCGCCAACCACGTCCGCGCCGTGCTCGACCTGCCACTGGGCGACCCCCGCCCGCGCGCCCCGTGGACGGTCATGTGCAACGTCCTGGGCGGCGACTTCCCGGACATGTACAGCGCGTACCTGCACTGCATGGCCCGCGACCCGCAGCTGAAGATCCACATGTACGGCAAGGACGTGAAGCCCGGGCGCAAGGTCGGCCACGTCAACACCTACGGCGACGACCTGGACGAGGTGCTGGAGCGCGCCCGTCACGCGGCCGGATACCTGAGAGGCACGATCACCGAATGAGTTCTGCGAGCCCCATGAGCCCCCTCGTCGGCATCGTCATGGGATCGGACTCCGACTGGCCCGTCATGGAGGCCGCGGCGCAGGCCCTGCACGAGTTCGAGATCCCGTACGAGGTCGACGTCGTCTCCGCGCACCGCATGCCGCACGAGATGATCTCCTACGGCGAGCAGGCCGCGGGCCGCGGCCTGAAGGCGATCATCGCGGGGGCGGGCGGCGCCGCCCACCTGCCCGGCATGCTCGCCTCGGTGACGCCGCTGCCGGTCATCGGCGTCCCCGTCCCGCTGAAGTACCTCGACGGCATGGACTCGCTGCTGTCCATCGTGCAGATGCCCGCCGGCGTGCCCGTCGCGACGGTCTCCGTCGGCGGCGCGCGCAACGCCGGCCTCCTCGCCGCCCGCATGCTGGCCGCGCACGACGAGGAACTTCTGGGCCGGATGCGGGAGTTCCAGCAGGAGCTGAACGACCAGGCCACCGAAAAGGGCAAGCGCCTGCGGGCCAAGGCCGAGGGAGCCGGGGCCGGTTTCGGCTTCGGGAAGTGAGGGAGCAGTGAGCACGGTGAACGACTCCATGGCGCAGGCGCGGGCGATACTCGCCGAGTTCCCCGTCGTCGACGGGCACAACGACCTGCCGTGGGCCCTGCGCGAGCAGGTCACCTACGACATCGACGCCCGCGACATCGCCGTCGACCAGAGCGCGCATCTGCACACCGACCTGGCCCGGCTGCGGGCCGGCGGCGTGGGCGCGCAGTTCTGGTCCGTGTACGTGCGCACCGACCTGACCGGGGACGCGGCGGTCAGCGCCACCCTCGAACAGATCGACTGCGTCGACCAGTTGATCGCCCGGTACGCGGGCGACCTGCGCGAGGCACGCACCGCCGCGGACATGGAGCAGGCCCGCGCCGAAGGGCGCATCGCCTCCCTCAAGGGCGCCGAGGGCGGCCACTCCATCAACAACTCGCTCGCCACGCTGCGGGCGCTGTACGCGCTCGGCGTGCGCTACATGACGCTCACCCACAACGACAACATCGCGTGGGCGGACTCGGCGACGGACGAGCCCGGCGTCGGCGGCCTGTCCGCCTTCGGCCGCGAGGTCGTCCGCGAGATGAACCGCGAGGGCATGCTCGTCGACCTGTCCCACGTCGCCGCCACGACGATGAGGGCGGCCCTCGACACGACCGCCGCGCCGGTGATCTTCTCGCACTCCTCGTCGCGGGCCGTCTGCGACCACCCGCGCAACATCCCCGACGACGTGCTGGAGCGGCTGCCCGCCAACGGGGGAGTGGCGATGGCGACGTTCGTGCCCAAGTTCGTGCTGCAGGCCGCCGTCGACTGGACGGCCGCCGCCGACGACAACCTGCGCGCGCACGGCTACCACCACCTGGACACCTCGCCCGAGGCGATGAAGCTGCACCGCGCCTTCGAGGAGGCCACCCCGCGCCCCGTCGCGACCGTGTCCACGGTGGCCGACCACCTCGACCACATGCGCGAGGTCGCGGGCGTCGACCACATCGGCATCGGCGGCGACTACGACGGCACGGCGTTCACCCCGGACGGCCTCGGCGACGTGTCGGGCTACCCGAACCTGATCGCCGAGCTCGTCGGCCGCGGCTGGTCCAGGGACGACCTGGCGAAGCTGACCTGGCGCAACGCGGTACGCGTCCTCGGCGACGCGGAGTCGGTCGCCCGCGACCTCCAGGGCAGCCGCGGCCCGTCGAACGCGACGCTGCAGCAACTGGACGGCTAGGACCCGCCCTGCCCGAGGTCCCCCCAGCCGGGAAGGCCGGGGGGACCTTGTCGCGGACTCGGGCCCGGCACAGCCCAGCCTCCGGCCGGGGGGGACCCCAGACCCGGACAGGCCTTGGGCCCCTGAGGCGCTTCCGGTGGATCTCCGCGGCGTCCCCCGGCGCCGCGGCACGGACGCCTGCGCGGGGACTCCGGCTGGGGCCCTGGGGCCGCGCACACCCGTTCGGCCCACCCGCCCCCCGAACGGCACCGCTCACCGCGAAGCGCTCCCGCTCCCGTGCCACGGTGGTGCGAACGCCAGCCCCCACTGACGGCCGGAGCCGTGCCATGGCAGACCTGCAGGACCAACTGACCGCCCCGGCCGAGGCGGGCGAGCTCGACCGC
>NZ_JAAGMG010000673.1 GCF_010548525.1 Streptomyces sp. SID14478
GGCGCCTGCCCGGCTTCGCCCTGGGCCGTGCGGCCACCCGGCGGCTGACGGGTGCCGTGCCCCGGCGCTTCGGCCTCACCCCTGCCCAACTGCTCACCGGAGCCATGGGTCTGGCCCTGATCCGCTGGCGCGGCACCGAGCGTGCCTCCTTCGACGTGTGCGTCGACGGGCGGCAGGGCGGCCCGGCCCTCGCCCGCACGGTCGGGCCGCTCGTCGAGACCGAGCCGATGCTGCTCGACGCCGGGTGCGACGAGAACGCCCGCCAGTTCGTCGCCCGGACCGCCACGATCCTGGGCGACCTGGGACGCGGCGCGTTCGGCGCCTGCCGCGAGTACGCAGCCGATCCGATGCTGCGGCTCGCCCTGCGCGAACCCGTGCCGGTGCTGGTGCGCTTCACCCCGGACGCGCGCGTGCGCGCGTCCGAGCGGCCGCAGCGGGCCACCGGTGCGTACGCGCTGGACGTCGACGCCCGGATCCGCGGCGGTCGGCTGTGCGTCGGGCTCGACTGGTTGTCCGCCGCCCGCGACGGCGTAGGTGAGGAGTCCGCCGCCCGGCTGCTGGCCGTGCTGCGGGAGGTCCTCGACGAACTGACGGGGGGCGCCGGCGCGTCGCCCGTCACCACGAGCACCGTCGCCGCCACCCCCGTGCAGCGCGAACTGCTGGCCGACGCCGACGCGCACCCCGGGACCGGACGGCAGATCGAGCAGCTCAGCTGGGTCTGGCGCGGGCCGCTGGACCTCGCCCGCTTCACGGCGGCCTGGCAGTGCGTCTTCGACCGGGAGGCCGCCCTGCGGTCCGCCTTCGACCACGGCCCGGACCCCATGATCACCATCCATGACCGGATCGTGCCGCAGGTGGTGCACAGGCCCTACACGGGCGTCCGGCCCGACGCCTTCGTGGCCGACCGGCACCGCGGGCTCGATCCGCGCTCCCCCGGCCCGTTGCGGATCACCCTGCTCGACGGGCCCGAGGACGACGGCACGGGCGTGCCGGCGACGCGGGTGCTGCTCACGTACCACCTGGCGCTGCTCGACACCTGGAGCGTGCGCCTGCTCGTGGCGGAGTTCTGCCGCGCCTATCTGGCGGACGGCCCGCTGCCGGGCGGCGACCGGCGTCCGGACGTACGCGACTACGCACGCTGGGTCGAGACCCAGGACCTCGCCGCGGCACGGGACTTCTGGCTGCGTTCCGAACTGCGGCCCGCGGCCTCGGTGTCGGCACGTGTCACCGCCTCGCCCGTCGCCTGGGAGACGGGGTCCGGGCGGGCACGGGTGCGGCTCACCTCGGCCGAGGCCGCCCGCCTCGACGCGTGGGCCGCCCGCTGGGGCGCGACGGAGAGCGGGGCGCTGCAGGCCGCCTGGGCGCTGCTGCTCTACCGGGCCGCGGGAGCGGACGGCTCGCTGCCGGTGCGGTTCAGCGTGGCGGTCTCCGGGCGCGGCATCCCGCTGGAGGGTGTCGAGCTCCTGCCCGGCGCCCTGCGCAACTCGCTGCCCGTCTCCGTCGAGGTCGACCCCGCCGCCACCGTGCCCGACCTGTTGGCCACGCTGCGCGACCAGGCCATCGACCTGTCCTCGTACGAGTGGGTGTCGGCCGGTCAGATCCACGACTGGACCGGGACGGTGCCGGACGGGGCCCCCGGGCCCGAGCGGACCACCGAGAGCCTGCTCGTCTTCGAGAGCGGGCTCGACCCGCTGCGGCGGCTTGAGCCCTCGTTCGCCGCGCACGGCATCCGCATGGAGTTCCCCGAGACCACGGGCGCCGCGAACGCCTTCCCGGTCACGCTCGTCTCGCGCCGCGACGGGGCCGGCGGCCTGGTGCTGTCCGTGATCCACGACCGCGCCCGGCTGGCGGACGGCACCGGTCTGCTGACCGACTGCGCCGACCTGCTGCGTGAACTGCCCTACGAGGCCGACGAGTCGACGCCCATCGCCGAACTGCTGGACGAGCTGTCGGTCACGGCGGTCGCCCGGCCCTCCTTCGTGACGCTGCGTCAGGGGGAGGCCGGCGGCGGGGTGATCTGCCTGGTGCCCTCACCGGGGGTGCCCCGGGCCTGGTACGCCCGGTTGTCCCGGCAGTACGCGGGGCCGGAGACGGTGATCCTGCTGCGGCTCTCGCCGGAGGGGCCCCGGTCCTGGCACGGGGCGCTGCGCGCCCTGGCCGAGGCGGGCAGGCCCCTGCTGCTCGTCGCCTTCTCGGGCGGCGGGGCAAGCGCCTACGAGACGGCCCGCCGCCTCGCGGCGGACGGCTGCCGCACCCGGACCGTCGTGCTGACGACCGACACCGCGACCGACGAGGCGGCGGGCGACCTGGCACGCCTGCTGGGCGAGGACGCCCGGCAGCCCGGCGACGGCTGAGCGATCGGGTCGTGCGTCAGGAGGAGGCGGGGGAGAGGCTCGCGACCACGGGGTGGTCGCTGCCCAGCGGCCCCGACGCGCAGGCGCCGCCCGCTGAGCCCGACTCGTCGAACACCTCGACGGCGGCGGGCCCGAACGCGGCCCACTCCTGCGGCAGATCGTCCTCGTAGAAGATCGCCTCGACGGGACAGACCGGCTCGCAGGCGCCGCAGTCCACGCACTCGTCGGGGTGGACGTACAGCATGCGGGGACCCTCGTAGATGCAGTCCACGGGACATTCCTCGATGCAGGCCTTGTCCTTGACGTCGGCACAGGGCTGCGCGATCACGTACGTCATGGGGCGTCTCCTCGACGTCGGACGGGAAGCGGACGCGGGTGCCGCCGCATTCCGAGTGCGCCCGCCCCTGTCATTCGAGCGACCCGGACTCGCGACGAGCTAGAGCCCGGATCGGCCTGCGGGGCAGGAGGCTTGGGGTGTGCCTCCTACGGAGACCGAAGAAACAGACCGTGAGGTCTCTTATTTTGCCTCTTCGGTGCGTGGCTACGGCGCACACATCCGGCCAATACGTGTATCTATGACCGTATTTGAAGCCTTAGATCCCCTACGCTTTCACCGGAAGAGCTCTTGAGAGTGCGTGCGGGGCAATTAAAACAGCGCGGACGGTTTGGTATTGACAAACCGTCCGCCCTGTTTTTAACTCTAGGTACCGAGACACGGTCCTGGAAGCGGCCTCGGGCGACTGATGACTCATGCACGAAGAGGGGATACGGCGTGGACATCGAAGTACTGGGGACGTTGGCCGTGAGGGAGAACGGGGTCTCGGTGACTCCGCGGGCACCGAAGCCGCGACAGGTGCTGGCGCTGCTGGCCCTGCACGCCGACCAAGTGGTGCCCGTGGCCTCGCTCATCGAGGAACTCTGGGGGGACTGCCCGCCGCGCAGTGCGCGGACCACCCTGCAGACCTACGTACTGCAACTGCGCGAGATGATCGCGACGGCTCTGGAGAAGGACCCGGAGGGCGCCGCGCCGCGTACGCCCAAGGACGTGCTCGCCACCGCCCCGGGCGGCTATGTGCTGCACACCTCCGGCGGGTCCAGCGACGTCCGCGAGTTCGACCGGCTCGCCGGGCTCGGCTACCGGGCCATGGACGGCGGTGACTTCCCGCGTGCGGCCCGCGAGTTGGGCGACGCCCTCGCGCTGTGGACCGGCTCCGCACTCGCCGACGTACAGGCGGGACCGCAGCTGGAGATGCAGACCAGGCGGCTGGACGAGACCCGGCTGTGCGCGCTCGACCAGCGCATCGAGGCCGACCTGCGGCTCGGCCGGCACCGCGAACTCCTCGGCGAACTGACCGTCCTGGTCAGCCGCTACCGCACGCACGAGAACCTGCACGCCCAGTTCATGCTCGCCCTGCACCGCTCCGGGCGCCGCAGCGAGGCCCTCGACGTGTACCAGCGGCTGCGGGCAACTCTCGTACGGGAGCTGGGACTTGAGCCCTCTTCCGGGCTGCGGCGACTGCAGCGGTCCATCTTGATGGCCAACCCGGAGCACACCACGGAGACGCTGGGCACCGACCGCGAGCGGCTGACCCGGGTGGGCTGACGCCCGCACCCGGTGTTCACGGCCCTTGAGAATCGGGAGAGATGAGCCGCGATGCAGGCCAGGTCGGAACGGACACGGCACAACCTGATCCAGGCGGGCGCGCGCATGTTCAACGAGCACGGGTACGCCAGTGCCACACTCGGGCGGATCGTCGCGGTCACGGGCGTGACGAAGGGAGCGCTGTACTTCCACTTCGCCTCCAAGGACGTGCTGGCCGACGCGGTGCAGGAAGAGGGCAGCGCGCGGCTCGTGGACTTCCTGCGGCGCAGGGAGGACGCCGGCGCCTCACCCGTGCAGGTACTCATCGACATGACCCACTGGCTGTCCCGCGCACTGCGCGAGGACCCGGTGGTCGGCGCCGGACTGCGGATCACCCACGAGTGCGTCGACCGGGAACCGCCGGTCACCGACTTCCACCGGGTGTGGAACCGCGAGGTCGTGCGCCTGCTCCGGGAGGCCGCAGAGGCGGGCGAACTGCGGCCCGCCGGCCGGGACGAGGGAGCGGCGACGCTGCTGTGGGCGACGGTGTGCGGACTCGCCGCCGTGGCCAAGGCACTGCCGACCGACGAACTCGCGCGACGGCTCGCCGCGTCGTGGGACCTCCTGCTCACCCTGCTCGTACCGCCGCACGAAGCCGACCGGTACCGCACCCACGCGCCCGACGGCGACCCGGTGGACGTCGCCTGACCCGCGCGGCTGCCCACACCTCACCCCACACAGTCCAAGGACCATTGGAGCCCCACCATGCCCCGTGAACGACAGTTCGCCCTCACGGCGGCGCCCGCCGCCCACGAAGCGGACGTGCTCGCCCAGGTCGTGCGCATGCTCGCCGACGTCCTGCGCATCAAGCAGGAGAAGATCGACCCGGAGCAGACCTTCCGCACGTGCGGGGTCGACTCGCTGCTGTCCGTGGAGTACGTGGCCACCGTCAACGTGCACTACGGCACCGCGATCAAGCCCGCCGCCCTCATCGACCACCCCACGCCGGTGGACTTCGCCCGGTACGTGGCACGCGAGACGGCACCGCTCGGCGCGATGCCCGCCGCGGCGCCCCCGGTCGCGGCGCCGATGCCGCACGCGATGGAGCCCGCACCGCAGTGCCCCGTCTCCGTGCCCGCGCCGCCCGTCCTCGACGTGCTGCGCGAGGAGATCGCCCGCATCCTGTGCTGCGACCCGTGGGACATCGACACCGCCGAGTCCTTCACCGCGCTCGGCGTGGACACCGAGCTGGCCGCGGAGTTCGTCTCCGTCGTCAACCTCGTGTACGGGCTGCGCGAGCGCCCCGGCGTGCTGTACGACCACCCGGACCTCACCGCGCTGGCCGCTCACATCGCCGCGCAGCTGCCCGTGGGCCCGGACCCGGTCGCCGTGGCACAGGCCATGGCCGGCGGGCCGATGCCGCTGGAGGAACTGCTCGACGCGGTGCGTGACGGGCGGGTCACCGTGGACCAGGCCATGACGCTGCTGCCCCGCCAGGACTGAGGCGGCCGCACGCATGACGTCTCCCGCACCGGTGGACCGGCGAGAGCGGGTGTCGCAGACCGTGGCGCCCGTCAAGCTGTGGTTCTGCCCCAACGAGTCGCTCGCCCCGGGGATCGCCGCCACTCTCGCGACGAACTGGCTGGACGAACAGGAACAAGAGGTGGCCGGGCGCTTCCTGTTCGACCGTGACCGGCGCCAGTACCTGGTGGCGCACGCGCTCGTGCGCCGGGTACTCGCCCTGGAGAGCGGCATCCCCGAGGCGGAGGCCGTGCTCTGGCGCTCCTCGCGGGGCCGGCCCTTCCTGCGCAAACCCGTGGAAGGGCTGCCGCGCGGCGGCCGCGAGCTGGACTTCAACCTGTCGCACGCCGGCGGGTACAACCTGCTCGGCGTGGTGCGCCGCCATCGCATCGGCGTCGACGTGGAACGGCTCGACCGCGACCGCGCCCTCGACGCCATCGTGGAGAGCTTCGCGCCCGAGGAGAGCGCCTGGGTGGCCGAGGCCGCCCCCGGCCGGTCGCGCGATCGCAGGATCCTGCGGCTGTGGACGCTGAAGGAGGCGTACTCCAAGGCGCGTGGCCTCGGTCTCGGACTCGCCTTCGACTCCTTCGTGTTCACGCTCGACGACGACCGCGGCGTGCGCGCCTTCCGGCCGCCCGACGGCGAGCCCCCAGGACAGTGGCGCTTCGCCGAACTGGAGCCCGAGCCCGGCGTGCTCGTCGCCGTCACCGTCATGACGAGCCCCGACGAGGAGCCCGTCCTCGACCTGCACCACGGCTTCCCCTGGAGCCGGAGCGCACCGCGGCAGCTGCTCCTGCCGCAACCGGCGGGAGCCCCCTAGGGCGTGACCCGGCCAGGCAAGAGGTCCAGTCCTCCGTCCCCGTGGACGGAGGACCCCTCGTGCTGCCCGCACCCGTCGCGGCTGCGGCAGAACGTCCTGATGGGCGGCCAACTGGCCTTCGTGGAGCGGGACTTGAGCTGCGGTGGAGATACGCAGAGCAGCCCTCGGAACACAGCTACGGTGCGACGCGCCGGTGGTTTCGAACCACCGCCGGACTCGATCGGGAAGGGGAGGAAGCCGTGCAGATTCAGGTTCTGGGCCCGTTGAGCGCCGACGTCAACGGAGTGTCCATCGTGCCGACCGCCGGCAAACCGAGGCAGATTCTCGCGCTGTTGTCGTTCTATCCGGGCCGGGTCGTACCCGTGTCCACGCTCATGGAGGAGATCTGGGGCAGCAACATGCCCCAGAGCGCAATGACCACCCTGCAGACGTACATCCTGCAGCTGCGCCGGCGCCTGGGCACGGCGATGGGGCCCGGCGCACCCGGCAGCGCCAAGGACGTCCTCGCCACCCGCCACGGCGGATACCTGCTGCAGGTGTCCCCCGAGTGCGTCGACGTGCACCGCTACGAGCAGTTGATCACCGCGGGGCAGGTGTCGTTCGAGGCGGGCGACGACGAGGGCGCCGCCGCACAGTTCCGCGAGGCGCTCGGGATGTGGGAGGGCACCGCGCTGGTGGACGTGAGCACCGGGCCGATCCTGGAGATCGAGGTGATGCGCCTGGAGGAGAGCCGTCTGGTCACCGTCGAGCGCCGCATCGACGCCGACCTGCGCCTGGGCCGGCACTCCGAGGTCATCGCGGAGCTCGCCGACCTGATCGCCCGTCACCCCCAGCACGAGGGGCTGCACTCGCAGGCGATGGTGGCCCTCTACCGCTCGGGGCGCCAGGCCACCGCCCTCGACGTCTACCGCAAGCTGCGCCTGCGGCTCGTCGAGGAACTCGGCGTCGAGCCCTCGCCCCAGCTGCAGCGCCTGCACCAGGCGATGCTCGCCGTCGACCCGGCCCTCGACGTCATCTGCGGACCGCGCCGCGGCTCCACCTTCAACCTGTACGCGGCCTGAGCCCGAGCGCCCTTCGAGGCGCCCCGGGCAGCCTCGCCCCACCGGCGAGTTCCGTACGACCCCGAGGAGTACGCCGCATGTCCGACGCACAGCCGCTACCGGTCCACTGCTTCGCGCACGCCGGGGCCGGCGTCTCCGCCTTCGCCGGCTGGAGCCGCCACCTGGGTCCCCACGCGCGGACCGTGCCGCACCTGCTGCCCGGCCGCGACAGCCGGCGCCGCGAGCCGCGGCTGACCGGGCGCGCGGACCTGCTCACCGACATGCTGGACCACTTCACCGAGGCCGACACCCC
>NZ_JAAGMG010000702.1 GCF_010548525.1 Streptomyces sp. SID14478
TGGCGGCGCTGCCGCTGGAGGAGCGGCTGAAGGCGCGGATCATCGACGGCGAGAAGAACGGTCTGGAGGCCGATCTGGATGAGGCGCTGACGGCCCGTCCCGCTCTGGAGATCGTCAATGACACGCTGCTGGAGGGCATGAAGGTCGTCGGTGAGCTGTTCGGCTCGGGGCAGATGCAGTTGCCGTTCGTGCTGCAGTCGGCCGAGGTGATGAAGAACGCGGTGGCCTATCTGGAGCCGCACATGGAGAAGTCGGATACCGAGGGCAAGGGCACGATCGTGCTGGCCACGGTGCGCGGCGACGTCCATGACATCGGCAAGAACCTCGTCGACATCATCTTGTCGAACAACGGCTACCACGTGGTCAATCTGGGGATCAAGCAGCCGGTCTCGGCGATCCTGGAGGCGGCGGAGGAGCACAAGGCCGACGTGATCGGCATGTCCGGCCTCCTGGTCAAGTCGACGGTGATCATGAAGGAGAACCTTCAGGAGCTCAACCAGCGCAAGCTGGCCGCCGACTTCCCGGTCATCCTCGGCGGCGCCGCCCTGACCCGTGCCTATGTCGAACAGGACCTGCACGAGATCTACGAGGGCGAAGTCCGCTACGCCCGGGACGCGTTCGAGGGGCTGCGTCTGATGGACGCCCTCATCGCGGTCAAGCGCGGCGTGCCCGGCGCGCGTCTGCCCGAACTCAAACAACGCCGGGTCAAGGCGAGCAACGTCCAGGTCGAGGAGCAGCCCGCCGACGGGCCCGCGCGCTCCGACGTCGCCGTCGACAACCCGATCCCCACCCCGCCGTTCTGGGGCACCCGCGTCATCAAGGGCATCCAGCTCAAGGAGTACGCGTCCTGGCTCGACGAGGGCGCCCTGTTCAAGGGCCAGTGGGGCCTGAAGCAGGCGCGTACCGGGGACGGACCCACGTACGAGCAGCTGGTGGAGACCGAGGGACGGCCGCGGCTGCGCGGCTGGCTGGACGAGCTGCACACCAAGAACCTGCTGGAGGCAGCCGTCGTGCACGGCTACTTCCCGTGCGTGTCCAAGGGCGACGACCTGATCATCCTCGACGACGCCGGCAACGAGCGGACCCGGTTCAGCTTCCCGCGCCAGCGCCGTGGGCGGCGCCTGTGCCTGGCCGACTTCTTCCGGCCGGAGGAGTCCGGCGAGGTCGACGTCGTGGGCCTGCAGGTCGTCACCGTCGGCTCGAAGATCGGTGAGGCCACGGCCGAACTGTTCGCCGCCGACTCCTACCGCGACTACCTCGAACTGCACGGCCTGTCCGTCCAGTTGGCCGAGGCGCTCGCCGAGTACTGGCACGCCCGCGTACGCAGCGAGCTGGGCTTCGCGGGGGAGGACCCGGCGGCGATGGAGGACATGTTCGCCCTGCAGTACCGGGGCGCCCGCTTCTCCCTCGGCTACGGCGCCTGCCCGAACCTGGAGGACCGCGCCAAGATCGCCGAGCTGCTCGAACCCGAGCGGATCGGGGTCCAGCTCAGCGAGGAGTTCCAGCTCCACCCCGAGCAGTCCACCGACGCGATCGTGATCCATCACCCCGAGGCGAAGTACTTCAACGCGCGTTAATCAGGCGTAGTCGTACACTGGTCGGTCCAGCGCAGGCCGGTCCCCGCAAGGGGGCCGGCCTTCTCGTCCCTCATGGAGGTGTGCCCGGATGACCAGTACGGTCCCCGCCCTCGGTACCCGAACGGCCGAAGGCTCCACGCTGCAGGCCGTGCTCCTCGACATGGACGGAACCCTCGTCGACACCGAGGGATTCTGGTGGGACGCCGAGGTGGCCGTCTTCGCCGCGCTCGGGTACACCCTCGACGACACCTGGCGACAGGTCGTCGTGGGCGGCCCCATGACCCGCAGCGCGGGCTTCCTCATCGAGGCCACCGGAGCCGACATCACCGTCGACGAGCTGACGGTGCTGCTCAACGACGGCTTCGAACAGCGCATCAGCCGGACACTGCCGCTGATGCCCGGCGCCGCGAGACTCCTCGCCGAACTCGCCGCGCACCAGGTGCCGACCGCGCTCGTCTCCGCCTCTCACCGGCGCATCATCGACCGCGTCCTGCACTCGCTCGGTGCGCAGAACTTCCACCTCACGGTCGCGGGTGACGAGGTCTCCCGCACGAAGCCGCACCCCGACCCGTACCTGCTCGCCGCCTCCGGCCTCGGCGCCGAACCCGGGCGCTGCGCCGTCATCGAGGACACCGCCACGGGCGTCGCCGCCGCCGAGGCCGCGGGCTGCCACGTCGTCGCCGTACCGTCCGTCGCACCGATCGAAGCGGCCCCCCGGCGCACCGTCGTCCCCTCCCTCGAACACGTCAACCTGCCTTTCCTGCATGGCCTGATGACGCCCTGACCCGGCGGAGGGTGGCTGAATTGCCGCGCCCTCCAACCCAGTTGGACGTGTGACGTTTCCCACTCGACAGGGGGTCGACAGGCGGGTCCGGTCGTGCTTGACGCGCGCTGTGCGTGCGCCGGGGCGTGACCTTGTGTCCCGTTTGGTCGCCCCCTGCGCCGAACCTTCCTCCTGAGGTGTTTTCGGTGCGTCCACGCCTGGTTCCGCTGCGTGATGGGCGAGCCCCTCCAGTGCCTGCGAACCGCGACGGCGGGCCCATTAATGTCGTCGCGAGAACATCGCCGCATCCTTCCTGTACCCCGCGCGCACCACCCCCGCCGCCGGCCCACGGGATCAACAGCTCTGGAGAATTTCGAGCATGAACCGCAAGACCTTGGTGCTGCCGGCCGTCATCGGTCTGCTTGCCCCCGTACTGGCCGCGTGCGGCGGGTCCGACAGTGGTGGCAGTGACGGCGATGCGATCGCGGTCGGCACCACTGACCGGTTCATCGCGTCGAAGAAGGTCCCCGCACCGTTCGACCCGGCCTACGCCTACGACGCCGGTTCCTGGAACGTGCTGCGCCAGACCGTGCAGACGCTGATGGCGATGCCCCGCAGCGGCAGCGGCGAGCCGCAGCCCGAGGCCGCCGAGAGCTGCATCTTCACCGACACCGGCAGCGAGCGCTACGTCTGCACGTTGCGCAAGGACCTGAAGTTCGCCAACGGCGACCCGGTCACCGCCGGCGACGTGAAGTACTCGATCGACCGAGTCCGTGCCATCAAGAGCAGCAGCGCCTCCTACGGCCTGCTCTCCACGATCGACACGATCGAGACGCAGGGCTCCCGCAAGGTGATCTTCCACCTCAACACCCCGGACGCCACCTTCCCGTACAAGCTGGCCACGCCCACCGCCGGCATCGTCAACCCCGACGACTACGCCAAGAAGAAGCTGCGCAACGGCTTCGACGTGGACGGCTCCGGCCCGTACACGATGACGTCCGAGGTCAAGGACGACACCGTCGTCAAGACGGTCTTCACCAAGAACCCCAACTACAAGGGGCAGTTGAAGCCGAAGAACGACAAGGTGGAGCTGGTCTCCTTCGCCGGCGCCGACGCCATGGGCAAGGCGCTGGAGAAGGGCGACATCGACATGATGACGCGCACCATGTCGCCCGAGCAGATCGCGAAGTACTCGACGACCCCGCCGAAGAACGTGAACCTGGTCGAGATGCCGGGCATGGAGATCCGCTACCTCGGCTTCAACACGACGGCGTCCAGCGTCCGCAACAAGGCCGTGCGCCAGGCGATGGCGCAGGTCGTGGACCGCGGTGAGATCGCCGCCAAGGTGTACGGCACGACCGCGGAGCCGCTGTACTCGCTGGTGCCCGCGGGCATCACCGGCCACCAGAACTCGTTCTTCAACAAGTACGGCGACCCGGACAAGGCCAAGGCCGCGCAGACGCTGAGCCGGGCGGACATCACCACGCCGGTCAAGCTCACCCTGCACTACACGACCGACCACTACGGCTCGGGCACCAAGAAGGAGTTCGAGGTCCTGCGCGATCAGCTGAACGCCAGCGGCCTCTTCGACGTCGACATCAAGGGCGACGTCTGGGACACCTACCGCGACGCCCAGCTCAAGGGCGAGTACGACGTCTACGGCCTCGGCTGGTTCCCCGACTTCCCGGACGCGGACAACTTCCTCGCGCCGTTCCTCGACAAGGAGAACTTCCTCGCGTCGCCGTACGCGAACAGCACGATCCGCAATGAGCTGATCCCCGCCGAGCGCCGCGAGGCCGACCGGCTCACCGCGTCCAAGAGCCTCCAGCAGATCCAGTCCACGGTCGCCAATGACGTGCCGGTCCTGCCGCTGTGGCAGGGCAAGCAGTACGTGGCCGCGCGTGACGACATCACGGGCGTGGAGTGGGCGCTGTCCTCCTCCTCGATCCTCCAGTTGTGGGAGCTGAACCGCGGCGTCAGCGGCTGAGTCTCCAAGGGGCCGGTCCATAGGGGGGTCGGCCCGCCCCTTCTGCACGACCGACGACAAGGCACGCACGTGAGAATGCGCAACCAGTGGCTCGCCCCGTCCCTCGGGGTGGGCCTCGCCGCGGCACTGCTGAGCGGCTGCGGCACGGACCAGGGCGGCTCCGGCGGCTCCGGTGACGCGGTGGTCATGGGGATGTCGGACGACATCCAGGCCACCGACCCCGCGTCCGGCTACGACCCGGGTTCGTGGCTGCTGTTCAACAACGTCTTCCAGTCCCTGCTCAGCTTCCCCAACGGAGGCACCGAGCCGGAGCCGGAGGCCGCCAAGGAGTGCCACTTCAGTGACACGGCCACCAAGGTGTACTCGTGCACGCTGCGCTCGGGACTGAAGTTCAGCAACGGCAACGCGCTCACGTCGAAGGACGTCAAGTACTCCTTCGACCGCATGATGAACATCAACGACGACGCCGGCCCGGCGATCATGTTCCCGATGCTGGACAAGGTCGAGACGCCGGACGCCGACACCGTCGTCTTCAAGCTGAAGTACGCCGACGCGACCTTCCCGAGCAAGATCGCCTCGGGCGCCGGTTCGATCGTCGACCACAGCGAGTACCCGGCGGACAAGCTCCGCACGGACGGCAAGGCCGTCGGCTCCGGCCCGTACAAGCTGGACTCCTTCGGCAAGAACGACGCCGCCTTCTCGGTCAACTCCTCCTACAAGGGCACCGCGAAGGTCAAGAACTCCGGCGTCACCATGAAGTTCTTCCACGGCGACCAGGCGGGCCTGAAGAAGTCCCTGCTCGACGGCGGCGTCGACCTCGCCTACCGCGGTCTCGCCGCCAAGGACATCGCGGACATCGAGGAGTCGACGGGCAAGGACGCGCAGGACTTCGACGTCGTCGAGGGCACCAGCGCCGAGGTCCAGCACCTCGTCTTCAACATGAAGGACCCGGTCGTCGGCAAGCTCGCCGTCCGCAAGGCGATGGCGTACCTCATCGACCGCGACGCCCTCATCAACGAGGTCTACGACAACACCGCGACGTCGCTGTACTCGATCATCCCGGCGGGCATCGGCGGCCACAACACCGCGTTCTTCGACACGTACGGCGCCCACCCCTCGAAGAGCAAGGCCGCGTCGGTGCTGCGCGGCGACGGGATCACCGGCAAGGTCAAGCTCACCCTCTGGTCCACGCCGTCGCGCTACGGCCCCGCCACGGACGCCGAGTTGAAGGCGATAGCCAAGCAGCTCAACGCGAGCGGCCTGTTCGACGCCGACGTGAAGTCCGTCGAATTCGCCCAGTACGAGCGGGACATCAAGTCCGGCAAGTACGGCGTCTACGTCAAGGGCTGGGTGCCCGACTACCCGGACGCCGACAACTTCACGCAGCCGTTCTTCGGCGAGGGCAACGTCCTCGGCAACCACTACAGCAACAACACCATCACCGGGACGATCATCCCGGAGACCGGTGCCCAGAGCGACCGCTCCGCCACCGTCAAGCAGTACGAGCAACTGCAGGACATCGTCGCCCAGCAGCTGCCGATCCTGCCGGTGTGGCAGGCCAAGCAGTACGCCGTCGCCCGCGACAACGTCTACGGCCTGGAGAACTGCCTCGACGCGTCGACCGTGTTCCGGTTCTGGGAGATCAGCAAGGGCTGACCCGGCCCCCGGACACAGCGCACACGAAGAAGGCGGCGGCCACCGATGAGGTGGCCGCCGCCTTCTTCGTGCGCGCGACCGCTGTGCACCTATTGCGCTCCGGGACGGACCAGACCGCTCTCGTACGCGTACACGGCCGCCTGCACCCGGTCGCGCAGCCCCAGCTTCGTCAGCACGTGACCGACATGGGTCTTCACAGTCGTCTCGCTGACGAACAGGTCGGCGGCGATCTCCGCGTTCGACAGGCCGCGGGCCACGAGCTTGAGCACCTCGACCTCGCGCTCGGTCAGCGTGTGCAAGGTGTCCGGCACCGGCTCGTCGCCCGACGGCAGATGGTCCGCGTACTTGTCGAGCAGCCGGCGCGTGATGCTCGGCGCGAGCATCGCCTCCCCATTGGCGACCACCCGGATCGCCTGCACCAGCTCATTGGCCGGGGCGTCCTTGAGGAGGAAGCCGCTGGCACCCGCCCGCAGCGCCTCCACGACGTACTCGTCCAGATCGAAGGTCGTCAGGACCAGCACCTTCGCCGGACCGTCCCGGCCGGGGCCGGTGATCTGCCGGGTCGCCTCGACGCCGTCCATCCGCGGCATCCGGATGTCCATGAGCACCACATCGGGCTGCAGGGCACGGACCTGGTCGAGCGCCTGGAGGCCGTCTCCGGCCTCGCCGACGACCGCAAGGTCCTGCTCGGCCTCCAGGATCATGCGGAAGCCCGTACGCAGCAGCGGCTGGTCGTCGACCAGTAGGACGCGGATGGCCACGAAAGTCTCCTTCGATAGTCCGGGCCCATTCTGCCCTGCTAGGCGGTGCCGGACTCGGGCGCCCTGACCTGAAGCGGGTACGGCGGGGGAGTCCCGCCGAATTCCGGGCAAACGGCCTGATGGTCGCACCAACCGCACAACTTCGTCGGCCGCGGACGCCACTCGCCCGTCTCCGTGGCCTGCTGGATCGCGTCCCACAACGCGTGCAGCTTGCGCTCCACGCGCTCCAGGTCGGCGATCACGGGATCGTAGGTCAGCACGTCGCCGCTGCCCAGATAGACCAGTTGCAGCCGCCGCGGCACGACGCCCTTCAGCCGCCACACCACCAGGGCGTAGAACTTCATCTGGAACAGGGCGCCCTCGGCGTACTCGGCCCGGGGGGCCTTGCCCGTCTTGTAGTCGACGATCCGCACCTCGCCGGTGGGCGCCACGTCCACCCGGTCGATGATCCCGCGCAGCTTGAGTCCCGACTCCAGACGGGTCTCGACGAACAGCTCCCGCTCGGCGGGCTCCAGACGCGTCGGGTCCTCCAGCGTGAACCAGCGCTCCACCAGCTGCTCCGCCTCGCCGAGCCAGCGCGCCATCCGCTCGCCCTCGGCATCGTCGGCGAACAACTCGGCCAGCTCCGGCTTCGACTCCCGCAGCCGGTCCCACTGGCCCGGGATCAGCGACTTGGCCTGCGGAGCGGTGCGCTCCCCGGCCGGTGCGTCGAACAGTCTCTCCAGTACGGCATGGACCAGCGTGCCCCGCGTCGCCGCCTCGCTCGGCTTCTCGGGAAGCTTGTCGATCACCCGGAACCGGTACAGCAACGGGCACTGCATGAAATCGCTCGCGCGCGACGGCGAGAGCGAGGCCGGCGCCACGGCGGCCGCCTTCTCAGGACCGCTCTCGGGGCCCGTCTCGGTACTGGTCTCCATGCCGCACGACGATACGGCCCGCCACTGACAGTCAGGCACCTGCGCGTCCACGGCGTCTTGCGTAGCGTGGCCCGGGGGAGTCGACGGAGGCCACCGGGCACCGTCCGCATACCATCGACGCCAGAACGTCCCGCCCGGCGGGAAACGCTTCGAACGAGGGGACCGAGGGATCACCGTGGACGAGAGCGGGCAGCCGCAGTCCGGGACCGGCGGGGCGACGCCGCCCGCGGAGGGCACCGGGGGGCGTCCCGCGACGGACCGGCACGACCCCGCCGCACCCCCCGCAACCCC
>NZ_JAAGMG010000737.1 GCF_010548525.1 Streptomyces sp. SID14478
GTCGAGGTCGAGGTTGTTGGTCGGTTCGTCGAGCAGCAGCACGTCGGGCTGCCTGATCAGCTGGGTCGCGAGGCCGAGGGAGACGACCTGACCGCCGCTGAGCGCGTGCAGCCGCTGGGCCAAGGGGACGCCGTCGAGACCCAGGCGGTCGAGCTGGGCCCGGCTGCGTTCCTCGATGTCCCAGTCGTCGCCGACCGTGGCGAAGTGCCGCTCGTCCACGTCGCCGGCCGCGATGGCGTCCAGCGCCTCGACGACCGGAGCGATGCCGAGCACCTCGGCCACGGTCATGTCACCGGTCAGCGGCAGGGTCTGGGGGAGATAGCCGAGCAGGCCCTTGACGGTCACGGAGCCGCGGTTCGGGCTCAGTTCGCCCGCGATCAGCTTGAGCAGGGTGGACTTGCCCGCCCCGTTCGGCGCGACCAGACCGGTGCGGCCGTCGCCCACCGTCCAGGACAGGTCGTGGAACACGGGGGTGCCGTCGGGCCAGGAGAAGGACAGGTTCGAGCAGACGATGCTGGCGTCGGACATATGCGCATGCCTCGCAGATGATGCGGGCGCCCCGAGAGGCGCCCGAGGAACGGTGGTCAGAGCACGTGGGGGTACGGCCACGCGGCCACGCACCTGAGGTACGCAGCGGTGGCAGTCGACATCCGGGTATCACCCGGTGATGTCGTCGTCACCCGCGATCACCACGGCTGCCTCTCCTTCGGGTACACCATCCGCGTTGCACCGTACCAGAAGAGGAAGTCGACACCCGGGGAATCGCACCACGCGCCAACTGCCGCCGCGGGCAAGGAATTTCACCCTCAAGCGGCACCGGACAAAACCTTGAGTCGCACACCAGCCCCGAACATTGCAGTCCCTTCTCGTGCATCGTTAGTGTCTCCCTCGCTCATTCAGAAAAACACAGTTCTGTGAAAAGGAGCGTCGCATGCGCAGTACCGACAAGGAACCCCGCACCAAGGCGGCATGGCACCGTCCCGATTTCGTTTCCTTCGACACCGGCATGGAAGTCACCGCCTACTTCACCCGCGACTGACCCACCACCGCAGGAAAGGACGCAGGCATGGCGAAGTCCGTGACGCACGAGGTGGACGCCCCCTGGAGCGAGGCCGAATTCCGGCAGGCACTCCATTCCCCGGAGTCGTCGTACTGGGACCGGCACCCTTTCCACCAGCGGATGCACGACGGTCTGCTGGACAAGGACGAGCTGCGGCTGTGGGCCGCGAACCGCTGGTACTACCAGCGGTGCCTGCCCCAGAAGGACGCCGCGATCGTGGCCAACTGCCCGCTGCCCGAGGTGCGGCGGCAATGGCTGTCCCGGATCGTCTACCACGACGGCACGGACGCCTCCGACGGCGGTGCGGAGAAATGGCTGCGTCTGGGTGAGGCGGTCGGGCTGCGCAGGGACGAGGTGCTCGACGAGCGCCTCGTCCTTGCGGGCACGCGCTTCGCCGTCGACGCCTACGTCGACTTCGCCCGCCGCCGCCCCTGGCTGGAGGCGGCCGCGTCGGGACTGACCGAGCTGTTCTCGCCGGGGCTGCTCGCCCACCGCCTGGGCCGGCTGCGGGAGCACTACCCGTGGATCGCGGAGGACGGATTCGCCTACTTCACCGCGCGCATCGAGGTCGTCGGCCCCGAGGGCCGCTCGCTGCTCGACCTGGTGGCCCGGCACGCCGTCACCCGGGAGCAGCAGGAGGCCTGCGTACGGGCGCTGGCGTTCAAGTGCCAGGTGCTGAGCGCCGTCCTGGACTCACTCGACTACCACACGGGAAACGGAGCACCGCGGACATGACCACCCTGCCCGAGCCCACCGTGCCGCGCCTGCGGCCCGGAGTACGTCTCACCAGCGATCCCGCGCGCGGCGAGCTGGCCCTGCTGCCCGAGCGCGTCGTGGTCCTCAACGACACCGCGGCGGCGGTCCTCACCCACTGCGACGGCGCCTCCAGCGTCGCCACCATCGTCGAGCGCCTCGCCCAGGACTACGAGGGCGTGCGCACCGACGACGTCTGCGAGCTGCTGCTGCGCCTCGCGGAGCGCCGGGTGGTCGACCTCGATGTCTGAGCCGGCCGTCCGCGCACCGCTGGGCATGCTGATCGAGCTGACCCACCGCTGCCCCCTGCACTGCCCCTACTGCTCCAACCCCCTCGAACTCGCGGCCCGTTCCGAGGAGCTGACCCGCGAGCAGTGGCGGGACATCCTCACCCAGGCCCGTGAACTGGGCGTCGTGCAGATGCACTTCTCCGGCGGCGAGCCGCTGGCCCGCCCCGACCTGCCGGACCTCGTCGCTCACGCCCGCGGGCTCGGCGCCTACGTCAACCTGGTCACCAGCGGCGTGGGACTGACCGCCGACCGTGCGCGGGACCTCGCGCGGCGCGGCGTCGACCACGTCCAGCTCTCGCTCCAGGACGCCGACGCGCAGCGCGGCGACGAGGTAGCCGGAGCCCGGGTGCACGCCGCCAAGCTCAAGGCCGCCGAGGCCGTCACCGGCGCCGGACTGCCGCTCACCGTCAACGTCGTCCTGCACCGCAGGAACATCGACCGGGTCGAGCGGATCGTGGACCTCGCCGTCGGCCTGGGCGCCGACCGTATCGAGCTGGCCAACACCCAGTACTACGGCTGGGGGCTGCGCAACCGGGCTGCCCTGATGCCCACCGCGGACCAGCTCGCCGCCGCCCGCGAGGCCGTGCGGCGCGCCCGCGCCGCGCACGCGGGCGGCCCCGAACTGGTCTACGTGGCCGCCGACTACTACGACGACCGGCCCAAGCCGTGCATGGACGGCTGGGGCAGCACCCAGCTGACCGTCACCCCCACCGGCGACGTGCTGCCGTGCCCGGCGGCGTACGCCCTCACCACCCTGCCGACGGAGAACGTGCTGCGCCGCCCGCTGGCGGAGATCTGGTACGCCTCCCGGTCCTTCAACGCCTACCGCGGCACCGGCTGGATGAGCGGCCCGTGCGGCACCTGCCCGGAGCGCCACACCGACCACGGCGGCTGCCGCTGCCAGGCGTTCCAGCTCACCGGCGACGCCGCCGCCACCGACCCGGCCTGCGGGCTCTCCCCGCACCGCGGGCTGGTCGACGCGGCGCTCGCGGAGGTCACCGACGGCCCGGCTCCGGCATTCGTCCCGCGCGTCCCGGCGGCGACATGGAGGTGATCCTGCTCGGCACCGCGGCAGGCGGCGGCTTCCCGCAGTGGAACTGCGCCTGCGCGCTGTGCGCCCGCTGTCACCGCGGCGAACTTCCCGCGCGCTCCCAGGAGTCCGTCGCCGTCAGCGGCAACGGGAGCGACTGGTGGCTGCTCAACGCCTCGCCCGACATCCGCACCCAGCTGCTCGCCACGCCTGCCCTGGCGCCGGGACCCGGCCCGCGCGACACCCCCGTGCGCGGCGTGCTGCTCACCGACGCCGAGGTCGACCACGCCCTGGGCCTGACCGTCCTGCGCGGTGGCACCGGCCTGACCGTGCACGCGGCGCCCCCGGTACGCGACGCGCTCACCGCCGACCTGCCGCTGCGCGGCCTGCTGGACCGCTACGCGCCGTGGCAGTGGCGGGACAGTACCGTCCCCGGCGGCTTCGCCCTGGCCGGCGGGCTGTCCGTCACCGCCCACCCCGTCAGCGCCAAGCCGCCCAAGTACGCGGTCGGACCCGACCCGGACGCGCCCTGGGTGGTGGCGTACCGCATCGAGGACGCGGCGACCGGCGGGGCGCTGCTCTACGCCCCCTGCCTGGCGGCCTGGCCGGACGGGTTCGACGACCTGCTGTCCTCGGCGTCGTGCGCGCTGCTGGACGGCACGTTCTTCGGCGCCGACGAACTGGGGACGGCCGTGCGCCGCGAGGACGCCGGGCAGCCGCTCATGGGCCACCTGCCCGTGGCCGGCCCCGGCGGCAGTCTCGCCGCCCTCGCCCGCCATTCGGGCCTGCGCCGGATCTACACCCACCTCAACAACACCAATCCGCTCGTCGATCCGGCCTCTTCCGAGCAGGCAATGCTGCGAAAGTCCGGCGCGGAAGTCCTGCCGGACGGCAGTGAACTCCTCGTGTGAAAAGGTGCGGCGATCCTCAAGTGCGCCTGTAGTTGTTCTGACTCGTTTCTCCCTTCCCTCTCGACGTCGTTCTTTTCCGGTCACGGACCGTGTGCCGTTGCCCGAGGAATGAATGCGACCAGCCATTTCCGCCGATCCTTGTGAAAGGTACGAACGCCCCATGCGCAGACGCATATCGGCGCTGCTGAGCCTGCCCCTCACGGCCCTCGTCCCCCTGCTCGCGCCGGTGCCCGCCGCACACGCCGCCACCGGTGCCTTCGTCGGCACCTGGGCGGCCCCGCCCACCGCCGCACCGGCCGTCGACACCACGGTCTACGAGGACCAGACGCTGCGGCAGAAGGTGCACCTGTCCGTCGCGGGGCACAGCGTCCGCGTGCGCTTCACCAACGAGTTCGGTACGACGCCCCTGGCGATCGGCGAGGCCCACGCCGCGCGCCCCGCGGCGGGCGGCCCCGCGACCGCCGTCGACGCCGCCACGGACCGCGAACTGCGTTTCGACGGCAGCCCGTCGACGACCCTCGCGCCGGGAGCACAGCGCTGGAGCGATCCGGTCGAACTGCCCACCACCGCGGGCGGCGACCTCGTCATCAGCCTGTACCTGCCGCAGAGCACACCCGCCGACACCGTGCACTCGGCGGCGTTCCAGAGCACCTTCGTCGCGGACGGCGACGTGGCCGGCAAGTCCGATCTGACACCGGCCGCGACCGCGACGGCCTGGCACTTCCTGTCCGGCGTCGCCGTCGACGGCGACGGCACCGCGGACGCGGCCCTGGTGACGCTCGGCGACTCCATCACCGACGGCGAGCACACGACCGTGGACGCCAACCGCCGCTGGCCCGACCTGCTCGCCGAACGGCTGCGCGGGGACGCGGAGTTGGCCGCCACCGGCGTCGTGAACGCGGGCATCGCCGGCAACCGCCTGCTGCGCGACCCGAACCCGGTCCCGGGTACGCCCGCGGAGTCCTTCGCCGCGTACTTCGGCGAGAGCGGCCTGAAGAGGTTCGACCGGGACGTGCTCGGCCAGCCCGGCGCACGTGCCGTCACCGTGCACCTCGGCGTCAACGACCTCGGGTCGCCGGGGCTGGTCGCGCCCGCCTCCGAGGAGGTGGCCGCGCCCGAACTCATCGCCGGATACCAGCAGTTGATCCAGCGCTCCCACGAGCACGGCCTGCAGGTGTTCGGCGCGACGATACTGCCCTTCGAGGGCGACACCCTCGGCTACTACACGCCGCAGCGGGAGTCGGTCCGGCAGGCCGTCAACGACTGGATCCGCACGAGCGGCGCGTTCGACGGCGTCGTCGACTTCGACGCCGCGGTCCGCGATCCCGACCACCCCGCCCGGCTCCTGCCCGCGTACAACGGCGGCGACGGCCTGCACCCCAACGACGCGGGCATGGCGGCGATGGCACGGGCGTTCCCGTTGCAACTGCTGCGCGGGGAAACCGCGGTGGACTGAGGCAACGCACTGTTCAACCTCTGGTGAGGGGCTGCCTGACCTCGGGTATGTGGCGTACTGTCACCCGCCGACTGCAATGAGACACCAGAGACGATCAAGGGGTGGGACCGTGACGGACAGTCGGGATACCTGGTGGGAGCGAGCGGAGTGCCGGACGGCAGACCCCGAGACGCTGTTCGTCGAGGGCGCCGCGCAGGTCGCCGCCAAGCGGATCTGCTCCGCCTGCCCGGTCAGGACCGAATGCCTGTCCCACGCGTTGGACCAGCGCATCGAGCACGGCGTCTGGGGCGGCCTGACCGAGCGGGAGCGGCGTGCACTGCTGCGCCGACGGCCGACCGTCACCTCGTGGCGCCTGCTTCTGGAGACGGCGCGGGCCGAGCACGACCACGGCCACGAGGCGCCGCGCGCGCGGACGCACGACCGGGCCTCCTGAAGCGTGTGGTGAAAGTCCCGCCGTCCGCCTCGAGGGCGGGCCCCGGGACTTTCGCCACACGCTCCATGGCGGCCCGCCGCGCGGCGACAGGTGGTGCCGTAGCGGCATGACCAAGCCGGACGGGACGCGGCGGCGTGCGGCGCGGGTCCGTGCCCGGTCCACGACGGCCCGAGGCGTCCGGCAGCACGGCCGAGCCCACCCGCGACGGCGTGTATAGCGTTCACCTCCATTTCATTGCAACGCAACGACGTGCCTCCGTTGCGTTATCTTGGCAACCATTGCAACACTTTTACAGCTCTGGCCTGCAATTAGTGCCTTCTTGTGCAACGTGAGTGTTGTCGAATCCATGAATGCAACGTAGCGTTTCTGTCATCGGAAACGGCGGGCCGGAGGGGCGCGCGGACCGGAGAAGGAGTGCACCATGCAGAAGTTCGACACCCCCGCCGCCGTCCTGGCCGTTCTCGACGTTCCGGCCGGCCGCATCCAGCTCATCGCTGCCGACCGGGGCGACACGACGGTCGAGGTCCGGCCCGTCAACGCCGGCAAGTCCCGCGACGTGAAGGCCGCCGAACGCACCACGGTCGCCTTCGCCGACGGAGTCCTGCGCGTCCAGGCCCCGGAGCCCTCGAACCGCATCCTCGGCTCGTCCGGATCCATCGAGGTCACCGTCCAACTCCCCGCCGGTTCCCGCGTCGAGGCGAAGGCCGCCGCCGCCGAGTTCCGCGGTGTGGGACGGCTCGGCGACATCGCCTTCGACGGCGGCCACGGCCTGGTCAAGGTCGACGAGGCGGACAACGCCCGCCTCACCGGACTCGACGCCGACATCACCGTCGGCCGGCTCAACGGCTCCGGCGACATCAGCACGCAACGAGGCAACCTGAACATCGCCGAGGCCACCCGCGGCACCCTCACGCTGAGCACGCAGATGGGCAACATCACCGTCAGTGCCGCCCGCGGCGTCTCCGCCTCGCTGGACGCCGGCACCGGCCACGGCCGGATCCACAACGCCCTGAAGAACTCCGACGGCACGCCCGACCTGACCGTCCACGCGACCACCGCTCACGGCGAGATCAACGCCCGCAGCCTCTGACGATCCCGAAACGGAGTACCTCTCATGTTGAACCTGGCCATCGCGGCTCACGGGCTGCGCAAGTCCTACGGAGACAAGACGGTTCTCGACGGCGTCGATCTGACGGTGCCGGAAGGCACGGTCTTCGCCCTGCTCGGCCCGAACGGCGCGGGCAAGACCACCGCCGTGAAGATCCTCTCCACGCTGATCTCCCCGGATCCCGCTGCCGGTGAGATCCGCATCGGCGGCCACGACCTGGCCACCCAGGCGCAGGCCGCTCGCGCCGTGATCGGCGTCACCGGGCAGTTCTCCGCGGTGGACGGGCTGATCACGGGTGAGGAGAACATGCTCCTCATGGCGGACCTGCACCACCTGTCCAAGGCCGAGGGGCGCCGGGTCACCGCCGAACTCCTGGAGCGTTTCGACCTGGTGGAGGCGTCGAAGAAGCCGGCGTCCACCTACTCCGGCGGCATGAAGCGCCGCCTCGACATCGCCATGACGCTGGTCGGCAGCCCGCGGATCATCTTCCTCGACGAGCCGACCACCGGCCTGGACCCGCGCTCCCGGCACACCATGTGGCAGATCATCCGCGGCCTCGTGTCCGAGGGGGTGACGGTCTTCCTCACCACGCAGTACCTGGAGGAGGCCGACGAACTCGCCGACCGGATCGCGGTGTTGAACGACGGGAAGATCGCCGCCGAAGGCACCGCCGAGGAACTCAAGCGGCTGATCCCGGGCGGGCACGTACGACTGCGCTTCTCCGACCCGGCCGTCTACCAGTCGGCCGCGGGCGCGCTGCGCGAAGTGACCCGCGACGACGAGGCGTTGTCGCTGCAGATCCCCAGCGGCGGCACCCAGCGCGAGCTGCGCGCCGTCCTCGACCAGCTGGACGCGGCCGGTATCGAGGCCGACGAACTGACCGTGCACACCCCCGACCTCGACGACGTGTTCTTCGCCCTGACCGGCACCACCGGCGTGCCCGGCCAGCCGGACCGGGCCGAGGAGCCGGACCCGTCGGACCCGTCCGGGCCGAGCCACGTGAACCAGCCGAAGGAGGCTGTCCGATGAGTTCCCTCTCCCTCGCCGTGCGCGACTCGAACACGATGCTGCGCCGCAACTTCCTGCACGCGCGCCGCTATCCGTCACTGACGCTGAACCTGCTGCTCACGCCGGTCATGCTGATGCTGCTGTTCGTCTACATCTTCGGCGACACCATGAGCGGCGGGGCGGGCCGCTCCGCCTACATCGCCTACCTCGTGCCCGGCATCATGCTCATGACCGTCGGCTCCACCGTCATCGGCACCGCCGTCTCGGTCTCCACCGACATGAGCGAGGGCATCATCGCCCGCTTCCGCACGATGGCCATCCACCGCAGTTCCATCCTGTTCGGCCATGTCGTCGGCAGCGTCCTGCAGACCGTCCTCAGCGTGGTCTTCGTCGGGGCCATCGGCGTCGCCATGGGCTTCCGCTCCTCGGACGCCTCGGTCCTGGAATGGCTGGCGGCGTTCGGCCTGCTCGTCCTGTTCGCCACGGCGTTCACCTGGATCGCGGTCGGCATGGGCCTCGGCAGCCCCAACGCCGAGGCGGCCGCGAACAGTGCGCAGCCGCTGATCCTGCTGCCGCTCATCTCCAGCGCCTTCGTCCCGCTGCACAGCATGCCGGGCTGGTTCCAGCCGATCGCCGAGTACCAGCCCTTCACCCCCGCCATCGAGACCCTGCGCGGACTCCTCCTCGGCACGGAGATCGGCAACAACTGGTGGATCGCCCTCGTGTGGTGCGTGGGCCTGGCCGTCCTCGGCTACGCCTGGTCCAAGGCGCAGTTCAACAGCGACCCGAAGTAGCAGCACCGCGCCCCCGAAGTAGCAGCACCGCGGCCGAAGCGGCCGCCCGCGGGAACGACCGCCGCACACGAACGGCCCGGCACCACCTGAACCAGGTGGTGCCGGGCCGTTCGTCGCTCAGTGCACGAGGTCCTGTTCGTGCTCCTGCGGCCTGCTGGGCGGGACGGAGGCCGCTGCGGCCTGCAGCCGCCGCTGCAGCTTCTCGCCCTCGACGTCCATGTTCGGCAGCAGCCGGTCGAGCCACGCCGGCAGCCACCAGGCGGCGTTGCCGAGCAGCGAGTGCACGGCGGGCACGATCACCATGCGGACCACGAAGGCGTCGAACAGGACGGCCGAGGCGAGGCCGAAGCCCATCATCTTGACCAGGTCGTTCACCTCGACGACGAAGCCCGAGAAGACGCTGATCATGATGAGCGCGGCGGCGGCGACGACGCGGCCGCTGTGCCGGAAGCCGGTGACGACGGCCTCCCTGGCCGCGGCGCCGTGGACGTACGCCTCACGCATCCGCGTGACCAGGAAGACCTCGTAGTCCATGGCGAGCCCGAAGACCACGCCGATCATGAAGATCGGCATCGTCGTCATGATCGGACCGGGCTGCTTGATGCCGAACACGTCGGCGGCCCAGCCCCACTGGAACACCGCGACGACCGAGCCGAGCGCCGCGCTCACCGAGAGCAGGAAACCGAGCGCCGCCTTCAGCGGGACCAGGACCGAGCGGAACACCAGGAGCAGCAGCAGGAAGGCCAGGCCGACCACCAGCGCCAGGTAGGGCAGCAGGGCGTCGGACAGGGTCTGCGAGAAGTCGATGAACAGCGCGGTCTGGCCGGTCACCAGGATCTCGTCGGCACCCGCGGACGCCCCGAGCGACGTGGCCCGCGCGCGAATGTCCTTGACGAGCCGTTCCGTCCTGGCGTCGGTCGGACCGGTCCTCGGGACGATGGTGAGCAGCGCGGTGTCGCCCGCCTTGTTGGCGGTGGCCCGGGAGACCGAGTCGACGCCCGCGCTCTTGCGGAGCGCCGCGCCGACCTCGTTGCCCGCCGCGGTGGCGTCCTTGCCCTCGACGGTCAGCGTCAGCGGGCCGTTGAAGCCGGGACCGAAGGAGTCGGACAGCAGGTCGTAGGCCTTGCGCTGGGTGGTGTCGGTCGCCATCGTGCCCTCGCCGGGCAGCCCGAGCTCCAGCTTGGTGGCGGGCAGCGCGAGCGCGCCGAGGCCGACGACCGCGAGGAGCAGCACACCGAGCGGACGGCGCACCACGAAGGCGGCCCAACGGGCGGACAGGTTCGGCCCGGTGCGGGCGGCCAGCTTCTCGGCCTTCTTCTGCGACCTGGCCAGCTTGCGCGCCGACAGCGGCTTCTTGACCTGGACGAGGCGGCGGTCCGCGACCCGTAGCACCCGGCGCGGCGCGAAGCCGAGCAGGGCGGGCACGAAGGTGACGGCGATCAGTACGGCGACGGCGACCGTACCCGCCGCGGCGAGGCCCATCTTGGTGAGGACCGGGATGTCGACGACCGCCAGGCCGGCCAGCGCGATGATGACCGTGAGCCCGGCGAAGACGACGGCCGAACCGGCGGTGCCGGTCGCGCGGCCCGCGGCCTCCTGCGGAGTGCGGCCCTCGGAGATCTCGGCGCGGTAGCGGGAGACGACGAAGAGGGCGTAGTCGATGCCGACCGCGAGGCCGATCATCATCGCCAGCGTCGACGTCGTGGCGGACAGCCCGAGCGTGGAGCCGAGCGCGGCGATGGCCGACGTGCCGACACCGACCCCGATGAGCGCGGTGAGCAGCGGCATGCCGGCGGCGATCAGCGAGCCGAAGGTGAGCAGCAGGACGACGGCCGAGATGAGGACGCCGATCTGCTCACCGGCGCCGGACATGGCAGCGTCGACCGGGACCGCGTCACCGCCCGCCTCCACGGTCAGACCGCCCTCGCGGGCCCGGTCGGTCGCCTTGGTGAAGGCGTCGTGCGCCGCGTCGGTGACATCGGGTGCGGTGACCTCGTACGTCACCACGGCATAGGCGGTGCGGCCGTCCTTGCTGATCGAGCGCGCGGTGAACGGATCGGCGACGCCCGCCACTTGGGGCGCCTTGCCGAGTGCGCCGACGAGCGTGCCGATCGCAGCCTTCTCGTCGGTGATCTTCTTGCCCTGCGGTGCGCGGAGCACCACGCGGGCCGTGGCGCCGTCGGCGGCGGCGTCCGGGAACTTCTTCTCGAGCAGGTCGAACGCCTTCTGCGACTCGGTGCCCGGCATCGAGAACTGCTCGGTGGGAGGCGTGGGGGCGGACGAGGCCGCGGCACCGACGCCGCAGACGACGAGCACCCACAGCAGGGTGACGAGGCCGCGTCGCCGGAAGGCGAAACGGCCGAGTTTGTACAGGAAGGTAGCCACAGGAAACCGCACTTCCATCGAGTGGGGGGTCGGCAGGAACGCATGCCACCGGCCGCCCGGGCCCCGAGGGCCGGACGGCGGGCGCGCACACGCGCACACAGTGACCGTTGCCGCGGCGGGGGGCCCGGTTTCTCCGCGGGGCCGGGACCGATCCTTGAGCGGACGTCCAGCAGACGGCCCGGATCCGGCCGACTTGTCGTACAGGTGAGTTCTCCGGCCGAGTCGCTTGAGTCGCTCCGGTCGCTGAACAAGCTCGCGGCGTCGTGCGGTTGCGGTGGCCGTCCCGTAGCGGGGCGCCGGGCTTTCGGGCCGGTAGGAGGCCGACCGCACGCGGACGTCCGCCCACGGACGTCCGCCCCGGGCCGGTCACCCGATGCCGTCCGCCATGCAAGCCGTGAGCGTGGTGCCGTCGGTGGGGTCGATCAGGAGGAAGGATCCCGTGCGGCGGGAGTCGGCGTACAGGTCGAGCGCGAGGGGCTCGGCGGTGCGCAGCAGGACCCTGCCGATGTCGTTGGCCGTCAACTGGCCGGGGCTCGCGTGGTGGGACAGGTCGTCCAGGGCGAGCCGGGAGGGGATCGCGTCCACGACCGCCGTGACCGTGCGGGTGGTGTGCTTGAGCAGGACCCGCCGCCCGACGGTGAGGGGGCGGTCGGCGACGTGGCAGACGAGGGCGCCGACCTTGCGGGTGACCGCGGGCGCCGCGTCGGTGGGCACGATCATGTCACCGCGTGAGACGTCGATGTCGTCCCGGAGCCGGACGGTCACCGACTGCGGTGCCCACGCGCTCTGCACGGCCTCGCCGAGCAGGTCGATCGCCTCGACGGTGCTGGTGCGGCCCGTGGGCAGCACGGCCACCGGATCGCCGACGCGTACGACGCCGGAGGTGATCTGCCCGGCATAGCCGCGGTAGTCGCGGTGCTCGGCGGTCCGGGGCCGGATGACGTACTGCACCGGCACGCGCGCGGGTCGGTCGTCCGGGCGGTCGCCGACGGAGACGGTCTCCAGGTGCTCCAGGACGGTCGGGCCGTCGTACCAGGCCATGTTCCGCGAGGGCTCCACCACGTTGTCGCCGGTGAGCGCGGAGACCGGGATGGAGGTGATCTCCTGGATGCCCAACTGCCGTGCGTAGGAGGTGAATTCGTTCGTGAGCGCGCAGAAGACGGACTCCGAGAAGTCGACGAGGTCCATCTTGTTCACGGCGAGGACGACGTGCGGGACGCGCAGCAGCGCGGCGATCGCGGCGTGCCGGCGGGTCTGTTCGACGACACCGTTGCGCGCGTCGATCAGGATGATCGTCAGCTCCGCCGTGGACGCGCCCGTCACCATGTTGCGGGTGTACTGCACGTGGCCGGGTGTGTCGGCCAGGACGAAACGGCGCCGTGACGTGGCGAAGTAGCGGTACGCGACATCGATGGTGATGCCCTGCTCGCGCTCGGCGCGCAGCCCGTCGGTGAGCAGCGCGAGGTCCGGGGCGTCCTGGCCGCGGCCGCGGGAGACGTGCTCGACGGCCTCCAACTGGTCGGCGAGGACCGACTTGGAGTCGTGCAGGAGGCGGCCCACGAGCGTGGACTTGCCGTCGTCGACGGAACCGGCCGTGGCGAAGCGCAGCGTGCCGACCTCGGTGACAGAGGAAGTGGACATGTCTAGAAGTACCCTTCGCGCTTGCGGTCTTCCATGGCGGCCTCGGACATCTTGTCGTCGGCGCGGGTGGCACCGCGCTCGGTGAGCCGGGACGCGGCGATCTCTGCGATGACCTTCTCGACGGTGTCGGCGTCGGAGTCGACGGCGCCGGTGCAGGACATGTCGCCGACGGTGCGGTAGCGCACCTGGCGCTTCTCGACCGCCTCGGTGTCCTTGGGGCCGCCCCATGCGCCCGCCGTCAGCCACATGCCGCCCCGGTCGAACACCTCGCGCCGGTGCGCGTAGTAGATCTGCGGCAGTTCGATGTTCTCGCGGGCGATGTACTGCCACACGTCCAGCTCGGTCCAGTTGGACAGCGGGAAGACGCGGACGTGCTCGCCGGGTGCGTGGCGGCCGTTGTAGAGCTGCCACAGCTCGGGGCGCTGGCGCCGCGGGTCCCACTGGGAGAACTCGTCGCGGAGGCTGAACACGCGCTCCTTGGCGCGGGCCTTCTCCTCGTCCCGTCGGCCGCCGCCGAAGACCGCGTCGAACTTCTCGCTCTGGATCTTCTCGGTCAGCGGCACGGTCTGCAGCGGATTGCGGGTCCCGTCGGGGCGTTCGCGCAGCACCCCGCGGTCGATGTAGTCCTGTACGCAGGCCACATGGAGCGTGAGGCCATGTTCGGCCACCACACGGTCACGGCACTCAAGGACCTCGGGGAAGTTGTGTCCCGTGTCCACGTGCAGGAGGGCGAACGGCAACGGGGCCGGCGTGAACGACTTCAGCGCCAGATGCAGCATGACGATCGAGTCCTTGCCGCCGGAGAAGAGGATCACCGGCCGCTCGAACTCCCCCGCCACCTCACGGAAGATGTGCACCGCCTCCGACTCCAGCGCGTCCAGGTGACTCAGCGCGCGGGGACTGTCGCGGACGGGCCTCGCAGCGTTCTCGTGGCGCGGGCGGATCCCGTGTTCCTGGACGGTCCCGTGTTCCTGGACGGTCCCGTGCTCCTGGGCAGCGCCGGGGGCGGCGGCCGTCGTCATGACAGTCCCCTTTCGGTCAGCAGCGCGTGCAGCGTCGCCGCGCACTCCTGTACGCCGCGGGTGTGCGTCTCGATCCGCAGGTCGGGCAGGTCAGGCACCTCGTAGGGGTCGTCCACCCCGGTCAGGCCGGTGATCTCCCCGGCCGCCTGCCGGGCGTACAGCCCCTTCACGTCGCGTTCGGCGCACACCTCGACCGGGGTGGCGACGTGCACCTCCAGGAAGGGGACGCCGCTGCTCTCGTGGCGCCTGCGGACGGCCTCCCGGTCGGCCGCGTAGGGCGCGATCACCGGTACCAGGGCGGTGACGCCGTTGCGGGCCAGCACCTCGGCCAGCAGCCCCAGGCGCTGGACGTTGACCCGGCGGTCGGCGCGGCTGAACCCCAGGTCCGCGCAGAGCGTCGAGCGCATCTCGTCACCGTCCAGCACCTCGACGCGACGTGCCCCGGCGCGCAGCCTTCCGGCCAGCGCGCGGGCGAGGGTGGTCTTGCCGGCGCTGGGCAGGCCGGTCAGCCATATCGTCGCTCCCGGCCGGCAGGTGCAGACCGCTTGCTTCACCCGTTGCTTCTCCAACGAGTCCAGTGAGTTCAACGAGTCCAGTGAGTTCAGCGATTCCATCGAGTCCGTCGATTCCATCGAGTCGTCTCCTCTCGGGGCGTCGGCCTGCGTGTGGTGCGGTTGTCTCGCCGCTTGCGGATGCTGCGGGTTCATGACGCCCCCTGGCGGCCGAGAGCGACGGACGGCGGGAAGGTCACGGCCGGCACGGGGCCGCGGTGGCGGATGGTGAGGGACGCGTGCACCTCGACGCCGTTGTCCGTGGTGTAGATGTGCGGGATGTCGGCGGGCCAGTGGGCGTGACTGCCGGCCGGGACGACGATCGGCTTCGTCGCGGGCCCCACGCGAGCGCTGCCCGCGAAGACGGTCAAGTGCTCGGTGACGCCGCTCTGGTGGGGCGGGGAGACCTGGGTGATGCCCGGCCGGATGCGGATCCGGTACAGCTCCGAGGTGACCTCCTGGTCGGTGAACGTCTCCAGGAGCGTGGCGGAGACCGCGGTGCCGTGGATCTCCTCGGGGCGCTCGGCCGGATCGGGATCGGCGAGCAGGACGGTCAGCGGGAGGTTGAGCTGCGTGGAGATGGCGTAGAGGGTCTCGAGGGTCGGGTTGCGGGTTCCCGTCTCCAGCCCCGACAGCGTCGCCTTGCCGATCGACGCACGCTGGGCCAGTTCCGACAGCGACAGGCCGTACAGCCGGCGCAGTCTCCTGACGCGCCGTCCGACCTCCACGGCGAATAGTTCGGTCATCTTGCCTACATTCCTTTCCGTTCCGAAAAAGGAACCCTCAATGGTTCGCGCCCGGCGTTCCGAATTCGGAACCATAATCTGTCTTGACAGTCAAGTCGGCGGCATGGTCACCTATTGGAGGCGAGATGAAACCTCCTAGTAAAAGGTGGGTCATGGCTCAGCAGATATCGGATTTCGCACTTTCGGACGCTCAAATCGAGCAGTTCAATCAGAACGGATTCATCGGCCCGTTCGACGTGTACGAGCCGGAGGAGATGGACAGAAGCCTGCAGGCCCTGCGGCCCAAGCTGATCAACACGAAGACGTCGATCTACCAGCAGAGCGGGGCCGTCTCCGGTACCACGAACCTGGCCAACTACGACCGCCACCTGGACGTCGATTTCCTGGCCGACCACATCACGAAGCCGCAGATCGTGGGGCCCGTGACGAGCCTGGTCGGTGCCGACGCACTCTGCTGGCGCACCGAGTTCTTCCCCAAGTACCCGGGTGACGAGGGGACCGACTGGCACCAGGCGGACAACTTCTCCAACGTCGCCGGCTCGAAGTACCCGCAGATCGTGTGGCCCGAGGACGCGGAGTTCGGCGGCACCATCACCGTGTGGACGGCCTTCACCGACGCCACCGTGGAAAACGGCTGCCTGCAGTTCATTCCGGGCTCGCACAAGACGATGAACTACGACGAGTCCAAGGTGATGGAATACGACGCGGATTCCATCAACAAAAAGGAGAAGGGCGGAGTAAGGCGCGGATTCTTCGGCTATGACTACCGGCAGCTCCAGAAGGACCCGAATTGGAGCCCGGACGAGTCCAAGGCCGTGTCGATGGAGATGCGCAAGGGCCAGTGCATCGTCTTCTGGTCGACGCTCATGCACGCCTCGCACCCGCACAGCGGCCTGACCGACCAGATGCGGCTCGGCTTCGCGGCGCGCTACCTGCCGACGTCCGTCCGCGTCTACCCGTACTCCGACGCGCTGGTGGAGTTCGGCGGCGAGGCCAGCCTGGACAAGTTCGGCAACGTCCTGGTCGCCGGCAAGGACGGGTACGGACACAACCGCTTCGTCGACCGGACCGTCACCGGTCGTCCCTTCGTCACGCGATAGGAGGCCGTCCCGATGGCCAGCACAGAGATCGAGTCCTGGGTCCTGGACACCTGCCGGGAGCTGGGGCTGCTGGTGGACGAAGTCGGCGACGACTTCTTCGGCGGCGGCGGCAACTCGCTGACCGCGGTACGGCTCATCGCCAAGGCCGAGGACCGGTTCGGCGAGGACTCGCTCACGCCCGACGACCTCTTCGAGCGCAGCACGCTGCGGGAGATCGCCGCGACGATCCGGGCGAGCCTGGACCGATCCCCGGTCCTGGACTGACGGGAGTTCGGCATGGAGAGGCTGACCGGCGGCGACGTGGCGCTCGCCGTGCACCGGCGGATCAACCGGACCACCGTGCCCTACCCGGACGACCGGGGCGTCAAGGAGCTGTTCGAGGAGGTGGCCGCCCGGCTGCCCGAAGCGACCGCGCTCATCCACCGGGACCGGGTGATCACCTACCGCGATCTGAACCGGGCGGCGAACGGGATCGCCGCGGCGCTGCGACGGCGCGGCGTGGCCCCCGGCGCCGCCGTCGTGATCGGCGTCGCCCGCTCGCCCGAGCTGATCGCCGCGATACTCGGCGTCCTCAAGTGCGGTGGCCACTACGTGCCGGTGGACCTCGCGTGGCCGGCCGAGCGGCTTCGCTCGGTCCTCGCGCAGACCGGCGCCGCCCACCTCGTGACCGACGCACCCGAGGCGGTCGCCGGCCGCTTTCCCGGACTGGACGTCCTCACGCCGGACGCCCCGCCCGTCGAGGCGGATCCCGAGCTGCGTACGCGGCCGGACGACCTCGCGTACGTCAACTTCACCTCCGGCTCCACCGGTCGGCCCAAGGGTGTGCCGATCCGGCACCGGAGCATCGCCCGCCTGGTCTTCCACGCCCGCTACGCCCGGCTCGGCGAGCGGTCCAGGATCCTTCAGCTCGCCCCGGTGTACTTCGACGCGGCGACGTTCGAGATCTGGGGCGCACTGCTGCACGGCGGTACGTGCGTGCTGTATCCCTCGCAGCGGATCCGTCTCTCCGAGCTCAGGAGAACCGTCGCCGCGCACGGCGTGACCGTCGTCTTCCTGACCACCGCGCTGTTCAACACCGTGGTGGACGAGGGACCGGCCGCCCTGGACCAGGTCGAAACCGTCCTGACCGGCGGCGAGTTGCACTCGATGCGGCACCTGCGCAAGGCGGTGACCCGCTACGGCCCCGGCAAGGTCGTCAACGTCTACGGCCCGACCGAGTGCACGACGTTCGCCACCTACAGCCCGCTCGACCTGGACGGGCTGCCGGAGTCCGTGGGGGACCTCCCGATCGGGCGCCCCCTGCAGAACACCCGGCTGTACGTGGTGGACGGCGATGCGCTGTGCCCGCCCGGCCGGACCGGCGAGATCTGCCTGGCCGGACCCGGGCTGTCCCCCGGTTACCTCGACGCGCGCGACGCGGCCCGCGGCCACTTCGTGGAGTGCGAGATCGACGGGGTACGCGAACGCCTGTACCGCACCGGCGACCACGGGCGTCTGCGTGCGGACGGCGAGGTCGTCTTCGAAGGCCGCGTGGACGACCAGGTGAAGATCAACGGATTCCGGATCGAACTCAGCGAGATCGCCCACCACTTGGACCGGCACCCCGGTGTCCGGTTCAGCCACGTGGCGGTCGGCGAGAACGGCGCCGGGGAGAAGACGCTCATCGCGTTCGCGGTGCCGCGCGACGAAGGGTGCACGGTGCAGGAGATCACGGAGTTCCTCGGCGTCCATCTGCCGGGTTACATGGTTCCCAAGGCGATCCACTTGCGTGACTCCCTCCCGCTGTCCGGGACGGGCAAGGTGGACCGGCAGGCCCTGGTGACGGAGCACACCCTGAGCGGTGCGACATGACCCGCGCCTCCTGGGAGACCCCCCGGCACCAGCAGTTCCGTACGCGGGTGCGCGAGGTCCTGCGGGACGCGGTGCTCCCCTGCGCCGACCGGTCGGAGGAGCAGGGCCACCTGGACCCCGCCGCGTGGAAGGCCCTCGCGCAGGAGGGACTGCTCGCCCGCGGTCACCGGGGCGAGGCGTTCCTCGAAAGCGCGATCCTTCTCGAAGAACTGGGCCGCACCGGCTATGCGGGCATCCGCGCCAGTGTCGGCGTGCACGCCTACATGGCCACCTCGTACCTCGACCTGTTCGGCACCCCCGCGCAGAAAGAGGCCTACCTGGAGCCGGCCCGGCGCGGCGAGCGCCTCGCGGCCCTCGCCATCACCGAGGCGGCTGCGGGTTCGGACCTCAGCGGGCTCGCGACCCGGGCGCGCCCCCGCGACGGCGGCGGTCTGCTGGTCGACGGCGAGAAGCTGTACGTCGCCAACGGCTCGCAGGCGTCGTTCTTCGTCGCGCTCGTCAGGACCCGGGAGGAGTCGGCGGCCCCCCAGGGCCGGGGCCTGTCCGGCGCGAGCCTGCTGCTGATCGACGCCGACACCCCGGGGGTGCACCGCACCGGGCAGCGGATGCTCGGCTGGCGCTCCGCCGACATCTGCAAGGTCGTCTTCGAGGACGTCGCCGTTCCCGAGGACCGGGTGCTGGGCCGCCGCGACCGTGCGCTGATGCACGTGATCAGCGCCTTGGACTTCGAGCGTCTGGCCGCCGGTCTCCTCGCGGTCGGCGGTGTCGCCCACTGCCTGGAACTGTTGAACGCGCACCTGCGCCGGCGCCGGGTCAAGGACACGCCGCTGTACGGGCACCAGGTCGTCCGCCACGCGTTCGCCGAGCTCACGGCCGACCACGAACTGGTCACCCAGTACGGCCGGCACGCGGCCCTGCTGCACAGCCGCGGTGAGCTGGACAGCCGGACGGCGACCGTGCTCAAACTCAAGGCGACCGAGCTCGCGGTGCGGGCTGCTCACGTCTGTCTCCAATTCCACGGGGCGCAGGGGTGCCTGGACGAGTCCACGGCGGCCCGGCTCTACCGCGACGCCTCGGCGGGCACGATCGCGGCGGGAGCCAGCGAGCTGCTACGCGATCTGATCTGACGCGCCGACCGGCACCGGCCGACCGGCGAACCGCGCGTCGGTGAACCTGGCCGCCCGGCCGATCGAGGTGGCGACCTGGGCCCGCGAACCGACGTCGAGCTTCTTGAAGATCCGGCCGAGATGGGTCTCCACGGTCTTGTGACTGAGCCGCAGGGCGCGAGCGATCTGCTGGTTCGTGCAACCGTCGCTGACCAGCACCGAGATCTCCCGCTCGCGGCTGCTCAGCTTGGCCAGCCGGGCGTCGGCCGACTGGGCCGGCGCACTCGTGGCCAGGTCGGCCGCGTGGTCCAGATAGCCGTGCGCCCCGCGTCCTCGCAGCAGGCTCTGTGCCTCGTCGAGCTGGCCGCGGGCCACCGCGGGGTCGATGCCGGCCCAGGCCGCCGCGACGGCCAGGTGGGCGCGGACCACGTCGAGCGGCCG
>NZ_JAAGMG010000783.1 GCF_010548525.1 Streptomyces sp. SID14478
GGCGCCGCCACGAGGCCCGGTGCGGGCAGCAGGCGGGGGACGGGGCCGCCCGCCTCAGGACGCACATGCCTCATGGCGCATTTGTCCGGACAATCGAACTTCAGGACTTCCCGTCAACTTCCCCCGCCGCTACTCTCGGCCCGTGGCCAAACCCGTAGCCGACCCGACCGTCCAGCTTCAGCTCAGCGTCGACCGCAGCAGCCCGGTCCCGCTCTATTTCCAGCTCTCCCAACAGCTGGAGGCGGCGATCGAGCGCGGCTCCCTGACGCCCGGCAGCCTGCTCGGCAACGAGATCGAGCTGGCCGGCCGGCTCGGTCTGTCCCGGCCCACCGTCCGCCAGGCGATCCAGTCGCTCGTGGACAAGGGGCTGCTCGTGCGGCGCCGCGGCGTCGGCACCCAGGTCGTGCACAGCCAGGTCAAGCGCCCCCTCGAACTGTCCAGCCTCTTCGACGACCTGGAAGCCGCGGGCCAGCGCCCCGAGACCCGGGTCCTGGGCAACACGCTCGTGCCCGCCTCCGCGGAGGTCGCCGCGGCGCTCGCGCTCGGCGAGGGCGAGCAGGTGCACCGCGTCGAGCGGCTGCGCCTGGCCCACGGCGAACCGGTCGCGTACCTCTGCAACCATCTGCCCACCGGCCTGCTCGTCCTGGACGACGCACGCATGGAGGCCACCGGCCTGTACCGCCTGATGCGGGCCGCCGGCATCACGCTGCACAGCGCCCGCCAGTCCGTCGGCGCGCGCGCCGCCACCGTCGCCGAGGGCGAGCGGCTCGGCGAACCGGAGGGGGCGCCGCTGCTGACGATGCAGCGCACGACCTTCGACGACAAGGGCCGTGCGGTCGAGTTCGGCTCGCACACCTACCGGGCCTCGCGCTACTCCTTCGAGTTCCAGCTGCTCGTACGTTCCTGAACACGGTCCGCACCTGCGTTCCTGAACACGGTCCGGTGTCGAGGTCCGAATGTTCTGACAAAGTTATTGACGCTGGGGTGGAGCCCCGCTACAAACTCCTCCAGCCGCACCGCGCGGCCGGAGGAGAGGTGCTCCACGATGCGCACGACGCGTAGGACGAACCGCACTGCCCGCACGGCCGCGGCCCTCGTCGCGGTGATCGCCCTCGCCGCCGGATGCAGCGGATCGGGCGGCAAGGATTCCGAGGACAAGGCGGACGGCCCCTCGGGCGGCAAGGGGGTGACCACGCCCCGCCTGAAGATCGCGATGATCACGCACTCCGGCGAGGGCGACACCTTCTGGGACATCGTGCGCAGCGGCGCGAAGCAGGCCGCCGCGAAGGACAACGTCGACTTCCTCTACTCGAACGACAAGGAAGCCAAGGGGCAGGCCGAGCTCGTCCAGGCCGCGATCGACAAGAAGGTCGACGGGATCGTCGTCACCCTCGCCAAGCCGGAGGCCATGCAGGCGGTCCTCGCCAAGGCCAAGACGGCCGGCATCCCGGTGGTGTCGATCAACTCGGGCTCGGAGTTCTCGGCGAAGTACGGCGCGCTCAGCCACATCGGCCAGGAGGAGGCCGTGGCCGGTGAGGCCGTCGGCACCAAGCTGACCGAGGAGGGCAGGAAGAAGACGCTCTGCATCATCCACGAGCAGGGCAACGTCTCGCTGGAGCAGCGCTGCGCGGGCGTCAAGAAGACCTTCAAGGGCACGGTCGAGAACCTCAACGTCGACGGCACCAACGCCCCGAACTCCCAGTCCTCCATCGAGGCCAAGCTGCAGGCCGACAAGTCCATCGACGCGATCGTCGCGCTCGGCGCCCCCATCGCGGCGCTCGCCGTGAAGGCCAAGGGCGACGCGGGCAGCAAGGCCGAGATCGCCACCTTCGACCTGAACGCCGAGGTCGTCCGGCGGCTGAAGGCCAAGGAGGTCACCTTCGCCGTCGACCAGCAGCCGTACCTGCAGGGCTATCTGGCGGTCGACGAACTGTGGCTCTACAAGACCAACGGGAACGTGCTGGGCGGCGGCAAACCTGTCTTCACCGGACCGGCGCTCGTCACCGAGAAGGACGTGCCCCAACTGGAGAAGTACACCGCGCGCGGTACCCGGTGAACCGTTGGATGATCCCCGTGACCCATACTTGTGCGTTTGGGACCGCAAAGAGGTCCTCAGGGACCGGTCAACGGTCCGCCGGGACCGCCTCGTGGCCGGCCCCGGTGTACGACGCAGCAGACCAAGAAGGGCACGGCCTCGTGGCACGGTTTCGGACCTGGGTGAGCATCGCGGTGGCGGGGGCGCTCGGCCTCACGCTGGCGGGATGCAGCAGCACCGGCGGCAAGCGGGCGGAGGACGCCCGGAAGGCCCAGACCGCCCAGGGCAAGGCCGCGGTGAACACCCCGAACTGGACGTTCGCGATGATCACCCACTCGGGTGATGGCGACACCTTCTGGGACATCGTCCAGAGCGGCGCCAAGCAGGCCGCCGTGAAGGACAACATCAACTTCACCTACTCGCACAGCGACGAGGCGCAGCAGCAGGCGCAGCTGGTCGACGCCGCCGTCGACAAGAAGGTCGACGGCATCGTCGTCACGCTCGCCAAGCCGGACGCGATGAAGGCGGCCGTGGCCCGCGCCGAGAAGGCCGGCATCCCCGTCATCACCGTGAACTCGGGCTCCGCCGAGTCCAAGAAGTTCGGCGCGCTGACCCACATCGGCCAGGACGAGACGATCGCCGGTGAGGCCGTCGGCGAGGAGCTCAACAAGCGCGGCAAGAAGAAGGCCCTGTGCATCCTGCACGAGCAGGGCAACGTCGGCCACGAGCAGCGCTGCGCCGGTGCCAAGTCGACGTTCCACGGCACGATGACGAACCTGTACGTCGAGGGCACCAACATGCCCGACGTGCAGTCCTCCATCGAGGCCAAGCTGCAGTCGGACAAGTCCGTGGACGCGGTCGTCACGCTCGGCGCCCCGTTCGCGGCCACCGCCGTGAAGGCCAAGCAGGACGCGGACTCGGACGCGGAGATCGACACCTTCGACCTGAACGAGAAGGTCGCCCAGGGCCTGCAGGACGACTCGCTCGGCTTCGCCGTCGACCAGCAGCCCTACCTCCAGGGGTACGAGGCCGTGGACCTGCTGTGGCTCTACCGGTACAACGCCAACGTCCTCGGCGGCGGCAAGCCGGTGCTGACCGGCCCGCAGATCGTGACGAAGGACCAGGCCGCCAAGCTCCAGGAATACGCGAAGCGGGGGACACGATGACCACCACGGCTCCCGAGCCACAGCTCGACGAGCGACTGCTGCGCACCTCGCCCTGGAAGAAGCTGATGGGCCGCCCCGAGCTCGGCTCGGTCGTCGGCGCGATCGCCGTCTTCATCTTCTTCGCGATCTTCGCCGACAGCTTCCTGCGGGCGGCGAGCCTCGCGACGGTCCTGTACGCGGCCTCGACCCTCGGCATCATGGCCGTGCCGGTCGCGCTGCTGATGATCGGCGGCGAGTTCGACCTGTCGGCCGGTGTCCTCGTGACGTCCTCGGCGCTGATCTCGTCGATGTTCAGCTACCAGATGACGGCGAACACCTGGGTGGGCGTGGGGGTCTCGCTCCTGGTCACCCTCGCCATCGGTGTCTTCAACGGCGTGATGCTGACCCGCACCAAACTGCCCAGCTTCATCATCACGCTGGGCACGTTCCTGATGCTGACCGGCATGAACCTCGGCTTCACCAAGCTGATCAGCGGCACCGTCTCGACGAAGTCCATCTCCGACATGCAGGGCTTCGACTCGGCGAAGGACGTCTTCGCCTCGACGTTCACCATCGGCGGCGTGGACTTCAAGATCACGATCCTGTGGTGGCTCGCCCTGATCCTGGTCGCGACGTGGATCCTGCTGCGCACCCGCGTCGGCAACTGGATCTTCGCGGTCGGCGGTGACGTGAACGCGGCCCGCGCGGTGGGCGTCCCGGTCAACAAGACGAAGATCGGCCTCTACATGGGCGTCGCGTTCGGCGCCTGGATCTCCGGCCAGCACCTGCTCTTCTCGTTCGACGTCGTGCAGTCCGGCGAGGGCGTCGGCAACGAGCTGATCTACATCGTGGCGGCCGTCATCGGCGGCTGTCTGATCACCGGCGGATACGGCTCGGCGGTCGGCGCGGCCATCGGCGCACTGATCTTCGGCATGACCAGCAAGGGCATCGTGTTCGCCGAGTGGAACTCGGACTGGTTCAAGTTCTTCCTCGGGGCGATGCTGCTCCTCGCGACCCTGCTCAACGCCTGGGTCCGCAAGCGCGCGGAGGCGATCAAGTGACCTCGGACCACGTGACGACCATCCCCGGCGACCGCACGGACGACCGTGCGCCGCTGGTCGAGCTGGCCGGCGTCAGCAAGTACTACGGCAACATCCGCGCCCTCGAAGACGTCTCGCTGGTCGTGAACGCGGGCGAGATCTCCTGCGTCCTCGGCGACAACGGCGCCGGCAAGTCCACCCTGATCAAGATCATCGCGGGGCTGCACCGGCACGACTCGGGCTCCTTCGCGATCGAGGGCGAGGAGACGAAGCTCGCCAACCCGCGCGAGGCCCTCGACCGGGGCATCGCCACGGTCTACCAGGACCTCGCCGTCGTCCCCCTGATGCCGGTGTGGCGCAACTTCTTCCTCGGCTCCGAGCCGACGAAGGGCAAGGGCCCCCTCAAGCGCATGGACGTCGAGCTGATGCGCCGCACGACCCGCGCGGAACTGCTGCGCATGGGCATCGATCTGCGCGACGTCGACCAGCCCATCGGCACGCTCTCCGGCGGCGAGCGCCAGTGCGTGGCCATCGCCCGCGCCGTCTACTTCGGCGCGAAGGTCCTGGTCCTCGACGAGCCGACGGCGGCGCTCGGCGTGAAGCAGTCGGGCGTCGTGCTCAAGTACGTGGCGGCGGCGCGTGACGCGGGTCTCGGCGTGGTCCTGATCACCCACAACCCGCACCACGCGTACCTGGTCGGCGACCGCTTCGTGCTGCTCAAGCGCGGCGCGATGTTCGGCAGCCACAGCCGCGAGGAGATCACCCTGGACGAGCTGACCCGGCAGATGGCGGGCGGCTCCGAGCTCGACGACCTCCGGCACGAGCTGGAGCGGGCGCCGGCGCCGACGCATCTGGGCGGCCACACGTCATCCGGCGCCGAGAAGTAGCGCGGTAGCTCCGCCGGTCCAGTAGTCGGGTGCCGCCCCCACCGGGCCGGGGCCGACCACGAAACGGACACCCCCGCGGCGAGGAGGCGCGACCCCGCCGCACCAGAAACCCGGATCGCGGCGGGGCCGATGCGTGAGGCAGAATCGCCGCAATGAGCACCTACCGCGACCTCGCCCACCGGGGCAGCGCCCGGGCCACCGTTCTGCGCACGGTCGGCACCCGGGAGCGCCGCTCGCATCTGACGGCCCCGCGCGTCCCGACCGTCGGCATCGACATCGGCGGCACGAAGGTGATGGCCGGTGTCGTCGACGCGGACGGGAACATCCTGGAGACGCTGCGCACGGAGACCCCGGACAAGTCGAAGAGCCCGAAGGTCGTCGAGGACACCATCACGGAGCTGGTGCTCGACCTGTCCGACCGGCACGACGTGCACGCCGTGGGCATCGGCGCGGCCGGCTGGGTCGACGCGGACCGCAACCGCGTCCTGTTCGCCCCGCACCTGTCCTGGCGCAACGAACCGCTGCGCGACCGGCTCGCCGGCCGGCTCTCGGTGCCCGTACTCGTCGACAACGACGCGAACACGGCCGCCTGGGCCGAGTGGCGCTTCGGCGCCGGGCGCGGCGAGGACCACCTGGTGATGATCACCCTCGGTACGGGCATCGGCGGCGCGATCCTCGAGGACGGCCAGGTCAAGCGCGGCAAGTTCGGCGTCGCCGGCGAGTTCGGCCACATGCAGGTCGTGCCCGGCGGACACCGCTGCCCGTGCGGCAACCGCGGCTGCTGGGAGCAGTACAGCTCCGGCAACGCGCTGGTCCGCGAGGCCCGGGAGCTCGCCGCCGCGGACTCCCCGGTCGCGTACAACATCATCGAGCGCGTCAAGGGCAACATCCCCGACATCACCGGCCCCCTCATCACCGAGCTGGCCCGCGAAGGCGACGCCATGTGCGTCGAGCTGCTCCAGGACATCGGCCAGTGGCTCGGCGTCGGCATCGCCAACCTCGCGGCCGCCCTCGACCCCTCGTGCTTCGTGATCGGCGGGGGAGTGAGCGCCGCCGACGACCTGCTCATCGGCCCCGCCCGCGACGCCTTCAAGCGCCACCTCACCGGCCGCGGCTACCGCCCCGAGGCCCGCATCGCCCGCGCCCAGCTCGGCCCCGAGGC
>NZ_JAAGMG010000839.1 GCF_010548525.1 Streptomyces sp. SID14478
GCGCTACCCGCGGCCGTGGCCATGGCCACCCACACCACGGCGGTGACCACGGTGTCCCGCAACGAGACGACCGGCGGCGCACCGCTGGCCCCGCTGGCGGCGCTGACCACCACGGCAGTGCTCACCAGGCATCTCCTCAAGCTCCCGGCGGGCCGAGGCGCCGCAGCCCCCCTCGGCCTGCCGGGTCCCACCGCGTACGCCGTCACCACGACCCGCCCCCTTCTCCACGCCGCTCTCAACCCGTCCCCACCCCTGACCCAGCGCGCGGTCGGCGCCGGAATCCGGGCCATGATCCCGCTCCAGGCCGCTCTGGCGGCGAAGTCCGGGGCCCCGGGCACCGCCCTGTTCACGGCCGCCCTCGCCCCCCTCGCCCGGCGCTTCGCGAAGAAGGTGAGCGTCACATGAGCCCGCACCCGCCGAGCCCGCCCGCCCCCGCGAGCGCCCCGCGCTGGGGCTACGGCACCAACGGCCTCACCGACCTCCGCCTCGACGACGCCCTAGCCCTCCTCGCCGACCTCGGCTACGACGGCGTGGGCCTCACCCTCGACCACATGCACCTGGACCCGCTGGCCCCGGACCTCGCTGCCCGCACCCGCCAGGTCGCCCGCACCCTGGACCGGCACCACCTGACGGCCACCGTCGAGACAGGCGCCCGCTACGTCCTCGACCCGCGCCGCAAACACGGCCCCTCCCTCCTCGACCCCGACCCGGACGCCCGCGCCACCCGTATCGACCTGCTCCTGCGCGCCGTCCAGGTCGCCGCCGACCTGGGAGCCCACGCGGTGCACTGCTTCAGCGGCATCACCCCCGAGAACACCGATGAGGACACGGCCTGGAAGCGCCTCGCGGACGAACTCGGCACGGTGGTCGAGGCCGCCGACAGCGCGGGCGTCCCCCTCGCCATCGAGCCCGAACCCGGCCACCTCCTGGCCACGGTCGCCGACTTCCACCGGTTGCGGCACGCCCTCGGCAGCCCCGACGCCCTCGGCCTCACCCTGGACATCGGCCACTGCCAGTGCCTGGAACCGGACCCGCCCGCCGACTGCGTGCGTGCGGCGGCGCCCTGGCTGCGGCACGTCCAGATCGAGGACATGCGCCGCGGTGTCCATGAACACCTGCCCTTCGGCGACGGCGAGATCGACTTCCCGCCGGTGCTCGACGCGCTCGCGGCCACCGGCTACCAGGGACTGACCGTCGTCGAACTGCCCCGCCACTCCCACGCGGGACCCCACCTGGCCGCCAGGTCCATCGAGTTCCTCCGAGCAGCAACACGAGGAGGCAGCGCATGACCTCGCCCGTCACCGTCGCGGCACTCCGCGCCCACCTCGACACCGTCCTCGCGGGAGCTGCCCGCGCCTGGCTCGACCAGGCGCTGGCCGAAGCCTCCGCGCACACGGGCGCCGGGGAGGAAAGCCCCCCACCCGTATGGGAGGTGAGGTTCGCCGAGGCCGGCCGCCGCGCAGGCCAGGACCAGGCCGACGCCGCTCGCGTGCTCCTGCTGCACGCGGCCCGCGCCGACACCGGCACCCTCAGCCGCCTGTACGCGCAGGGCACCGCCGCCGAACGCCGTGGCGTCCTCGCGGCGCTGCCCCACCTCCTGCCGGGACCCGAGGGCCTGCCCCTGGTCGAGGACGCGCTGCGCACCAACGACACCCGACTCGTCGCCGCAGCCGTCGGCCCGTACGCCGCCGCGCACCTGCCCGCCCACCACTGGCGGCACGCCGTCCTGAAGTGCCTGTTCACCGGCGTCCCCGTCGACGCTGTCGCCGGACTGTGGCGGCGCGCCCACGGGGACGCCGAACTCGCCCGCATGCTCGGTGACTTCGCCCAGGAACGCACCGCAGCGGGCCGGCCCGTCCCCGAGGACCTGAACCGCGTGCTGACCCTGACGGCACCCGCGAAGGAGGAGTCCTGATGCGCATCTTCGACCCCCACATCCACATGACGTCGCGCACCACCGACGACTACCAGGCCATGTACGCGGCCGGAGTCCGCGCCCTCGTCGAGCCCTCCTTCTGGCTGGGCCAGCCCCGCACCTCGCCCGCCTCCTTCTTCGACTACTTCGACGCCCTCCTGGGCTGGGAGCCCTTCCGCGCCGCCCAGTACGGCATCGCCCACCACTGCACGCTCGCCCTCAACCCCAAGGAGGCGAACGACCCGCGCTGCACGCCCGTCCTGGACGCCCTGCCGCGCTACCTCGTCAAGGACAACGTCGTCGCCGTCGGGGAGATCGGCTACGACTCCATGACCCCGGCCGAGGACACCGCGCTGGCCACGCAACTGCAGCTCGCCGCCGACCACGAACTGCCCGCCCTCGTCCACACTCCGCACCGGGACAAGCTCGCCGGCCTGCGCCGCACCCTCGACGTCGTCCGGGAGTCCGCGCTTCCGGTCGAGCAGGTGCTGATCGACCACCTCAACGAGACCACGGTCAAAGAGGCCAAGGACGCCGGCAGCTGGCTCGGCTTCTCCGTCTATCCCGACACCAAGATGGACGAGGACCGCATGGTCGAGATCCTGCGCTCCTACGGCTCCGAGAAGGTCCTCGTGAACTCGGCGGCCGACTGGGGGAAGAGCGACCCGCTCAAGACCCGCAGGGTCGCGGAGGCCATGCTCGCCGGCGGCTTCACCGAGGACGACGTCGACCTCGTCCTGTGGCGCAACCCCGTCGCCTTCTACGGGCTGAGCGGCCGCCTCCAACTCGACGTGCCGGCGCCGCGGTCCGCCACCCACGAGGGCAATTCCATCCTGCGCGGGGGAGCGTGACCCATGCGCTTCCGCCACCCCGACGGCGCCACCGTCCACCTCTCGTACTGCACGAACGTGCACCCCGCCGAGACCCTCGACGGCGTCCTCGCCCAGCTGCGGGACCACTGCGAGCCCGTCCGCAAACGCCTCGGCCGCGACCGCCTCGGCATCGGCCTGTGGCTCGCCAAGGACGCGGCCCGCACCCTGACCGCCGACCCGGCGGCGCTGCGCGGTCTGCGCGCCGAACTCGACCGCAGGGGCCTCGAAGTCGTCACGCTCAACGGCTTCCCCTATGAAGGCTTCGGTGCCGAAGAGGTCAAGTACCGCGTCTACAAACCGGACTGGGCCGACCCCGAACGCCTCGCGCACACCGGCGAACTGGCCCGGCTCCTCGCCGCGCTGCTGCCCGCCGATGTCACCGAGGGCACCATCTCCACCCTGCCGTTGGCCTGGCGCACCGTGTACGACGCGGAGCGCGCGCAGACCGCCGGCGCCGCGCTGAGCACCCTCGCCGAACGCCTCGACGCCCTTGAGGAACTGACCGGCAAATCGATCCGCGTCGGCCTGGAACCCGAACCCGGCTGCACCGTCGAGACCACCGCCGACGCCATCGCCCCGCTCACCGCCGTCGCCCGTCCCGACCGCATCGGGCTCTGTCTCGACACCTGCCACCTCGCCACCTCCTTCGAAGACCCGGGAACGGCTCTCGACGGCCTCGCCGCCGCACACGTACCCGTCGTCAAATCGCAGCTCTCCGCCGCCCTGCATGCCGAACACCCCCATCTCCCCGCGGTCCGCGAAGCGCTCGCCGCCTTCGACGAGCCCCGCTTCCTGCACCAGACCCGCACCGTCACCGCCGACGGACTGCACGGCACCGACGACCTGGGCCCCGCCCTCGACGGCGCCGCCCTGCCGGACACCGGCCCGTGGCGCGCCCACTTCCACGTCCCCCTGCACGCGGCCCCCGCCGCCCCGCTCACCTCTACGCTCCCCGTCCTCAAGGACACGCTGACCCGCCTCGTCGGCGGCGCGCACCCGCTCACCCACCACCTCGAGGTCGAGACCTACACCTGGCAGGCCCTGCCGCCCGAGCTGCGGCCCCGGGCCCGCACCCAGCTCGCCGACGGCATCGCCGCCGAACTCACCCTCGCCCGCGACCTGTTGACCGACCTCGGCCTCAAGGAGCTGCCATGACGGACGCCGCACCGAAGCCGACCCCGCTCCTCGTCCTGGACGTCGTCGGCCTGACCCCCCGTCTCCTCGACCACATGCCGCACCTCAAGTCGCTCGGCCAGTCCGGTTCCCGCGCCCCGCTCGGCACCGTCCTGCCCGCCGTCACCTGCGCCGCCCAGTCCACGTTCCTGACCGGCACCATGCCGTCCGAACACGGCATCGTCGGCAACGGCTGGTACTTCCGCGAACTCGGCGACGTCCTGCTGTGGCGCCAGCACAACGGCCTGGTGTCAGGCGACAAACTCTGGGACGCCGCCCGCCGCGCCCACCCCGGCTACACGGTCGCCAACATCTGCTGGTGGTACGCCATGGGCGCCGACACCGACATCACCATCACCCCCCGCCCCGTCTACTACGCCGACGGCCGCAAGGAACCCGACTGCTACACCAGGCCCCCGGCCCTGCACGACGAACTCACCGAGAAACTCGGCACGTTCCCCCTCTTCCACTTCTGGGGCCCGGGCGCCGACCTCGTCTCCAGCCAGTGGATCATCGACGCCACCCGCCACGTCATGGCGACCCGGCACCCCGACCTGACCCTGTGCTACCTCCCTCACCTCGACTACGACCTGCAGCGCTTCGGCCCCGACGACCCCCGCTCCCTCAAGGCGGCCGCCGACCTCGACACGGCGCTCGCCCCGCTCCTCGACGACGCCAAGGCCGAAGGCCGCACCGTCGTCGCCCTGTCCGAGTACGGGATCACCCGCGCCGACCGCCCCGTCGACATCAACCGGGCCCTGCGCCGCGCCGGCCTCCTCGAAGTGCACACGCAGGACGGCATGGAGTACCTCGACCCGATGACCTCCCGGGCGTTCGCCGTCGCCGACCACCAGATCGCGCACGTCTACGTGCGTCGTCCCGAGGATCTGGAGGCCACCCGCGCGGCCCTCGCCGATCTGCCCGGCATCGAGCAACTCCTCGACGACGAGGGCAAGAAGGACCAGCACCTCGATCACCCGCGCTCCGGCGAACTCGTCGCGATCGCGGAGCCCGACGCCTGGTTCACGTACTACTACTGGCTCGACGACGACCGCGCGCCCGACTTCGCGCAGCTCGTCGAGATACACCGCAAACCCGGCTACGACCCGGTCGAGCTGTTCATGGATCCGCTCGACCCCTACGTCAAGGTCAAGGCCGCGAGCGCACTCGCCCGCAAGAAGCTCGGCATGCGCTACCGCATGGCGGTCGTGCCGCTGGATCCCTCACCTATTCGCGGCAGCCACGGCCGCCTGCCCACGAGCGACGACAACGGTCCGCTCATCATCAGCTCCACCCCCCATGCACTCCCCGGCCGGGTCCCGGCCACCGCGGTGAAATCCCTGCTCCTCGAACTGGCCGGACTGGCCGGACTGGCCGGACCGAGCTGAGACACAGCTCGGCCTGACGCCCGCCCGATCAGGATCGATTACAGAGAGTGAAGCACACGTCACTGACAACGCGCCAGTGGCATCCGTCCCGCACGTCGATACAAGTCGAGAGAGGCACCCGTGACCGACTTCCGCGACACCCCCGCCGACGACGCCCTCAGACACCGCCTCGGCATCAATCGCCGCCGTTTCCTCAGCACCTGCACCGCCGTCGCCGCGGGCGCGATCGCCGCGCCCGTGTTCGGCGCCGCACCGTCCTTCGCCCAGTCGCAGACGGGCGGCGGCGGTCACGGACACGGACACGACCATGGCCACGGGGGCCACGGCCGGGGCAGCGAACTCGTGCCCGCGAACAAGCGCGGCATCATCCTCTACACCGTGCGCGACGCGACCGGCCGTGACCCGCTGGCCAGCGATCTGCCGTCCGGCTTCCGCGAGGTGTTCAAGGAGCTGGCCCGCTACGGCTACAAGCAGGTCGAGTTCGCCGGCTACGGCCAGCACGCCAACGCGCCCGGCGGCGCCGACCTCGAGTCCGTGGCGGGTGCCAAGCTGCTGCGCTCCTGGCTCGACGAGTACGGCCTGCGCGCCCAGGGCAACCACGGCTTCATCCCGTCGTCGTGGCCGCTCAGTCAGGCCGACATCGACACGTTCAAGAAGCACCTGGAGATCGCCAACATCCTCGGCATGTCCCACATGGGCACCGGTGGCGACCCCACCAACAGCTCGTACAAGGCCGACTGGGACGTCGCCGCCGACAAGTGGAACGCCCTCGGCGACCTCGCCCACAAGGCCGGCCTGAAGCTCTACACCCACAACCACGACGCGGCGTACGGCTTCCTGCTCGACGGCGGCCCGCTCGACGCGCAGGGCAACCCCACCCGCAGCTCCGGCATCCGCAAGCTGGAGTACTTCCTCAAGGGCACCGACCCGAGGACGGTCTGGCTGGAGATGGACATCTACTGGGCGCACGTCGCGCAGTACAAGTTCCACACGTACACCGCGCACGACGGCTCCACGCGGGAGAAGGTCTTCGACCCGGCCGGGCTCGTGTCCCGCAACAACAAGCGCTACCCGCTGTTCCACGCCAAGGACGGCACGCGCAACGAGACCAGCGGCGAGGGCTACGACATGGTGGCCTTCGGCGAAGGCGTCATCGACTACCGGACCTTCTTCACCCGGGTCGGCGAGAAGAACTACCACAACCCCATGGTCGAGCAGGACAACGCGCCCAGCACCACGGACCTCGGCCAGTCCCTGAAGTTCGCGAAGATCGGCTACGACAACCTGGCGGCGCTGCGCAAGCGCCGCTGATCCCTCGCACTGCGAAAGGCCCGGCCGCGACGGCCGGGCCTTTCGGTGCCCCCGGCAAGGGAGCGCGCCATGGCGGTGACCGGCGGGCATGCCGTCCCGCCCGGCCCGCGCTCGCCGCCCGCGTTCCGTGAGCACGAGTGGGGCCCGTGAGCACGCCCGCGGTCCCGTGAGCACGAGTGGGGCCCGCCACATGGCGGGCCCCACTCGTGCATGCTGCCCGCGCGGCCTACGTGGCGGCCGCGATCTTGTCCGCCTGCTCGCGGCCGGGCTGGCGCAGCAGCAGCGCGACCGCTGCCGCCACCATCGATATCCCACCGGCCAGCGCGTACGCCCCGTTGTAGCCCCACGCGGAGACCACCATCGAGCCGAGCCCGCCCCCGAAGAGGCCGCTGATGAGCTTGCCGCTGTAGACCAGCCCGTAGTTGGTGGCGTTGTAGTTCTCCCCGAAGTAGTCCGGGGTCAGCGCCGCGAACATCGGGTAGAACGCGCCGCCGCCGAAGCCCGACAGGAACGCGAAGACCAGGAACAGCCACTCACTGTGGATGTCCCCCGCCCAGATCACGCCGAACTGGGCGAGCCCCAGGACGACGATCACGAACACCAGGCTCAGTTTGCGGCCCCAGATGTCGGACAGCCAGCCGACCACGGCTCGCCCGACGCCGTTGATGACGGCCATGACACCCATGGACGTCGCGGCGACCAGCGGTCCGAAGCCCACTTCCTTCGCGAAGTCCACCTGGAAGGAGATGCCGAAGATGGACACCCCGGCCGTCAGCACCAGGCTCAGCCACATCAGCGGCAGCATCCCGGTCCTGATGGCTTCCTTCGGGGTGAACTGGCGTACCGCGGGCGGGTTCTTGGCGAGGCTGTCCGCACTCTTGCCCGACTTGCTGAGCGGGTCGACGTCGGCCGGCCACCAGTTCTTCGGCGGGTCCTTGAAGAAGAACGAACAGGCCAGCACGACGACGAGGATGTACGCCCCGATCAGGTCGAGCACGCGATGGTAATTACCCGTGTCGAAGGCGTAGTTGAAGATGAAGATGAAGGGCAGCGACCCGTAGGCGAAGCCGCCGTTGACGAAACCTGTCTTTCCGCCTTTCCGCTCCGGGAACCACTTCCCGACCATGTTGATACAGGTCGAGTAGACGAGGCCGGAGCCCAGACCGCCGATGACGCCGAATCCGAGGATCGCCAGCCACACGTTGCTGAGGTGGGACAGCGCGAGAAAGCCGAACAGGCACATGAACGAGCCCACGTACATGGCTCGCCGTGCGGTCATGATGCCTTTCTCCCGCAGCCAGCCGGCGGGGAACGCGATGCCTGCCTGGAAGAAGACCCAGATGCTCAGGATCCAGAAGGTGTTGGACTGGGTCCAGCCGTGGGCGGAGGAAAGCGTGTCCTCCGCGGAACCGTATGCGTACTCGAAGACGCTGATGGCCATCATCGCGACCCATGGCAAATACACCATGAACTTACGGGAATGGCCGAGGATGTCGCGGTCGGTCTCACCGATGCGGTAGACCCGGCCGTTCTCGTCAGTGATCTCTCGATACTTCGTGCCGGTGGCTGATGTCGCACTGCCTGCGGCGATGGGCTCCGCCGTCATATCAAGCCATCTCCTCACCGAGCGGTTGCGGGTTGGGAACGATCCGGCGCAGCCGTTGCGGCCTGGGCTTGCCGGGGGACTTGAGGAAGAACGCGAGCACGGCAGAGCCGAGGCCGATCGAACCGGCGAAGGCGAAGGCGCCTCCGTATCCCCAGGCGTTGACGAGGAAGTTTCCGCCGCCCGCGCCCACCAGTCCGGAAATCAGCTTCGAGCTGTAGACCATGCCGTAGTTGGAGGCGTTGTTGTTCTCACCGAAGTAGTCCGCGGTCATGGCGGCGAACAGTGGGAAGATTGCTCCGCCGCCGAATCCGGAAACCATCGAGCAGAAGAGGAAGAAGGGCATCGAACCCATGTTTCCGGAGAAATACACGCCGAACTGGGCGACCCCGAGGACGAGGCAGACGATGATCAAGGTGTTGCGTCGTCCCGTGCGGTCCGAGATCCAGCCGATGACGCCGCGGCCGGAACCGTTCACGATTGCCTTGAGCGACATGGCGGTGGCCACGATGCCGCCCGCGAATCCCATTTCCTTGCCGAACGGCACCTGCATGGCGATGCCGTAGATATTGATGCCGGCCGTGCACAGGAGGCAGAACCACATCATCCACAGCACCGGCTGACGTGCCGCCTCGCGCGGCGTGTACTGGTGCACCGCCGGCGGATTCTTCTTCAGGGCGCGTTGGACGCGCGGATCGTCGGCCACCTTGAGCGGGTCGACGTGCGCGGGCCACCAGTTCTTCGGCGGGTCCTTGAAGAACCACCCCGCCACGGCCACGACGGCGCAGCAGACCACGCCGACGAGGACGAACACACCCTGGTAGTTCGAGAGGTCCATGTAGGACGTGAACAGGAACACGAAGGGCACGGAGCCATAGGCGAAACCGCCGTTGACGAGACCGGTCTTGCCGCCCTTGCGCTCGGGATACCACTTGCCGACCATGTTCACGCTGGTCGCGTAGACCAGCCCGGCACCGATGCCGCTGAACACGCCGAAGCCCAGGTAGGCGACGGTGACATGCGGCGCGTAGGCCAGCGACAGATAGCCGAGAAGGGTGCCGCAAGCGCCCAGCAGCATCGCGGCCCGGGCCGGCAGCCTTCCGCTCTCGCGCAACTGCCCCGCGGGGAAGGCGACGGCCGCCTGGAAGAAGATCCAGACCCCCATCAGCCAGAAGATGTGCCCGCTGTCCCACAAGTGGGCGTCGTGCAACGTGTCCTCGGCGGAGGTGAACGCGTACTCCGAGGAGCTGATGCCGAGCATCCCCATCCAGGGGAACAGCACCATGGTCCATCGCGGCCGGCCCATGATGTCGCGATCGGTCTCACCGATGCGGTACTTGCGTCCGTTCTCGTCCCTGACCTCCCGGTAAGGGCCGGGTGAGGATCGGTCGGTGGTCGTCATGTAGGTCGCACCCCTTGCATCGAAAGATCTGGCCAGCGCCCCCTGTCCACATTGCTTTCGTGTGCGCGCGGGTCCCGGGTCCGGCCGGCGCACACCGCCGGCCGGACCCTGCCTCGGTCACCTCATCGACCGCCCCCCCAACAACCCCGCGGCGCGGGCCCACCGGTACTTGGCGCCCAGCACTGCCACCGGCTTCTCCGTCGTGTACGGGTACGCGACCACGCCGCGCTCGAAGAGGTACTGGCAGGCCTCCTCGACCTCGACGTCCCCGGCCAGCGAGGCGACCACGGGCTTCTCGATCCCGCGGTCCCGGAACTCCTGCACCACGCGGGCCGTTACTTCCGCAAAGACCATGGGAGGGGTGACGATGGTGTGCCAGTAGCCGAGCACGAGCGCATGAATGCGGGGGTCCTCCAGGCCGAGCCGGATCGTCGCCTCGTACGTCGACGGCGGTTCGCCGCCCGTGATGTCCACGGGGTTGCCCGCGGCCCCGAAGGGCGGGATGAACGTTCGGAAGGCGGCATCCAAGTCGGCCGGAATCTCCATCAGTTGGAGCCCGTTGTCCGTCACCGCGTCCGACAGCAGCACACCGGAGCCGCCGGCACCCGTGATGATCACGACGTTGTCGCCCTGCGGGGTGGGCAGCACGGGCAGCGCCCGCGCGTATTCCAGCATGTCGTTGAGGCCGGGGGCCCGGATGACACCGGCCTGCTTGAGGATGTCGTCGTACACGGCGTCGTCCCCGGCCAGCGCGCCCGTGTGCGAGCCCGCCGCCTTGGCGCCCGCGGCCGTCCGTCCCGCCTTCAGGACGACGACGGGCTTCTTCGGCACCGTCGCGCGCGCGGCCTCCACGAAGGCGCGTCCGTCCTTGAGGTCCTCCAGGTGCATGGCGATGCACTTGGTGTGGGGATCCTCGCCGAACCAGGTCAGCAGGTCGTCCTCGTCCAGGTCGGACTTGTTGCCGAGTCCGACGATCGCCGAGACGCCCGTCTTCGTGGTCCGCGCGAAGCCGAGGATGGCCATCCCGATGCCGCCGGACTGCGAGGTCAGCGCCACGCCGCCCTTCACGTCGTACGGCGTGCAGAACGTGGCACACAGGTCCTGCCACGTCGAGTAGTAGCCGTAGATGTTCGGGCCGAGCAGCCGCACGCCGTGGCGTTCGCCGATGGCCACGATCTCGTCCTGGAGGGCCTGTTCGCCGGTCTCCGCGAAGCCGGACGGGATGAGCACCGCGTTCGGGATCCCCTTGCGTCCCACCTCCTCCAAGGCCGCTGCCACGAACTTGGCGGGGATCGCGAAGACCGCCACATCCACCTCACCGGGGACGTCCGTGACACTCTTGTACGCCTTGCGGCCCAGAATGTCATCGGCCTTGGGGTTCACCGGATGGATCTCCCCGGAGAAGCCGCCGTCGATGAGGTTGCGCATGACCGAGTTGCCGATCTTGCCCTGCTCGTTGGAGGCGCCGATCACCGCGACCGAGCGCGGCTCCATGAGGCGCCGCATCGTGGTCAGGATCTGCTCGCGCGTGTACGTACGCCGCGGCTTCTCGGCGCCCTCGGCGAGGATCACCCGGATGTCCGCGGCCACCGCGCCCTCAGGTGTGGCGATGACCGGGTTGAGGTCGACCTCGGCGATCTCCGGGAAGTCGGTGACCAGCCGGGAGACGCGCCGGATCTGCTCGGCCAGCGCCCACCGGTCCACGCCCCGTGCGCCGCGCACCCCGCGCAGTACCTCCGCCGCACCGATGGAGTCCAGCATCCCGAGCGCTTCGTCGGCGTCCACGGGGGCCAGCCGGAAGGTGACGTCCTTGAGCACCTCCACCAGCACGCCGCCCAGTCCGAAGGCGACGACCTTGCCGAACGTCGGGTCGGTGACCGCCCCGACGATGACTTCCTGGGTGTCCGCTCCCGTGGGCAGCAGCTCCTGCACCTGAATGCCCTCGATGCGGGCGTCCGGCGCGTACGCGCGCGCGTTCTCGATGATCCGGTGGAACGCGGCCCGTACGTCGGCCGCGCCCTCGACCCCGACGACGACTCCGCCGGCGTCGGTCTTGTGCAGGATGTCGGGGGAGACGATCTTCAGCACCACGGGCTTGCCGAAGCGCGCCGCGGCCGCCACCGCCTCGTCGACATCGGTCGCCAGGTCCTCGCCGGGGACGGCGATCCCGTACGCGTCGGCGATCACCTTGCCCTCCGGTGCGGTCAGCGCCGTGCGTCCCTCGGCCCGTACGGCGTCGAGCAGCGCCCGTACCGTGAGCGTCCGGTCCTCGGCCATCACTCAGATCACTCCGTTCGACTTGAGCAGGCTCAATTCCTCGTCACCGAGGCCGAGTTCACCGACGAAGACTTCTTCGTTGTGTTCGCCGAGCAGCGGCGAACTGGTGACGTCGACGGGGGAGTCGGAGAGCTTGAGGGGGGAGCCGACGGTCGTGAACGAGCCGCGCTGCGGGTGCGCCACCTCGACGACCATCTCGTTGGCGACCAGGGAGGAGTCCTCGATGATCTCCTTGGTGGACAGGATCGGACCGCACGGGATGTTGTGGGCGTTGAGCTGCTCCAGCACCTCCCACTTGGGGAGCGTGGCGGACCACTCCTCGATCAGCTGGAACATCTTGTTGAGCTTGGGGAGCCGGGACTCCGGGGCCGCCCACTCGGGGTCGTCGGCGAGCTCGGGCCGCCCGATGAGCCGGGTGAGCGGGCTCCAGCCGACCGGTTGCACGATGACGTACACGTAGTCGTTGGGTCCGCCGGGTGCGCACTTCACGGCCCATCCCGGCTGTCCGCCGCCCGAGGCGTTCCCGGAGCGCGGCACCTCGTCGCCGAAGTCGTCGTTCGGGTACTCGGCCAGCGGGCCGTGGGCGAGGCGCTGTTGGTCGCGCAGCTTGACCCGGCACAGATTGAGCACCGCGTGCTGCATGGCGACGTTCACGCGCTGCCCGCGCCCCGTGCTCTCCCTCTGGAAGAGGGCCGCCAGGATGCCGGCGACGGCGTGGATGCCCGTGCCGGAGTCGCCTATCTGTGCCCCGGTGGCGAGCGGCGGCCCGTCCTCGAAGCCGGTCGTCGACATCGAGCCGCCCATGGCCTGGGCGACGACCTCGTACGCCTTGAAGTTCGTGTACGGGCCCTCGCCGAAGCCCTTGATGGAGGCGTACACGATCCGCGGGTTGATCTCCTGGATGCGGTCCCAGGTGAAGCCCATCCGGTCGACCGCGCCCGGTCCGAAGTTCTCGACCATCACGTCGGAGCGGCGGATCAGCTCGGTGAGGATCTCCTTGCCGCGCTCCGACTTGGTGTTGAGGGTGATGCTCCGCTTGTTGCAGTTGAGCATCGTGAAGTACAGGGAGTCGACGTCGGGGATGTCCCGCAGCTGCTTGCGCGTGATGTCACCGGAGGGCGCCTCCAGCTTGACGACGTCCGCGCCGAGCCACGCGAGGAGTTGGGTGGCGGAGGGACCCGACTGGACGTGGGTCATGTCCAGGACGCGGATGCCTTCGAGAGCCTTGGTCGCGACAGTCATGTCCGTCATGTCTGCGGCACCTCACTACTTGTACATGGTCTGGTTCATGGTTCCGGGCGCGTAGGCGTCCGGATCGACCCATACGTTGATCAGGGACGGCTTGCCGGACTCGCGGGCGCGGCGCAGCGCCGGGGCGATGTCGGCGGGGTCGCGCACCTCCTCGCCGTAACCGCCCAGCATCTGGGCGAACTTGTCGTAGTGGACGTCGCCGAGCGTGTTGCCGACGCGTTCGCGCGCGTCCCCGTACTTGGCCTTCTGGCCGTAGCGGATCTGGTTCATCGAGGAGTTGTTGCCGACGATCCCGACGAACGGCAGGTCGTAGCGCACGAGCGTCTCGAAGTCCCAGCCGGTCAGGGAGAACGCACCGTCGCCGAACAGGGCGACGACCTCCTTGTCGGGTCGGGCCTGCTTGGCGGCGAGGACGAAGGGGATGCCGACGCCGAGGGTGCCGAGCGGCCCCGGGTCCATCCAGTGGCCGGGCGCCTTGGGCTGGACGACCTGACCGGAGAAGGTGACGATGTCGCCGCCGTCGCCGATGTAGATCGAGTCCTCGGTGAGGAAGTCGTTGATCTCGCTGACGAGCCGGTACGGGTGGATGGGGGAGGCGTCGGAGCGCAGGTTCGGCAGCCGCTTGTCGATGGCCGTCTGTTCCGCGGCGCGCAGCTCGTCGAGCCACTCCTTGCGCTTGGCGGCGCCTCCGTTGATGCGCCCGGAGGCCGCCTCGGTGACCTGCTGCAGGACCAGTCCCGCGTCGCCGACGATGCCGAGGTCGATGTCGCGGTTCTTGCCGACGGTGCGGTAGTCGAGGTCGATCTGCACCACGGTCGCGTCCTGCGACAGCCGCTTCCCGTAGCCCATGCGGAAGTCGAACGGGGTGCCGACGATGATGATCAGGTCGGCGTTGGAGAACGCGTAGCGGCGCGACAGCTGGAAGTGGTGCGGGTCGCCGGGCGGCAGGGTGCCGCGGCCGGCGCCGTTCATGTAGGCGGGCACGTTCAGGGTGCGCACCAGCTCGATGGCCGACGCGGTGCCGCGGGTCGTCCACACCTGGCTGCCCAGCAGGATCGCCGGCTTCTCGGCGTGCACCAGGAGGTCGGCGAGCTTCTCCACCGACTCGGGGTCGCCGGCCGACCGCGTGGAGGCCCGGTACTGCCCGGCCTGCGGCACCCGCGCCTTGTCCACCGCCACCTTGGCGTCGAGGACATCGCGCGGGATCTCCAGGAACGAGGGCCCCGGGGCGCCGTGGTAGCACTCGCGGAACGCCATGGAAACCATGTCGGCCGCGCGCGCGGTGTCCGGCACCGTCGCCGCGAACTTGGTGATCGGCGTCATCATGTCGACGTGCGGCAGGTCCTGCAGCGACCCCATCTTGTGCTGCGTGTGGGCGCCTTGGCCGCCGATGAGCAGCATGGGTGACTCGGCGCGGAAGGCGTTGGCCACGCCGGTGACGGCGTCGGTGGTGCCGGGCCCGGCCGTCACGACGGCGCAGCCCGGCTTGCCGGTGATGCGCGCGTAGCCGTCGGCGGCGTGCGCGGCGACCTGTTCGTGGCGTACGTCGACGACTTCGATGCCTTCGTCGACGCAGCCGTCGTAGATGTCGATGATGTGGCCGCCGCAGAGGGTGTAGATGACCTCCACACCCTCTGCCTTGAGTGCTTTGGCGACCAGGTGTCCACCCGAGATCTGGTCCTGGCCGGTGTCCGCATCGGACTGGGGCATGGCGAAGTCCCGTCCCTTCGTAGGGGATTGAAAGAGCAGGTCGGGGACGTGGCAGGCACGGCTCCGGCATGGCTCTCGTGCGTCGCTCGTACATTGCATACAGTCGACGAATACTGTATGAACCTTGTTATCCCGCATCCGATGGGTGGTGTCCAGGGGGCGTGCGGCACTTTCAAGTCAGGAGCCGGAATGGACCTGTTCGAGCACCAGGCAAGGGAACTCTTCGCGGAACACGGCATCTTGGTGCCACGGGCCGAGGTCGCCGACTCGGCCAAGGACGCCCGCGAGAGCGCACGCAGGCTCGGCGGCCGCGTCGTCGTCAAGGCACAGGTGAAGACCGGCGGCCGCGGCAAGGCGGGCGGCGTCAAACTCGCCGCGGACCCGGCCGCCGCCGAGATCACGGCACGTCAGATCCTCGGCATGGACATCAAGGGCCACACCGTCCACCGGGTCATGCTGGCCCAACCCGTCGACATCGACAGCGAGTTCTACGTCTCCTACGTACTCGACCGCGCGGCCGGCACCTTCCTCGCCATCGCCTCCGCCGAGGGCGGCATGGAGATCGAGGAGGTCGCCGCCACCCGGCCCGAGGCCGTCGCCCGCATCCCCGTCGACCCGGCCGAGGGTGTCACCAGCGCCAAGGCCGCCCAGATCGCGCAGGCGGCCGGGCTGCCCCCGCAGACCGTCGACGTCCTCGTCCGCCTGTGGGGAGTGCTCACCCGCGAGGACGCCGTGCTCGTCGAGGTGAACCCCCTGGTGCGCACGGCGGGAGGGCAGATCCTCGCGCTCGACGGGAAGGTGACCCTCGACGACAACGCCCGCTTCCGGCGCGAACGCTGGGGCACGCAGGAGGTCGCGCACGACGACCCGCTGGAGGCGGAGGCGGCCGCCAAGGGTCTCAACTACGTGAAGCTGGACGGCGAGGTCGGCATCATCGGCAACGGCGCGGGCCTCGTCATGTCGACCCTCGACGTCGTCGCGGGCTGCGGCGCACGCCCCGCCAACTTCCTCGACATCGGCGGCGGCGCCTCCGCCCGGACCATGGCCGACGGCCTGAACGTCATCCTGTCCGACCCCGCCGTGAAGTCCGTCCTCGTCAACGTCTTCGGCGGCATCACCGCCTGCGACGCCGTGGCCGACGGCATCGTCTCGGCCCTCGACAGCGTCCGCCTGACCAAGCCGCTCGTCGTCCGGCTGGACGGCAACAACGCCGCGCGGGGTCGCGCCGTCCTCGACGCACGAGCCCATCCGCTGATCGCACAGGCCACGACCATGGACGGCGCCGCACGGCAGGCCGCCGACCTCGCCCTCGCCGCCAACCCCCTTTAAGGAGCCGGGACATGGCCATCTACCTCACCAAGGAGAGCAAGGTCCTCGTCCAGGGCATGACCGGCGCCGAGGGCATGAAGCACACCCGCCGCATGATCGCCGCGGGCACGAACGTGGTCGGCGGCGTCAACCCCCGCAAGGCCGGCCGCACCGTCGACTTCGACGAACGGGCCGTCCCCGTCTTCGGCAGCGTACGAGAAGGCATCGCGCGCACCGGGGCCGACGTCACCGTCGTCTTCGTGCCGCCCGCCTTCGCGAGGACCGCCGTGATCGAGGCGGCCGACGCGGGCATCCCGCTCGCCGTCGTCATCACGGAGGGCATCCCGGTGCACGACGCCGTCGCCTTCCACGCCCACGCCCGGGACAAGGGCACCCGCGTCATCGGCCCCAACTGCCCCGGCCTGATCACCCCCGGCCAGTCGAACGCCGGCATCATCCCCGCCGACATCACCAAACCGGGCCGCATCGGGCTCGTCTCCAAGTCCGGCACGCTCACCTACCAACTCATGTACGAATTGCGCGACATCGGGTTCTCCACCTGCGTCGGCATCGGCGGCGACCCCGTCATCGGCACCACCCACATCGACTGCCTCGCGGCCTTCGAGCGCGACCCGGAGACCGAACTGGTCGTCCTCATCGGGGAGATCGGCGGCGACGCGGAGGAGCGTGCGGCAGCGTACGTCCGCGACCACGTCACCAAGCCCGTCGTCGCCTACATCGCCGGATTCACCGCGCCCGAGGGCAAGACCATGGGCCACGCGGGCGCCATCGTCTCCGGTTCGACCGGCACCGCGCAGGCGAAGAAGACGGCCCTGGAAGCGGTCGGCGTTCGCGTCGGATCGACGCCGACGGAGACCGCACGGCTCGTTCTCGAGCGGCTGGCGAGCGGGCAGTGACGCGTCTCCTACGCGTCAACCGGCCCCCTTCGTGAGGTCCCTGGCATACGGGAGGTGCTCACCGGGCACCTCCCGTCCGCAGCACGCACAGCCATGACACATGCCCCGCCCCGACCGTGCACCGTGAGCGGAGACCGAAGAAATGGCAACCACCCTCAGCACGCCCATGACCCTCAAGGCCGGCACCTCCTGGGACGACGCCTGGCAGCGCTGCCTCGCCGTCGCTCCCGAGGCGTTCCGCGACGACCGCGTCCTGAACCTGTGGAACGGCACCTGGCAGGCCGACGGCCGCGCCCTGCCCGCCACCACCCCCGTCGACGGCAGCCCCATCGCGGGCCCGCCCCGCCTCGACGCCGACACCGCCCACCGGGCCGTCCGCGCCTCCCTCGACCAGCACCGCGCCTGGCGCCATGTCCCCCTCGCCGAGCGGCGCGCCCGCGTCGCCGCCACCCTCGACGCCCTCACCCGGCACCGCGAACTGCTCGCCCTGCTCCTCGTCTGGGAGATCGGCAAGCCCTGGCGCCTCGCACAGGCCGACGTGGACCGGGCCATCGACGGCGTGCGCTGGTACGTCGACGGCATCGACGACATGCTCGGCGAGCGCACCCCCCTGCCCGGCCCGGTGTCGAACATCGCGAGCTGGAACTACCCGATGAGCGTGCTCGTTCACACCATGCTGGTCCAGGCACTGGCAGGGAACGCGGTCATCGCCAAGACCCCGACCGACGGCGGCGTCTCCTGTCTCACGCTGGCCTGCGCCCTCGCCGCCCGCGAGGGCATCCCCGTCACGCTCGTCAGCGGCAGCGGCGGACAGCTCTCCCAGGCGCTGGTGCGGGCGCCGGAGATCGGCTGCGTGTCGTTCGTCGGCGGCCGCGACACCGGCGCCGCCGTCGCCACGGACGTCGCCGACCTCGGCAAGCGGCACATCCTCGAACAGGAGGGACTCAACACCTGGGGCATCTGGAACCACTCGGACTGGGACGGCCTGACCGCCGTGATCCCCAAGCTGTTCGACTACGGCAAGCAGCGCTGCACCGCCTACCCGCGCTTCGTCGTGCAGCGCGACGCGTTCGACGCGTTCCTCGCCGCGTACCTGCCCGCCGTGCGCACCCTGCGCGTCGGCCACCCGCTCGCGGTCGCCGCACCCGAGGACCCCTACCCGGAGCTGGACTTCGGCCCCCTCATCAACGCCGCGAAGGCCAAGGAACTGACCGACCAGGTCGCCGACGCGATCAACCGCGGAGCCGTTCCGCTGCACCGCGCCCAGCCGGACCCGGCGCGCTTCCTGCCCGGCCAGGACACCAGCGCGTACGTCCACCCGGTCGCGCTCCTCGGCCCGCCCCCGTCCTCCCCGCTGCACCACGCCGAACCCTTCGGCCCGGTCGACACGATCGTCCTGGTCGACACGGAGGCGGAACTGCTCGCCGCCATGAACGCGTCGAACGGCGCCCTGGTGGCCACCCTCTCCACCGACGACGAGGAGACGTACGCACGTCTGGCCCCGCAGATCCGCGCGTTCAAGGTCGGCCACGGCACGCCGCGTTCGCGCGGCGACCGCGCGGAACTGTTCGGCGGGTTCGGGGCGTCCTGGCGCGGTGCGTTCGTCGGCGGCGACCTGCTGATCCGTGCCGTCACCGAAGGACCGGCGGGGGAGCGCCTGCCGGGCAACTTCCCCGACTACCACCTGATGCCCTGACCCGTCGCAGCCGCAGTCGCTGTCGCCGTCGCGGCAGAGGTCAGCCGATGCCCTGCCGGTCGGGCCGGAGCGCGAAGGCCCGGTCGGCGGCATCCGGCACCGACCGCTCCACCCCCTGCGCGAGCAGCTCCCGATGCCGCAGCAAGGGCTCGCGCCGCTCCTCCGGCGCCAGCGACAGCAGATCGTCGAACCCGGCGAACAGCCGCCGCGTGACCTGCGGCTCCCCTGCGGCGCACCCCCGGATCTCGGAGAACCCGAGATCGACCAGCTCGCCCCAGCCCGGCACGGGCTGCACCAGCCGCACGGCGCCGCCGCGGTCCGTGTACCGCAGGGTGTCCAGCGGCCCCGTGCCCACGGCCGCCAGGAACTGCACGATCCGGTCGATGGCCTGCACCGCGGTCGTCGGGTCGTTCACCGCCGGGGACAGCGCCCGCAGCCCGATGTCGGCCAGCACCCGCAGCCCGAAGCCCAGGTCCTGGTGGAAGGAACGCTCCACGCCCACGGACACGCAGTACCGCAGCGCCCGCCGGGACGGCGCGGCTCCGCCGTGCACCGCGAACACCGGCGTCCCCGGCACCACGAAGTCGCCGATCCGCGGGATGAGCCGCAGCACGATCCCGTGGTGGCGCGCGATCCGGACGAGCCGCGCGATGTTCACGTCCCGCAGCACCCCGGCCCGCCCCGCGTACGCCACCTGCACACCGACCGGCCCGAGCTCCGCGTCACCCGCCTCCCCGGACGGCATCCGGGCCACCACGCGGAACGCCTCCCAGGTCACCCGGTCGATGACATGGCTCACCCGCATCATCCGCAGCGTCGAGTTCACGTACATCACGAACAGCAGCAGACTCAGCGCCACCATCCCCAAGGTGAGGAAGGCCTGCAGGAACGGCACGGTGGTCACCACCTGAGGGTCCTGCTCGCTGTCGTACGAGGTGAGCACCAGCAGGGACAGCAGGAACGTGGCCAGGAAGACGGCGAACGTGAGCTTGGTGATCCGGCTCCGCACGAAGAGCCGTACGACCCGCGGGCTGAACTGTCCGCCGGCCATCTGCACGGCCACCAGCGAGATGCTGAACACGACACCGATGAAGGTCATCATCGCCGAGCTGACGGTGGTGACGATGGTCTTCGCGTCTTCCGTGAAGCCCATCAGCTCCTTGACCGCGTCGTACTCCCCGCCGTCCTGGAGCGCGCCGACGATCGCCTCGTCGAGCCAGGAGGTGGCGAGCCACACCACGCAGACCACGACCATGGCCCCGGTCGGCGCGAACCAGAACGTGTCGCGCAGATGCTCCCGCAGCGGCGACAAAGCCCGAGGTCGCCGCACCTTCCGTCGTCCGACAGTCACTGTCGAGTCACTCATGGTGAGACTGTAAAGCCCCAGGTCACCGCGGTCGGATATGCAGGTGAAAGCCACTCCGAAACCTTGGTATTGTTGTCCATGTCGCCGCGGGGAACACCCCCGTGACCGACAGACACCTTGTCCGGGTGGCGGAATGGCAGACGCGCTAGCTTGAGGTGCTAGTGCCCTTTATCGGGCGTGGGGGTTCAAGTCCCCCCTCGGACACCATCAGAAAACCCCAGGTCACAGACGTGACCTGGGGTTTTCTGTATGCGCGCCCGTAGTCAGACCGGCCGAAAACGCTTGGACCCCGGGGCCGCCGTCACGGGACACTGCCAGGCCGGACACGGACCGTGCACAGGGGGAGGCGAGGGGATTGCCCGTATTACGCGAGGGAGCGCCCGGCAAGGGGTCGGTGCTCCTCGCACTGCGCTACTACGGCCGGGAGCTGGCCGGCAACCGGCGCCTGGCGGTGCCCGGGATGCTGCTGCCCGCCCTCGGCAACGTGGGCATCAACTACCTCGCGCCGCTCGTCGTCGCCAAGCTCGTCGGCCGCATCGCCGACGGTTCCGGCCCCCTCCGGCTCGCCACCACGCTGCCGTACGTCCTCGCCTTCGCCGGTGTGCTGCTGCTCGCCGAGGCGCTGTGGCGGCTCGGCATGCACTGTCTGAACCGGGTCGCCGCCCACGGCATGGAGCGGCTCTACGCGACCGGCATGGACGAGCTGTTCGCCAAGGACACCGCGTTCTTCCACGACAACTTCGCCGGTGCGCTGACCAAGCGGGTCATCGGATTCGCCGCCCGCTTCGAGGAGTTCTGCGACACGCTGACCTTCTCCGTCCTCGGCAGTCTCGTGCCGCTGGTCTTCGGGTCGGTGGTGCTGTGGACGTACGACCCGCTGTTCGTCGTCGGCCTGTTGGCGATGATCACGATGACCGGCGTGTGCGTCTTCCCGCTCATCCGGCGCCGGCAGATGCTGGTCCGGGAGCGCGAGGAGGCCGTCGCCCACGTGTCGGGTCACGTCGCCGACAGCCTGATGAACATCGACACCGTCCGGGCGTTCGCCGCGGAGGAGCGCGAGGCCGCCGAGCACCGGTCCCGCGTCGCCCGGCAGCGCAGGCTCACGCTGCGGTCCTGGGACTACGGCAACCTGCGCATCGACACCCTGGTCGCGCCGCTGTCCGTGCTGACGAACGTGATCGGCCTGCTGCTCGCCGTCACGCTCGGCGGCGACTCCCACGGGGTGGAGGCGGTCGTCGTCGCCTTCACGTACTACTCGAACGCCACGCGGATCATGTTCGAGTTCAACCAGATCTACCGCCGTCTGGAGCGGGCGATGACGGAGGCCGCGCAGTTCACCGAGCTGCTCCTGAAGCCGCCGACCGTGCTCGACCCGGCGGCCCCCGAGGCGCTGGTCGCCGCACCTGCGGACGTGCGCTTCGAGCGCGTGCACTTCACACACGCGGGAGCGCAGCCGCTGTTCCGCGGCCTCGACCTGGACGTGCCCAGCGGCACCAGGATCGGCCTCGTCGGGCGGTCCGGCGGCGGCAAGACCACCCTCACCCGGCTCCTGCTGCGGATGTCCGACATCGACGGCGGGCGCATCCTGATCGGCGGCCAGGACATCAGCCGGCTGCGCCAGACCGATCTGCGGGGCCTGATCGCGTACGTGCCCCAGGACCCGGCGATGTTCCACCGCTCCCTGCGCGACAACATCGCCTTCGCCCGGCCGGACGCCTGCGAGGCGGACATCCGCCGGGCCGCGGAGGCGGCACACGTCACGGAGTTCGCCGACGGACTCCCCGAGGGCTTCGACACCCTGGTCGGCGAGCGCGGCATCAAGCTGTCCGGCGGGCAGCGCCAACGCGTCGCCCTCGCCCGCGCGATCCTGCGCGACGCGCCGGTCCTGCTCCTGGACGAGGCGACGAGCGCCCTCGATTCCGAGAGCGAACTGCTCGTACAGGAAGCGCTGTGGCGGCTCATGGAGGGGCGGACAGCATTGGTGGTCGCGCACCGGCTCAGCACCGTCGCCACCATGGACCGGCTCGTCGTCCTCGACCACGGGCGCATCGTCGAGCAGGGCAGGCACGAGGAACTGCTCGCCGCACAGGGCGCGTACGCGAAGCTGTGGGCCCACCAGTCGGGCGGATTCCTCGACGAGACCATGGACGGGGCCGACGGCAGCGCCGAGGGGGTCGGACTGCGCTGAGCCCAAACCGGTCGTCGGCGGTCTCACGTCCCTTGGCGCGGTTGCCCGTTGAGACGTGCGGCCTGGCGCGTGAGATGGTCGCGCTCGGCGAGGTTCGGCGCCTTGAGCGCTGCCTCCGCGTACAGGCGGGCCGCCGTGGTGAGGTCGCCGTCGCGTTCGTGGAGGTAGGCCGCGACCGCGGTGTGGCGGGGCAGGGAGGCGTCCACCGTCGCGAGTTCCGCGAGCCCGGCGCGGGGCCCGTCGGCCTCGGCGACGGCCACCGCCCGGTTGAGGCGCACCACCGGGCTGTCGGTCAGGCGCGCGAGCTCGTCGTACCACTCGACGATCTGCACCCAGTCGGTCTCCTCGGCGCGGGGCGCGTCGGCGTGCAGCGCCGCGATGGCGGCCTGCGCCTGGAACTCGCCGAGGCGGTCGCGGGCGAGGGCCGTCTGCAGGACCGCGACGCCCTCGGCGATCAGGCCGGTGTCCCACCGGCCGCGGTCCTGTGCGGCGAGCGGCACCAGGCTCCCGTCGGGCGCGGTCCGGGCGGTGCGCCGGGCGTGATGGAGCAGCATGAGGGCGAGCAGTCCCGCGACCTCGGGATGGTCGATGGAAGCGGCCAGCTGACGGGTGAGCCGGATGGCCTCGGCGGCGAGGTCGACGTCGCCGGAGTAGCCCTCGTTGAAGACCAGGTAGAGCACGCGCAGCACGGTCGCGACGTCGCCGGGCCGGTCGAACCGGACGCCCGAGACGGTGCGCTTGGCGCGGCTGATGCGCTGCGCCATGGTCGCCTCGGGCACCAGGTACGCCTCGGCGATCTGGCGCGTGGTCAGGCCGCCGACCGCGCGCAGCGTGAGCGCGACCGCGGACGACGGCGTCAACGACGGGTGGGCGCACAGGAAGTAGAGCTGCAGCGTGTCGTCCACGCCGGGCGCGGGCCCGGGCGCCGGTTCCTCGTCGACGCGGTCCTCGCGCCGGCGGCGGGCGGTGTCCGCCCGGGTCGCGTCGAGGAAGCGGCGCCAGGCCACGGTGATCAGCCAGCCCTTGGGGTCGCGCGGCCGGTCGGCCGGCCAGGCGCGGAGCGCTTCGACGAGGGCGTCTTGCACGGCGTCCTCGGCCGCCGCGAAGTCGGCTCCGCGGCGGACCAGGATCGCGAGCACGCTCGGGGTGAGGCTGCGCAGCAGGGCCTCGTCCACGGGGGAGTTCACTCCGTGACGGTGGGCCGCACGCCGTAGGCGGGGCGCAGTTCCAGCCACTCGTGGATCGGCTTGCCGTCCTTGCCGGGGGCGGCCGACAGCTCCCCGGCCAGCTCCACGGCGCGCTCGTGACTGTCGACGTCGATCACCATCCAGCCGGCGATGAGGTCCTTGGTCTCGGCGAAGGGGCCGTCGGTGACCGGCGGACGGCCCTCGCCGTCGTAGCGGACCCAGGTGCCCTCGGGGGCGATGGCCTGTTCACCGACGAACTCGCCGGTCTGCTCCAGGCGTCGCGCGAAGTCCCGCATGTACTGCACGTGGGCCGAGATCTCCTCGGGCGTCCACTCCTCCATCGGGGCGGGGTTCACCGAGGCGGGGGCTCCGCGGTAGTGCTTCAGCAGCAGGTACTTGGCCATGGTGTTCTCCTCGGTGCCGGCGCGACCCGTGTGGCCTCGTTCATATCAGGGACGCAGGGCGTCGACGACCAGGTCGAGCAGACGCCCCGTCCTGTCCGGTGCGTTGACCGCCGTCGTGGAGAGGAAGACGCCGAGGAGCATGAGGGTGACCTCCTCGGCTTCGACGTCCGCGCGCAGCGTCCCGGCCGCCGCTCCCGCGGCGAGGACCGTCGCGATCGCCGCCGTGATGCGCTCGCGGGTGGCCGGTGTCGCGATGCTGCCCGAGGCCCAGCCGGCCCGCAGGGTGTCGGACATCCCGCGCTTGGCGGCGAAGAACGCCCCGTAGCGGTCCATCCACGCGCGCAGGGCCGCCTGTGGCGGGAGCTCGGCGAGCAGGGCGGGCGCGCTGTCGACGACCGCGTCGAGCTCGGCGGAGTAGACCGCTTCGACGAGCGCCTCGCGGGTGGGGAAGTGGCGGTAGAGCGTGCCGATGCCGACGCCGGCCTCGCGGGCGACGGCTTCGAGGGGGGCGGAGTCGTCCGTGGCGG
>NZ_JAAGMG010000878.1 GCF_010548525.1 Streptomyces sp. SID14478
CCGATCGCCACGGCGGCCACCGCGCCGACGAACGCGACGGCGGCGAGCCCCGCGTCCCCCGCCGAGCGCCGTCGCAGCGCGGTCCACGCGAAGGGCGCCCAGGCGAGCAGCCCGAAGCTGAGTACGGCCATGAGGGCCCGTCCGGTACAGCGGGCGCCGAAGTGCGGGAGGGGCTCTCCGCCCCGGGGAACGGCCGGCGGGGCCGGTATGTACGACATGCGCATCCCATATGTGATGGAAATGTGAAGGATCGGGGGAGAAAGATAGCGCATGCACGGGCCCCGGCGGAGGGGAACACCGAAGACGGCGGTGGGCCCGGACCCCCGTACGGGTCCGGGCCCACCGCCCACATCGCTGCGACGCCCGGGTGCCACGACCCCGGGATCGACGCGCTACGACCCCAGGATCGACGCCAGGAACTCCCCGACCCAGGCCAGCAGCTCGCGTCCGACCAACGGCTTGCCGCCGACCTTCGCCGTCTTCGGGCGCGGTACGAGGATCTGGTGCGTGGCCGGCTTGATGACGGTGCCCGGGTAGAGCCGCTTGAGCCGCAGCTCCTGCGACTCCCTCAGCTCCACGGGCGCGAAGCGGATGTTGTTGCCCTGCAGCACGATCTCGCCGACGCCGCAGGCCCGCGCGAGCATCCGCAGCCCCGCCACGAGCAGCAGGTTCTCGACGGGCTCCGGCAGCTTGCCGTAGCGGTCGGTGAGTTCCTCGCGGACCTGCTTGACGTCCTCCTCCGTGTTCGCGGAGGCGATGGCCCGGTAGGCCTGCAGGCGCAGCCGCTCGCCGGGGGCGTAGTCGTGCGGGACGTGCGCGTCGACCGGGAGCTCGATCTTGACCTCCAGCGGCGGCTCCTCCTCGACACCGCCTTCGAGGGAGGCCCGGTAGTCGGCCACGGCCTCGCCGACCATCCGTACGTACAGGTCGAAGCCGACGCCCGCGATGTGCCCGGACTGCTCGCCGCCGAGGAGGTTGCCCGCGCCGCGGATCTCCAGGTCCTTCATCGCGACGTACATGCCCGCGCCCATCTCCGTGTGCTGGGCGATGGTCGCGAGGCGCTCGTGGGCGGTCTCCGTCAGCGGCTTCTCCGGCGGGTAGAGGAAGTAGGCGTAGCCGCGCTCGCGGCCTCGTCCCACGCGGCCGCGCAGCTGGTGCAGCTGCGAGAGGCCGAAGTTGTCGCCGCGCTCCACGATCAGCGTGTTCGCGTTCGAGATGTCGATGCCGGACTCGACGATCGTCGTCGAGACGAGGACGTCGAACTTCTTCTCCCAGAAGTCCACGACGACCTGCTCCAGCGCCTGCTCCGACATCTGGCCGTGCGCCGTCGCGATGCGGGCCTCCGGGACGATGTCCCGGAGCCTGGCCGCGGCCCGGTCGATGGACTCGACGCGGTTGTGGATGTAGAAGACCTGCCCCTCGCGCAGGAGTTCACGGCGGATGGCCGCGCCGATCTGCTTCTCCTCGTAGGGGCCGACGAAGGTGAGGACCGGGTGGCGCTCCTCGGGCGGCGTGGTGATCGTCGACATCTCGCGGATGCCGGTGACCGCCATTTCGAGCGTGCGGGGGATCGGGGTCGCCGACATCGTCAGCACGTCCACGTTGGCCCGCAGCTTCTTCAGCTGCTCCTTGTGCTCGACGCCGAACCGCTGCTCCTCGTCGACGATGACAAGGCCGAGGTCCTTGAACTTCGTCTCCGACGAGAACAGGCGGTGCGTGCCGATGACGATGTCGACCGCGCCGTCCCGCAGCCCTTCGAGGGTCGCCTTGGACTCGCTCTCGGTCTGGAAGCGGCTCAGCGCCTTCACACTGACCGGGAACTGGGCGTAGCGCTCGGAGAACGTACCGAAGTGCTGCTGGACCAGGAGCGTGGTCGGCACGAGGACCGCGACCTGCTTGCCGTCCTGCACCGCCTTGAAGGCGGCGCGCACGGCGATCTCGGTCTTGCCGTAGCCGACGTCGCCGCAGATGAGGCGGTCCATCGGGACCGTCTTCTCCATGTCGTCCTTGACCTCGGCGATCGTGGTGAGCTGGTCGGGCGTCTCCACGTACGGGAACGCGTCCTCCAGCTCCCGCTGCCAGGGCGTGTCCGCGCCGAAGGCGTGACCGGGCGCCGCCATGCGCGCCGAGTACAGCTTGATGAGGTCGGCGGCGATCTCCTTGACCGCCTTCTTCGCGCGCGCCTTCGTCTTCGTCCAGTCGGCGCCGCCCAGGCGGTGCATGGTCGGCGCCTCGCCGCCCACGTACTTGGTGATCTGCTCCAGCTGGTCCGTGGGGATGTAGAGCCGGTCGCCGGGCTGGCCGCGCTTGGCGGGCGCGTACTCGACGACGAGGTACTCGCGGGTCGCGCCCTGCACCGTGCGCTGCACCATCTCGACGTAGCGGCCGACGCCGTGCTGCTCGTGCACGATGTAGTCGCCGGACTCCAGGGTGAGCGGGTCGATGCTCTTGCGGCGCCGGGCGGGCATCCGCTGCCCGTCCTTGCCGGCCGTCTTCTGCCCGGTCAGATCGGTCTCGGTGAGGACGGCGACCTTCAACTCCGGGTGCACGAAGCCGAATTCGAGGCTTCCGCAGGACACCTGCACCACCGACGGGGCCAGTGCGGCGAGGTCCTTGTCGAGGCGGGCCGCGATGCCCTCGCCGCCGAGCACCTCCACGGTGCGGGCCGCCGGGCCGTGGCCCTCGGTGACGAACACGGTGCGCCAGCCGTCGGCGAGCCAGCCCTTGGTGTCGGCGAGCGCCTTCGCGGTGTCGCCGCGGTACATCTCCGGGGCATGCATGCCGAGCGGGAGCGTGTCCGCATCAAGGTCCGCGTCGGCGGCGAACGGCGAGACCGACCACCACATCATGCCGAGCTCGCGCGCCCGCTCGCGGACGTCCGCGATCGCCCACAGCGAGGCGGCGCCCACGTCGATGGGGGCCGCGCCGCCGGTCGCGGACGCGGCCCAGGACGCCTGGAGGAACTCCTGCGAGGTCGCCACCAGGTCGGCGGAGCGGGTGCGCACCCGCTCCGGGTCGCAGACGACCGCCATCGACCCCTTCGGCAACACGTCGAGCAGCAGCTCCATGTCGTCGACGAGGACGGGGGCCAGGGACTCCATGCCCTCGACGGCGATGCCCTCCGCGATCTTGCCGAGCAGTTCGCCCAACTCCGGGTGCTGCTCGGCGAGTTCGGCGGCCCGGGCGCGCACGTCCGCGGTGAGCAGCAGTTCCCGGCAGGGCGGGGCCCACAGCCCGTGCTCGGCGATCTCGAGGGAGCGCTGGTCGGCGACCTTGAAGTAGCGGATCTCCTCGACGTCGTCGCCCCAGAACTCGACGCGGAGCGGGTGTTCCTCGGTCGGCGGGAAGACGTCCAGGATGCCGCCGCGCACGGCGAACTCGCCGCGCTTCTCGACCAGTTCGACCCGGGCGTACGCGGCCGCGGCCAGCGCCTCGACGGTCTCGCCCAGATCGGCGCTCTGCCCGCTGCGCAGGGCGACGGGCTCCAGGTCGCCGAGCCCCTTGACCTGCGGCTGCAGCACGGAGCGGATCGGTGCGACGACGACGGAGACCGGCCCGGTCTCCGGGTCGTCGGTGCGCGGGTGGGCGAGCCGGCGCAGCACGGCGAGGCGCCGGCCCACGGTGTCGGACCTCGGGGAGAGCCGCTCGTGCGGCAGCGTCTCCCAGGACGGGAACTCGACGACGCCGTCCTCGGGCAGCAGCGAGCGCAGCGCGGCGGCCAGGTCCTCGGCCTCGCGTCCGGTGGCGGTGACGGCGAGCACGGTGCGCCGCGTCTCGCGCGCGAGGGCGGCCACCGCGAAGGGGCGGGACGCGGGCGGGCCCACTAGATCGATGTGCATGCGGTTGCCGTCACCCGCGGCCTTCACCGCTTCGGCGAGGGACGCGTCCTTGACGACGGCGTCGAGAAGTCCGTGCAGGCTCATGGAGAAGATCCGTCCCGGGTCAGTGGGCAACGCAAAGGGCCCGACACGTCGAACGGGCCGGGGGTCCTTCCAGGGTACGTCGCCGGGGGCGCGGTCGCCCGGACGAGGGACCGCACCGTCACGATCATGGTTCTGCACCTGGGCCGCGCGCCGTGACGCCCAGAGGGGCCCGGCGTGAGCCGGGCCCCTCATTGCGTACCGCGGCGCTTGGCGCTACTCCGTCGCGATCGCGTTCAGCACGTTCATCCGCCCCGCGCGGAACGCCGGGATCAGGGCCGCGAACAGGCCCACGAAGGCCGAGGCGACGAAGACCGAGATGATCGTCGGCCACGGGATCTCCAGGACGCCCAGGCCCTCCAGGGCCAGGAGCTTCTGGGCCGTCGCGCCCCAGCCCATGCCCAGGCCGAGGCCGAGCAGGGCGCCGAAGAGGGCGATGACCACCGACTCCAGGCGGATCATGCGGCGCAGCTGGCGGCGGGAGAGGCCGATGGCCCGCATGAGGCCGATCTCCCTCGTCCGCTCGACCACCGAGAGTGCCAGGGTGTTCACGACGCCCAGCACCGCGACGATGATCGCCAGGGCCAGCAGGCCGTAGATCATGTTCAGGAGCTGGCCGATCTGGTCCTTCAGCGTCTGCTTGTAGTCGGTCTGGTCCTTGACCTTGACGGTCGGGTCGGACGCGACGGACTTCTTCAGCGCCTTGTACGCGGCGGCGGCCTTGGCGCTGTCGTCGTCGCTGCCGGCGGCCTTGGCGAACATCATGCCGTTCAGCGGCAGCCGGTCGGCGGGCACGTACTGGGCGGCGGTCGCCACGTTCGTGTACATCGCGCCCTTGTCGAAGACGGTGTCCTCGTCGTTCGTGATCGCCGCGACCTTCAGCTTCGCGGTGCGCCCGTGGTCGAAGGCGACGGTCATGGTGTCGCCCACCGCGACGTGGTTCTTGTCGGCGAACTCCGAGCCGACCGACATCGCGTCCTTGCCGTACGCCGCCGAGAGCTGCCCGGCGCTCATGTCGCGCCGCAGGTCCTCGGCGTAGGACGGGCTCGCCGCGGAGAGCTCCTCCTTCTCCTTCACGCCGGAGGGCGTGGTCAGGGTCGCCTTGACGAACTTGACCTCGGTGACGTGGGAGACCAGCCCGTCCCGCTGCACCTTCTTCAGGGCAGCGGCCGCCTGCGGCGTGATGCCGCCGTTGCTGGGCTCGACGATGAAGTCGGCGCCGACGGACTTGTCGAGCTGGTCGGTGGCCGAGGCGACCATCGAGGAGCCGACGACGGAGAGGCAGGCGACGAGCGCGAGGCCGATCATCAGGGCCGCGCCGGTGGCGCCGGTGCGGCGCGGGTTGCGCAGCGCGTTGCGCTCGGCCATCCGCCCGACGGGGCCGAAGAAGCGCAGCAGTACCGCGCTGATGACGCGGACCACGATCCCGGCGAGCAGCGGGCCGATGACGACGAACCCGATGAGTGAGGCGACGATCCCGGCGCCGAGGAACAGCGAGCCCTCACTGGCCTTGTCGGCCTGCGTGGCGAGGTAGAGCGCGTAGCCGCCGCCTCCCGTGAGCAGGAGGCCGAGGACGGCGCGCACGGCGCCGGCCTTGACGTCGGCGGGGGTCCCCGCGTCGCGCAGGGCCGCCATGGGCGAGACCTTGCCGGCCCGGCGTGCGGGCAGGTACGCGGCGAGGACGGTGACGACGATGCCGAGGAGCAGGCCGATCGCCGGGGTCGTCCACTTCACGGTGAGGTCGTTCGTGGACAGGTCCATGCCCACGGCGGACATCACCTTCATCAGGCCGATCGCGAGCCCGACCCCGGCGGCGACACCGACCACGGAGCCGACGACGCCGAGCAGCAGCGCCTCGACCAGGACGGAGCGGTTGACCTGCTTGCGCGAGGAGCCGATGGCGCGCATCAGGCCGATCTCGCGGGTGCGCTGGGCGACCAGCATCGAGAACGTGTTGATGATCAGGAAGATGCCGACGAGGAAGGCGATGCCGGCGAAGCCGAGGAGGGCGTACTTGATGACGTCCATGAAGGAGCCGACGTCGGAGGCGTTGGCGTCCGCGGCCTCCTGCTGCGTCTGGATCTTGTACGTGCCGCTCGCGGACAGCTCCCCCGCGACGTTCCGCTTGAGCTGCGTGTCGCTGACACCGGAGGCGGCGGCGACGTTGATCTGGGTGAACCGGCCTGTCTTGCCGATGAGTTCGCGCTGGGCGGTGGCGGTGTCGAAGTAGACGACGGCCGCGCCCGGGTTGGTCACCTTGAAGGAGGCGATGCCGACGACCTTCGCCTTGAAGTCGCCGGTGGCGGCGATCGTGCGCAGTTCGTCGCCCAGCTTCAGGTGGTGCTTCTTCGCCGTGTCGGCGTCGACCATGGTCTGGGTCGGGCCGCGCGGCGCGTGCCCGGCGGTGATCTCCATGGAGCGCAGGTCGTTGGCCGTCCAGTTGCCCGCGATGGTCGGGGCGCCGTTCTCGGAGCCCATGTTCTTGTTCTTGGCGTCGACGACGGTGACGTTCATCGAACTGACCGCGCCCTCGGCCGACTTGACGCCGTCGGCCTGCTTCACGGTCGTGAGCGCGGACGCGGGCAGCGACTCGGGCCGCCCGGTGTCACTGCCCTCGCTGCCGGAGCCCTTGGGGCTGACGGTGACGTCGGAGGCGGTGGCGGTGAACAGCTTGTCGAAGGTCTTGTCCATCGTGTCGGTGAACACGAGGGTGCCGGTCACGAAGGCGACCGAGAGCAGCACGGCGACCGCGGAGAGGGCCATGCGGCCCTTGTGCGCGAAGAAGTTGCGCAGCGAGGTCTTCAGCACGGTGTTGGCACTCATGACGTACGCCCCCGCGCGTCGAAGTCCTTCATGCGGTCCAGGACGGCGTCGGCGGTCGGACGGTACATCTCGTCGACGATGCGGCCGTCGGCCAGGTAGAGGACGCGGTCCGCGTAGGAGGCGGCCACGGGGTCGTGGGTGACCATGACGATGGTCTGGCCGAGCTCGGACACGGAGCGCCGCAGGAAGTCGAGGACCTCCGCGCCGGCCCGGGAGTCGAGGTTGCCGGTCGGCTCGTCACCGAAGATGATCTCGGGCCGGGCCGCCAACGCCCGTGCCACGGCGACGCGTTGCTGCTGTCCGCCGGAGAGCTGGGTGGGCCGGTGCTTGAGCCGCTCGGCGAGGCCGACGGTCGTCACGACCCGGTCCAGCCACTGCTTGTCGGGCTTGCGGCCCGCGATGTCCATCGGCAGGGTGATGTTCTCCAGGGCGTTCAGGGTGGGCAGCAGGTTGAAGGCCTGGAAGATGAAGCCGATCCGGTCCCGGCGCAGCTGCGTGAGCTTCTTGTCCTTGAGGCCGGTGATCTCGGTCTCGGCGAGGTGGATCCGGCCGCTGGTCACGGTGTCGAGCCCGGCGAGGCAGTGCATCAGCGTCGACTTGCCGGACCCCGACGGGCCCATGATCGCGGTGAACTGGCCACGGGCGATGTCCACGTCCACCTGGTCGAGCGCGACGACCCTGGTCTCCCCCGACCCGTAGGCCTTCACGACCTGCCGCGCCCGCGCGGCGACGGCCGAACGCTCTCCAGTGCCCCCGTGCCTGGGAATGGTTACAGCCGATGCCGATGTCACGGTAAGTCTCCTAAGTCGGTTACGCCTGAGCGCACTTCTCTGCGGTGTGCTCTGCGGTGTGCTCTGCGGTGTGCTCTGCGGTGTGCTCTGCGGTGTGCTCAAGTCTGGTGATGCGGGGCCCCGGGCGCGCTGGTGCAAGTCACCGTCTTTCCCGGGGGAAAACCCCACCCCTCGACGGTAGGAAGAACCCCCCGCCCCCCTCGTCCTCCAGGGGGAGGAACCGTCCCCGGTCCGTTGTACGGAGCTCCCCCTAGGGGAGGTCCACCCTGTGGTGGAGCCCTACTCAGGGGCGCTCCACCCGCATAGGCTCCTGGCCGGAGATCGGTGCAGGGGGAACGCATGCGGAAGAAGAACACGACGGTGGTCGCGGCGCTGATGCTGTGCATGGCGCTCGCCGCGCTCGACGCCACCATCGTCTCCACCGCGGTCCCGCAGATCGTCGGCGACCTCGGCGGCTTCTCCGTCTTCTCCTGGCTGTTCTCGGGCTATCTGCTCGCGGTGACGGTGACGCTGCCCGTGTACGGCAAGCTGTCGGACACCCTCGGCCGCAAACCCGTCCTGGTCGCGGGCAGCGTGCTGTTCCTGGTGGGCTCGCTGCTGTGCGCGTCCGCCTGGAACATGGCCGCGCTGATCGCCTTCCGGGTGATCCAGGGCCTGGGCGGCGGCGCGATCCAGGGCACGGTCCAGACCCTCGCCGCCGACCTGTACCCCCTGAAGGAACGCCCCAAGATCCAGGCGAAGTTGTCCACGGTGTGGGCCACGTCGTCGGTCCTCGGCCCGGCGCTCGGCGGCCTCCTCGCCTCGTACGCGAACTGGCGCTGGATCTTCCTCATCAACCTCCCGATCGGCGCCGTCGCCCTCTTCCTCGTCGTCCGCCATCTGCACGAGCCGCGCCGCGAACGCGTCGGCCCGCGCCCCCGGATCGACGGGGCGGGCGCGCTCGCGGTCTTCGCGGCCGGCGGGGTGCTGCTGCTGTGGCTGGTGCAGGGCGGGGTCGCCTGGGCGTGGACCTCGGCCCCCTCGATCACCCTGCTCTGTACGGGAGTCGCGCTGATCGGGCTCGTCGTCGTGGTGGAGCGGCGGGCCGCCGAACCCGTCCTGCCGGGCTGGGTGTGGCGGCGGCGCACCATAGCCGCCGTCAATCTGTCCCTCGGCGCGATGGGCCTGCTCATGGTGGCGCCGACCACGTTCTTGCCGACGTACGCGCAGTCGGTCCTCGGCCTGTCCCCCACGGAGGCCGGCTTCGTCCTGTCGGTGATGACGCTGAGCTGGCCGGTATCGGCGGCCCTGAGCCAGCACGTGTACCGCCGGATCGGCTTCCGCGACACCGCGGCGCTCGGCATGACGGCGGCCCTGGCGATCCTGGTCGCGTTCCCGCTGCTGCCCTTCCCGGGCGCGGTCTGGCAGCCCACCCTGCTCAGCCTGCTGCTCGGCGCGGCCCTCGGCCTGTTCCAGCTGCCGCTGATCGTCGGGGTGCAGTCCACGGTCGGCTGGGCCGAGCGCGGCACGGCCACCGCCTCGATCCTCTTCTACCGGCAGATCGGCCAGACCGTCGGCGCGGCCGTCTTCGGCGCCGTCGCCAACGCGGTGATCTCCGACCGCCTCGGCAGCGGCGCCGACCTCGACTCGGTGACCAGCCACTCCGGCACGTACGCGGTGCGCCGGGCGATCGACGCGGCCGTCGACTCCGTCTACATCGGGGCGGCCTGCGCGGCGGCGCTCGCCCTGTTCGTGGTCGTGCTGGTCGCGCCCCGCCGCTTCCCCGTCCTGGAGGACCCCGCCAAGACCGCCCCGGACCGACCCGCCACGACGCCCAGTTCACCCAAACCCTCCCCCCACTCCCCTACCTACGAGTAGCGTTCCGCCTCCCACCGCACTCCCTGCGGCCCACCCGCCCCTCGGTGGGCCCGAGCCCCGCAAGGAGAACGGATGTCGCCTCCCCCGCGCCCGCCGCCGCACCGGCTGCCCGCCCCAGCGACCGGCGCGGACACCACGAGACGGACCCGCACGCACCGCTCCGCGCCCCACGGCCCCAGCACCCCTCCATCGGCCCGCGCCCAGCAAGGAGCACCGGGATGCCGCACCGCCCCACCCCACCCCACACCCACCGGCTGCCCCGCCACCCCGACCTGCCCCCGCCCGGCGGGCCCAGCGGCGAACTGCGCCTGCTGCGCACCGCGTACCGGTGGCAGCGCCGCGTCGCCACCCTCACCGCGCTCGGCTACTTCGTCCTCTTCCTCCTCCTGTCGGCCTTCGCCCCGGCCCTGATGAACCGCTCCGTGTCCGGCGGCCTGTCCACGGGCCTGCTCATCGGGCTGTGCCAACTCCCGGTCACCTGCGCGGCGTTGATCGTGTACGAGTACACGGCGGCCCGCCGGGTCGACCCGCTCGCGCACCGGCTGCGCCGGATCGGCAACCACCGGTGAGTGCGTCCTCGGAGTCGATGTCGCTGGTGGCGTTCACCGCGGTGGCGACGGCCACCCTGCTCGTGTCCGTCGTGACCAGCCCCGACCGCGACGACCTGGAGGAGTTCTACACGGGCTTCGGCAGCCTCACGCCGCTGCGCAACGGCCTGGCCATCGCGGGCGACTACCTGTCCGCGGCGTCCGTCCTCGCCACCACCGGCATCATCGCGCTGGTCGGCTACGACGGAGTGGTGCTGGCCCTGAGCACGGCCCTGTCCCTGATGCTCCTGATGTTCCTGCTGGCCGAACCGCTGCGCAACGCGGGCCGGTTCACCATGGGAGACGTACTGGCGCGCCGGATGCCGGGCCGGGCCGCGCGGATGGCGGCCTGCGCGGCGGCACTGACCGCGCTCGTCCCGCTCATGATCGTCCAACTGGCCGGTGCGGGCGACCTGTTGGCCTTCCTCCTCGGCTTCAACAGCACCACCTTCAAGACTGCCTCCGTCCTCGTGCTCGGCGCCCTGATGATCAGCTACGCCACGATCGGCGGCATGAAGGGCACCGCCCTCATCCAGATCCTCAAGATCGTGACGCTGCTCGGCTCGGGCGCGGTGGCCGCGGCGCTGATCCTGCACCGCTTCGACTGGGACCCCGGCGCCCTGCTCGCGGCGGCGGCCCGGGGCAGCGGCGCCGGCCGCGCCTACCTCACCTCGGGCCTGCAGTTCACGGGCAGCTGCGCCCCCCGCCTGGACATGATCAGCTCCGAACTCACCGTGGTGCTCGGCGGCGCCGCCCTCCCCCACGTCACGATGCGCATGTACACGGCCCGCAACGCGCGCGCGATCCGCCGCTCCATGTCCTGGGCGGTACTGTCCGTCGCCCTCTTCGTGCCGATCGTCTCCGTCATCGGATTCGGCGCGGCGGCCCTCGTCGGCGCGGCGCCCATCACGGCGGACAACGCCCAGGGCAACACGGCGTTCCTGCTCGGGGCGCGGGCGGCCTTCGGCGAGGCGACGTCGGTGACGCGCTCCCTGCTCTTCACCACGGTCACCACGGCGATCTTCCTGACGCTGCTCGCCTCCGTGGCGGGCATGATCCTGGCCTGCGGCAACTCGCTGGCCCACGACGTCCTCGCGTACGGCAAACGGCAGTTGACCCCGCGCGGCGAACTCAAGACGGCCCGTATCGCGGCCCTCGCGGTCGGCGTCCTGTCCGTCCTGCTCGCCACCGTGGTCCAGCACCACAACCTGCAGCCCCTGGCCACCCTCTCCTTCTGCCTGGGCGCCTCGGCCCTGGCCCCCGCCCTGGTCTACAGCCTCTTCTGGCGCCGCTACACGCGCACGGGCCTGCTGTGGACGCTGCTGGGCGGCTCCGCGGCCTGCCTGATCCTCATGACCGGCACCAACATGGTTTCCGGGTCGCCCACGTCGGCGTTCCCGGACCACGACTTCAACTGGTTCCCGTTCATGACGACGGGCGTCGTCTCGATCCCGCTGGGCTTCCTGCTCGGCTGGCTCGGCACGGTCCTGACGTCCCCGCGCAAGGCGGCGGAGCAGCGGCGGCAGTACGAGGCGGTGGAGGGATGGATCCTGGCGGGGGCGACGGCGCGGCCCGCGGGGTCCCCGCCCCGCGCCGCGAGCCGGCAC